>CAZZAW010000243.1:0-4214 GCA_964652405.1 uncultured Ramlibacter sp.
TGAGCAAGGACGGCGGCTCGGCCAAGCGCTTCGTGCTGCTGGGCACCGACTACGTCTACCCGCGCACGACGAACAAGATCCTGCGCGCCTTCCTGAAGAGCAAGGGTGTCGCCGAGGCCGACATCATGGAGGAGTACACCCCGTTCGGTCACTCCGACTACCAGAGCATCATCGCGAAGATCAAGAAGTTCGCGGCCGAAGGCAAGAAGACCGCCGTCGTGTCGACCATCAACGGCGACTCCAACGTGCCCTTCTACAAGGAGCTCGGCAACCAGGGCCTGAAGGCGACCGACGTGCCGGTGGTGGCCTTCTCGGTGGGTGAGGAGGAGCTGCGCGGCGTCGACACCAAGCCGCTGGTCGGCCACCTGGCGGCGTGGAACTACTTCATGTCGGTCAAGAACCCGACCAATGACGCCTTCATCAAGCAGTGGAGCGCCTACGCCAAGGCCAAGAACATCGCCGGCCACAAGGACAAGCCCCTGACCAACGACCCGATGGAAGCCACCTACATCGGCGTGCACATGTGGAAGCAGGCCGTGGAGAAGGCCAAGACCACCGACGTCGACAAGGTGATCGCCGCCATGGCCGGCCAGACCTTCAAGGCGCCCTCGGGCTTCACCGCCAAGATGGACGAGAAGAACCACCACCTGCACAAGCCGGTGTTCATCGGTGAAGTGAAGGCCGACGGCCAGTTCAACGTGGTCTGGAAGACCCCCGGCCCGATCAAGGCCAAGCCCTGGTCGCCCTTCATCGAAGGCAACGACAAGAAGAAGGACGAGCCGGACGGGAAAAGCAAGGTGTAACGCAGGGTCTTGCGCGGTGGGCAGCGTGCTGCCCACTACACAGGTTCCTCATGAAGAAATTCCTCTCCCTGTTGACGGTCCTCTGGGCCGCCCACACGCATGCGCTCACGCCGCAGGAGGCCGTGGCCATCGCCGTCGGCGAATCCGACGCCCGCATCGAAGCGCTGAACAAGGCCGTCGCCGCCGCGGACGACAGGACGGCTGCCTACCTGCAGGCGCTGTCCGAGGACGCGGTCAAGGCCGCGGGCGGCAAGGTGTTCATCGTGCGCGACGGCAAGGGTTTCGATCCGGTCACCGGCGCCGAAACGGCCGTTCCGCCCGATGCCGAGGACGTGGTCAACAACAACCGCATGCGCGGAGAGCTCGACTCGGCACTGGCCGCGCTCAAGCTGTTTTCCGCCGACGAGCGCCAGCGCGCCGAAGCGGTGGCCCTGCTGCAGAAGGAGCCGGACGAGTCCAAGCTGCCGCTGATCGAGAAGGCTTTCGCCGCCGAGCCGAACGCCCGTATCAAGGAGCAGCTGGCCATGGTGCGCGCTGCCGCGCTGCTGGGAAGCAGCGACAAGGCCAAGCGCCTGGCCGCCGCGGAACTGCTGGCCACCAGCCGGCTGGCCGCCACCAAGACGCTGCTGATCGAGCGCCTGCGGGAGGAGTCCGAAGCCGACGTCAAGGCCGCCCTGGAGCGTTCGCTGCGCCAGGTGGAAGCCAGCCTGGCCTGGGGCGACCGCCTGGGGGCGGCGTTCTCGGGGATCAGCCTGGGCTCCATCCTGCTGCTGGTGGCCCTGGGCCTGGCCATCACCTACGGGCTGATGGGCGTGATCAACATGGCCCACGGCGAGCTGATGATGATCGGCGCCTACGCCACCTACGTGGTGCAGGGCCTGTTCCGGCAGTGGGCGCCCGGCGCCTTCGACTGGTACCTGGTGGCGGCCGTGCCGGTATCGTTCGCGGCGGCGGCCCTCATGGGCGCCATCCTCGAACGCGGCGTGATCCGCTTCCTGTACGGCCGCCCGCTGGAGACGCTGCTGGCCACCTGGGGCATCAGCCTGATGCTGATGCAGCTGGTGCGCACGGTCTTCGGCGCCCAGAACGTGGGCGTGGAGAACCCCAGCTGGATGTCCGGCGGGGTGGTGGTGATGGGCAACCTGCAGCTGCCCTGGAACCGCATCATCATCATCGCCTTCGCGTTCGCCGTGCTGCTCGGGATGGCGTTCCTGATCTCGCGCACCCGGCTGGGCCTGTTCGTGCGCGGGGTCACGCAGAACCGGCCCATCGCCTCCTGCATGGGCGTGAACACGGCGCGGGTGGACACCTATGCCTTCGCCCTGGGCTCGGGCATCGCGGGCCTGGCCGGCTGCGCCCTGAGCCAGATCGGCAACGTGGGCCCGGACCTGGGGCAGGCCTACATCGTGGACTCGTTCATGGTGGTGGTGCTGGGCGGCGTGGGCCAGCTCGCCGGCACGGTGTACGCGGCGCTGGGCCTGGGCCTGCTGAACAAGTTCCTGGAGGGCTGGGCCGGCGCGGTGCTGGCCAAGATCGCCGTGCTGGTGCTGATCGTGGTCTTCATCCAGAAACGCCCGCAGGGCCTGTTCGCGGTCAAGGGCCGCTCGGCGGAGGCCTGATGAAGCGGGACCTCCAGCCAAGCACCGTTCGGGCTGAGCCTGTCGAAGCCCTCGCGAGCCCTTCGACAAGCTTGGGGCGAACGGGTGTTTTGCTCAGCCCGGTGGGCTGGGCCGCCTTCCTGGTCGCATTGGTCCTCGTCTGCGCCGTGGCCCCGCTGATGAACCTGGTGGCGCCGGCGGGCAGCCCTTTCCACCTGAGCGACTACGCCGTCGCGCTGGTCGGCAAGATCATGTGCTACGCCATCCTGGCGCTGGCCATGGACCTGATCTGGGGCTACACCGGCATCCTCTCGCTGGGGCACGGCCTGTTCTTCGCCCTGGGCGGTTACGCGATGGGCATGTACCTCATGCGCCAGATCGGCCGCGACGGCCACTACAAGAGCGACCTGCCGGACTTCATGGTGTTCCTGGACTGGAAGCAGCTGCCCTGGCACTGGCAGCTGTCGGACAGCTTCCTCGCGACCTGCATCCTCGTCGTCGCTGTGCCGGGCCTGGTGGCCTTCGTGTTCGGCTACTTCGCGTTCCGCTCCCGCATCAAGGGCGTTTACTTCTCCATCATCACGCAGGCCCTGACCTTCGCGGCCATGCTGCTGTTCTTCCGCAACGAGACCGGCTTCGGCGGCAACAACGGCTTCACCGACTTCAAGCGCATCCTGGGCCTGCCCCTGGCCACGCCGTCCATGCGCATGACCCTGTTCGTCGCCACCGGTCTCACGCTGCTGGGTTTCTTCCTGCTCGCGCGCTGGCTGGTGTCCAGCAAGTTCGGCCGGGTGCTGCAGGCCATCCGCGACGCGGAGTCCCGCGTGATGTTCTCGGGCTACAACCCCATCGGCTACAAGCTCGCGATCTGGACCCTTTCGGCCATGATGTGCGGAGTGGCCGGGGCGCTGTACGTGCCGCAGGTGGGCATCATCAACCCGGGCGAGATGAGCCCCGCCAATTCCATCGAGATCGCGGTGTGGGCCGCGGTGGGCGGGCGCGCCACCCTGGTGGGGCCGATCGCCGGCGCCTTCCTGGTCAACGGGGCCAAGAGCTGGCTCACGGTGGCGGCGCCCGAGTTCTGGCTGTACTTCCTGGGCGCGCTCTTCATCGCGGTCACGCTGTTCCTGCCGGATGGCGTGGTCGGGCTGGCGCGCCGGCTCAAGGACAAGGTGGCGAAGCGATGACGCCCGACCTGATGGACGAGGGGGCGCGCCGCGCCGCGGCGGCCCGGGAGGCCGCGGCCCCCGGCAAGACGGAATCCGGCGGGCGCGCCGCCGGCTTCTTCCGCCCGGTCGCGCCGGGCGAGGTGGACGTGACCCACGGTCGCATCCTCTACCTGGAAGACGTGAGCGTGAGCTTCGACGGCTTCCGCGCGATCAACAAGCTGTCGCTGGACATCGCGCCCGGGGAGCTGCGCTGCATCATCGGCCCCAACGGCGCCGGCAAGACCACGATGATGGACATCATCACCGGCAAGACGCGGCCCGACAGCGGCACGGTGTTCTTCGGCAGCACCATCGACCTGCTGCGCTACAAGGAAGCGCAGATCGCGCAGATGGGCATAGGCCGCAAGTTCCAGAAGCCCACGGTGTTCGAGCAACTGACCGTGTTCGAGAACCTGGAACTGGCGCTCAAGACGGACAAGGGCGTGAAGGCCTCGGTCTTCTTCAAGCTGGACTCGGCCCAGGCCGACCGCCTGGCCCACGTGCTGCGCACCATCCACCTGGAGGACAGCGTGGACCGGCTGGCCGGCACCCTGAGCCACGGCCAGAAGCAGTGGCTGGAGATCGGCATGCTGCTGATGCAGGAT
>CAZZAW010000244.1:0-4194 GCA_964652405.1 uncultured Ramlibacter sp.
GCGACATCCTTCTGCCGCATGCGCCTGGGCTGACGCTAGGTGACGTCGCGGAC
This sequence comes from uncultured Ramlibacter sp., assembly GCA_964652405.1. Lineage (GTDB taxonomy): Bacteria > Pseudomonadota > Gammaproteobacteria > Burkholderiales > Burkholderiaceae_C > Ramlibacter. The sequence goes on from CAZZAW010000244.1 coordinate 54, forward strand.
GTCCGGCTTGCGCCATGGTTAGGCACGCCCGGCATCTTTCTGGTCGACGCCGGCGTGGCCGCCCGGCTGCCAGCGTCGGCCCTGGTCCCGGCGGTGGACACGGACGACATCCGCGACGGCCTTCTGCGCGAGCCGACCCGTCGAGCGATCCTGACGAAGCCCGACACTGCTCCCCCACAGGCGGTGGTCGACCACCTGGTGCGCGAGTTGCCGCGAATGTGTGCCCGTGGGAGGCGGCCGAACAACCGCTGGTTGCCACCTGAGCCTTTCCACAACTTCGACCTGGGCCAGCCCTCGCTTCTCGTGCCCAGGATCGCGAAATCATTGAAGCCTGTGCTCGTGCCGCCCGGCGTGCTCGCGGTCAACCACAACATCAGCATCGTGCGCTCGCGCGAGCGGACACTCGAGGAGATCGCTGGATGGTTGTCGAGTCCCGAAGCCAACGCCTGGATTCGCGTTGCAGCGGCGCCGCTCGAAAGCGGCTACCTGTCCATCACCACGCGGCTCTTGCGGCAGCTACCGGTTTCGTAAGGCAGGAGCCGGAGGCGCAAACGACCAGCCAGTCCGCAGTCGCGCCCCACTCGTCCATTCCGCGCATGCCACTGCCAACCTACACGCAGGCCTCCTCGAAAAGGCTCAGCTCCTCCTGCGGCGTCACGGCGGCACTCACGCCAACATCGATCCTGCGGGCCTCTGCTTGCCACACCGCCACCGACTCTTCACTGACGCCCGGCAGCGGCGTGACCAGGTCGGGGAACGCTTTCGCGAGCCGAGTGGCCCGCGTCGTCTCGTAGAACAGGTCGGCACCGACAAAGGCGCGCCCGGTCTTCACGCAAGTCACGTGGGTGCTTCCTGAACCACTGAACGGATCGCACACCAGCGCGCCGGCATTGGAGTACAGCAGCACGAGCCTGCGCACGAGCGCTTCCGGGAACTGGCACGGGTGGTCCGTCTTCTCGCCGTGGTTGGCGCCGATCTGAGGGATCAGCCACAGGTTGCTCGGAGCTGCGCCGGCCCAATGTCCGGAGAGCTGGCCGCGGCGCGGGCCCTTGAAGGCGCGCTTCCCGGGCTCCTTCTGAGGCATGCGGGCCGCATTGGCGTTGAACACCTGCTGCTCGCCCCTCGAGAAGACGAGCACCGTCTCATAGCGCTCCGCGAGCCGCCGCTTCGGGGTGAGGCCGTGGCCGAAACCCCAGATGATCCTGCTCTGGTACGTCAGGCCGGCTCGGCGTAGGTTCTCGAACAGAAGCACGTCCATCGGGTACAAGCCCCCGGCGCCATCCAGCGTTTGGCCGACGTTCAGGCAGAGGGAGCCACCAGGCTTCAGGATGCGGGCCATCTCCGCGACGCACATCACGAGCCAGCCGTAGAAGTACGCGAAGCGCATGGAGTCGACCGCGTCCCCGCTCTCATACCCCTTGTTCAGGTTGTACGGGGGCGAGGTGACGAAAAGGTCCACGCTCGCGGTCGGCAGCCCGGCGAGGAAGTCGAGCACATCCATGCGTGCTGTCTGCCCCATTGCCTCTTCGAGGAACTCGCGCTGCAACGCGGCGCGCTCTGCCTTGCGCATCGCGATGCGTGCTTCCGTCTTGCGGGCGTTGTGGCGACACGCGGCGAAGTAGATCCTGCCACGGGACCAGCCCGTTATCTCGCGAGTCTGGTCGTAGGTGTGGGTACGGAGCAGTTCGACAACCGTCTCATCGGTCCAGGAGGAAGGGCACGCTGACGGCGTGGCGCTGCTCGATGCGTCGGGGCCTGGTTTCATGGAGATAGGCTCCCACGAGAGCGCCTGCCGTCAAGAGCCTGCCCGCTCGATCGCGATGAAGGCGTGATCAGCACGCGGTTGCGCTATGGCTCCACACGTTTGCGCCGAGCTTTCCACTGCCAGTGGATCACCGGACCGTGATCCGGTTCAATCGGTGCGTCGGAACGCATCACGATGCAGTGGAGGGTTTTTCCGACCGAGTTGATGACGTCGTAACGACGCCCACTGTCGGTGAACATCACGCACGGGACCGGTGGTGGATCACCAAACGCAACACGCAATTTGACAAGGGCCCCCGGGGGACTCTTAGCCCGGGGAACCGTGACATCGGGGTTTGCGTGAGATCGCATGTGCAGCGGCGATGCTCAAGCAGGCGGAGCTTCGCGTCAAACGTTCGCTGCCAGTCGCGTCATTTACGCCCGCTCGTGACCGAGAAATGGGTGTTCGCCAGCGAACGCCGCGTCCCGCCATCCCAGACCAGCCCCGAGAGCTCGAAGGCGTGGCCGGGCCGCTCGAAGCGGCGCAGGCGTTCAGCGCGGCGCTTGCGTTGGCCCTCCTCGTCCCAGCCATGGAAGTCGGCCATGCGCATACGGTCCTTCACTGTACGGTAGAACTCCCGGCGCGCGCGCGGGTTCACGCCCGCCAGGCTCTCGATGGCGCGGTTCATCGACAAATTGACGGTCACCTCGTTCGCATACGGCATGCCGTTCGCGGCGCGACGCTGGGCGCGCGTGACGCTGCCGTGACCTGACGAGTACTGCCGGGGTTTCGCACCGCCGCGCTCGTGGGACCTGATGCTCGCCCACGTGGGCGGGCGCATGTCGCCGGGAAATGAGTCTTTCGCCAGCAGCCAATCGCTCACCGGTCTGTCGGTCTCGACAAGGCTCCATTTCTGCGCCAGGGCGAACCAGCTTTCGTAAGTCGTGCTGCGCGTCTTCAAAAGGAGAGTACGCATCTGGGCGATTTCCTCCGGGGCGGCGTAGCGGGCGACGAACGCCGGGTACGGCATCCCCATGTAGAGGAAGCGCGCAGTGGCGCTGCGCTCGCCCTGGTAGACGCCGACAGGGATCAGGATCCAGGGCACCTCGTAACCCCACAGGCGGCGCTGGCTGTTGATGGCCTCCGTAAACCACCCGGGAAGGGGCAGGCCCCGCGCGGCGCCGCGGCCTTGCTGCAGGACCTCCCGCAGCTGCAGGGCGGCTTCCATCTGCTGCTTGACCTGCGCGAGATGCTCCAGGCGGCAAGGCTCGGGCTGAGGGTGGATCCATCCCTGCACGCCTGGCCACTCGCGCAGGACCTGCTCATCGGCCAACGGCTTGTCCTTTTCGAGCCAGACCAAGCTACTCGTGGCGACGGTGAGGCGGTTCGCGTCCTTTCCCGTGCTGGAGTGCTTGAGGGTCAGGCGCTTGACCCAGCCCCAGCGGACGCCTGCCGCATAGGGTTGGCGATCCTCGTCGGTCGCCTCGACGTAGAGCACCAGCCGGTTCTTGCCTGTCCGCACAAAACGCAGCGGGCGCATTCCCTCGCAATCGACCAGCGCATCCAGCGCAGGACGCAGGCCGTGGGCGATGCGTTCTCCCGGGTAGATCAGCGTCAGCAGCTCGTCGACGCCCTTCCGATCCTCCAGCAGGGGAGCTGGCGCGCCGCGGTGTGCCGCGCGCCACGTGGCGATCGCGGCATCGATGGCGTCTTCGGCGCCGGCGACGTCGACCACCCCGTGTTCGGTGGCCACAGACCGGAGGTAGGCGCGCAGTTGCGCCTGGTCGGCGAGGTCGCGCTCGATGACCTGCTCGGCGCGCCGCAGGGTGCGCAACCAGCTGATGTCGGCGGCGCGGCTGGTGCGGCTGTAGACGTACCGGCGCAGCACCGGCAGGGACACGCGATCGATGCACAGGAAATGGTCGGTGTCGCGCTGGATCTCCGGACCCGTCAGCCAGACCGTGGCCTCGCTTCCGGGCGGGACCTCATCGTACCGGTGGGTAACCGGCACCTTCACGAAGAATTGCTTGCCCTCGCGGCCCGCCACCACGGCGCCGGGGATGTCCTGCCAGAGGACTTCCAGCCGCCGGCGGGCGATGTGGGGGCTGGCGCGGGCGACATGGCCCTTGCGCAGCACGATCCTGGAGCCCGACTGCACCGCCTGATTGCTGGCTTCGAGCCATTGCCGAAGGGGCGGCAGCTGGTCGCCCAGCAGGTGATCGTCCTCCTCGTCGTAGAGGAAGTGCATGTAGCGGGCCTGGAAGTCAGGCTTCATGAAGCGCATGGCTTCCTCGCGGGGGTAGAAGTCGCCAAAGAGCTGGAGCCGGTGGTCCAGGCCGCACAGCAGGATCAGCACACGCAGGAAGCACACGCGCATCACATCGTGCTGCTCGGTGG
>CAZZAW010000245.1:0-4181 GCA_964652405.1 uncultured Ramlibacter sp.
AACTGGTCTACAAGTCCGTGCTCGCCCGCTGGACCCGCACCCTGGCCACCATGTTCGCGGCGGGCGTGCCGCTGGTCGAGGCGCTGGATTCCGTCGGCGGTGCCTCCGGGAATTCGGTGTACGCCATGGCCACCGAGAAGATCCAGCAGGAAGTCTCCACCGGCACCAGCCTCACCGCCGCCATGACGAACGCGAACGTGTTTCCCACCATGGTCCTGCAGATGTGCGCCATCGGCGAGGAGTCCGGCTCCATCGATCACATGCTGGGCAAGGCGGCGGACTTCTTCGAAGCCGAGGTGGATGACATGGTGGCCGGCCTGTCCAGCCTGATGGAGCCGATCATCATCGTCTTCTTGGGCGGCCTGATCGGCGGCATCGTGGTGTCGATGTACCTGCCCATCTTCAAGCTCGGCGCCGTGGTCTGATGCAGGCGCTCGACGCCGTCCTGGCGGGCCTCATGGGCCTGCTGGTCGGCAGCTTCCTCAACGTCGTCATCTACCGGCTGCCCCGGATGCTGGAGCGCCAATGGGCGGCCGAGTGTGCCGATCTCTCGGGCACCCCGCTTCCTTCCGAGGAGCCGTTCAACCTGGTCCGGCCCCGCTCCCGATGCCGGCAGTGCGGCCACTTGATCCGCTGGTACGAGAACATCCCCGTCTTCAGCTACCTCGTGCTCCGGGGCAGGTGCTCGGCTTGCGCCACGCCCATAGGCGCTCGCTACCCGATGGTTGAAGCCACGACCGCCGTGCTGTTCGCGCTCGTGGTCTGGCAACGGGGCGCCACCTGGCCTGCCCTGGCCTGGTGCGGCTTCGCGGCAGCGCTGGTGGCCCTGGCCCTGATCGACTGGGACACGACCCTGCTGCCCGATGACATCACGCTGCCACTGGTCTGGGCCGGGCTGATCGCAGCCGCCTGGCGCTGGACCGATGTGACGCTGTCCCAGGCGCTTTGGGGTGCCGTGGCCGGGTACCTGTCGCTGTGGCTGGTGTACCAGGGGTTCAAGGTGCTGACCGGCAAGGAAGGCATGGGCTATGGCGACTTCAAGCTCTTCGCCGCCCTGGGCGCCTGGTTCGGCTGGCAGGCGCTGGTGCCCATCATCCTCATGGCCTCGGTCATCGGCGCGGTGGCCGGCATCGCCATGAAGTTCGGCGGCGGCCTGCGCGAGGGCGGCTATGTCCCGTTCGGGCCCTTCCTGGCCGGAGCCGGGCTGACGGCCATGGTGTTCGGCCCGGCCTCCATCCTGCGGGTGATCGGACTCTAGGCTGCCATGATCCGGGTCGGCCTGACGGGCGGGATCGGCAGCGGCAAGAGCACCGTCCTGCAGATGCTCACGCGGCTGGGGGCCGCCGCCATCGATGCCGATGCCATTTCGCGGTCCGTCACGGCTGCAGGCGGTGCCGCGATCCCGGCCATCGCCCAGCGCTTCGGACCGGGCTTCATCACCGCGGACGGAGCCCTCGACCGGGAACGCATGCGGCAGCAAGTCTATGCCGACCCGCTGGCGCGGCGGCAGCTGGAAGCCATCATCCATCCGCTGGTGGGCCAGGAGATCGAGCGGCAGCTGGAGGCCGCGCGGGCGGGCAAGCACCGATGCGCCGTGTTCGACATTCCATTGCTGGTGGAATCCGGCCGCTGGCGCCAGCGGCTGGACCGCGTGCTGGTGGTGGACTGCCGGCCCGACACCCAGGTGGCGCGGGTGCAGGCGCGCAGCGGCCTGGATGCCGATGCGGTGCGGGCCATCATCGCCACCCAGGCTTCCCGGGCACAGCGCCTGGCCACGGCCGACCTGGTCATCTTCAACGAGCAGATTTCGCTGGACGAGCTGGCGACCGAGGTGCGCGGGGCGGCGAATTCCTTCGGGCTATGATGGCGGCCTGCCGCAAGCCCGCCCAGCGTGATCCTCTACGAATACCCTTTCAACGAACGCATCCGCACCTACCTGCGCCTGGAGCATCTTTTCCGGCGCCTTGGCGAGCTGGTACCTCGCGAGCACCCCGTCGATCACCACTACGCCCTGGCCACCATCTTCGAAGTGATGGACGTGGCTGCGCGCGCCGACCTGAAATCGGACGTGATGAAGGACCTGGAGAAGCAGAAATCCATCCTCAACGGATACCGCGGGAACCCCGCCATTGCCGAGAGCGTGCTGGACGAGGTGGTCACGCGCCTGGACAGCTGTTTCGCGGCCCTCAACAGCCTGCCTGGCAAGGCGGGCCAGTCGCTGACCGAAAACGACTGGCTCATGAGCATCCGCAGCCGGGTCGGCATTCCCGGCGGCACCTGCGAATTCGACCTGCCGGCCTACTACGCCTGGCAGCAGCTGGACGCACAGGTGCGACGGGCCGACCTGACGCGCTGGGCCACGAGCCTGGGGCCCTTGGCCGAGTCGATCCACATGCTGCTCAAGCTGCTGCGCGATTCCGGCACGCCGCAGAAGGTCATGGCGACCAACGGCCAGCTCCAGCAGAACCTGCCGCAGGGCCGGACCTTCCAGTTGCTGCGCCTTCGCATCGACCCGGCGCTGCGGCTGGTGCCTGAAATCAGCGGCAACCGCCTGATGATCTCGGTGCGGCTGATGCAGCAGGAAACGGGTGACCGGCTGCAGGCCAGCAGCGAAAGCGCTCCGTTCGAGCTCACCCTCTGCTCCTGAGCCGCGGGATGGACGCCAGGGATCCAGGGCTCAAGCCCCGCATCGTCACCTGCCCCGGCTGCGGCGGCAAGAGCGTCTACGCGCCCAGCAACCCCTTTCGCCCGTTCTGCTCGGAACGCTGCAAGAACCTGGACCTGGGCGCCTGGGCCAGCGAGAGCTTCCGGGTGCCGGAACAGAACCCGCCGGACGACGACGGCCTGCCCCCACGCAAGCTCCAGTAGCCCTCAGTGGGTCGCGCCTGGGTGTCCGCGCTCCTGGGCGAACCACTGCAGGACCGGCACGGTGCCCGGCAGCACCGGCCCGACCTTGACGGGCAGCGACTCCCAGGAGAACGACTGGGCCTCGCGCATGTGCAGTTCGCCCGACCACTGGAACACCTTGCAGAAGTTCAGGCGCACCAGCGCGTGGGGATAGTCGACCCGCTCCACTTTCCAGGGATGGGCCGGGCCTATGGTCACGCCAATCTCCTCCTGCAGTTCTCGGCGCAGGGCCTGCTCCACGGTCTCGCCGGCTTCGACCTTGCCACCCGGAAACTCCCAGTAGCCCTCGTAGACCTTGCCGGCCGGACGCGAGGTGAGCAGGAAGCAGCCGTCTTCGCGGATCAGCACGCCCACCGCGACCTCGACCTCCTGGCGGTCCCCCTCCCGCGGGCGCTGGGCGTCCGCCACCAGGGGCGCCGTCATGCGGGATGCCGGCCCGCGTAGTCGCGGGCGAACTGGTAGGCCACGCGGCCGCTGCGGGAGCCGCGCTCCAGCGCCCACACCAGCGCCTCGGGCCGGGCCGAGTCGACGGCCGCCGCGCTCACCCCGAAGGACGAGAGCCACTGCGCCACGATCGCCAGGTACTCGTCCTGCGTGAAGGGGTAGAAGCTGACCCACAGGCCGAAGCGCTCGGACAGCGAAATCTTCTCCTCCACGACCTCGCCGGGATGCACCTCACCGTCCTCGGTGTGCTTGTAGGTGAGGTTCTCCTTCATGTATTCGGGCAGCAGGTGGCGCCGGTTGCTGGTTGCGTAGATCAGCACGTTCGGCGTGGCCGCCGCCACGGATCCGTCCAGGATGGACTTGAGCGCCTTGTAGCCGGGCTCGCCTTCCTCGAAGCTGAGGTCGTCGCAGAAGACGATGAATTTCTCGGGCCGCGGTGCCACGACCTCCACGATGTCGGGGAGGTCCACCAGGTCGGCCTTGTCCACCTCGATCAGCCGCAAGCCCCGCGGCGAGTACTCGTTCAGGCACGCCTTGATGAGCGACGACTTGCCGGTGCCGCGGGCACCCGTCAACAGCACGTTGTTGGCGGGCTGCCCCTGCACGAACTGCAGGGTGTTGCGCTGGATCTTCTCCTTCTGCGGCTCGATCTCCTTGAGGTCGGCCAGCCGGATGCCTGCCACATGGCGCACCGGCTCCAGGCTGCCGTGCCCGGAAGAGCGCTTGCGGTAGCGCCAGGCGACCGAGGCCTTCCAGTCCGGCGCGGACAGGGGTTGCGGCAGCACGGCCTCGATGCGCACCAGCAACTGCGCCGCGCGGTCCAGCAGGTG
>CAZZAW010000246.1:0-4156 GCA_964652405.1 uncultured Ramlibacter sp.
GGGGATGCAGGCCCTGTTCCTGCAACTGGCGGAAGGGCCACCAGGACACGCCCCAGACGAAGGCGTTGAAGGCCAGGGCGAGCGCTGGGGCGGCAGTCAAGGCGAACATGGTCGGTCCGGTGCCGGGCCGTCCCAAGCCGGACCGGGCCCCCTCGGGGGGCAGCGACCCACACGCAGTGGGGGAGCGTGGGGGCTCACGTTCAATGCGTGTTGTCCTGCCGCGCGATCTGCAGCAGGTGCTCGACCTCTTCCTTGTGCTTGACGACATTGCTGGCGTGCCAGCGCTGGATCAGCCACATCACGCCGGCCACCACCAGCCCGAAGGCCGTGATCGCGCCGAAGGCCGACATGCCCATGCCCGCGGACAGGCTGTAGAACGCGCCCAGGCCCAGGATGCAGGCCTGCTCGTTGAAGTTCTGCACGGCGATCGAACGGCCCGCGCCCATCAGGTTGTGGCCGCGGTGCTGCAGCAGCGCGTTCATGGGCACCACCATGAAGCCCGCGAGCGCGCCCATGAAGATCAGGAAGGGCACCGCGGCCCAGACGTTGGTGATGAAGTTCATCACGATGATCAACAGCCCCAGGACGATGCCCATGGGGATCACCGAAGTCGCCATGTCCAGCCGCATGCGCAGCGAGGCGATCACCGCGCCCACGGCCGTGCCGATCGCGACCACCCCGCCGAGCGCCGAGGCCTGCGTGGTGCCATAGCCCAGGGCCGCGGCGGCCCAGGCCAGGATGATGTAGCGCAGGTTGCCGCTCACGCCCCAGATCAGCGTGGTGGTCCCCAGCGAAATCTGGCCCAGCTTGTCGCGCCACAGGCGCGAGTTGCAGGCCCAGAAATCCGGCACCAGCTCCAGGGGGTTGCGCGGGATCGGCCGCATCTCCACCCCGGTGAGCGGGATGCGCGTGTTGAACCAGGCGGCCAGCGCGTAGATGAAGATCAGCACCAGGATGGCGGCTTCCGGCGCCGAGTCGATGCCGGTGTCCAGCACCGGGAAGTCCAGGGCCAGCATGCGCGACGCGATCGCCTGTCCCACCAGCTGGCCGCCCAGCAGGATGCCCAGGATGATGGAGGCGATGGTCAGGCCCTCGATCCAGCCGTTGGCCTTGACCAGCTGCGAGGCGGGCAGCAGCTCGGTGAGGATGCCGTACTTGGCGGGCGAGTAGGCCGCGGCGCCCAGGCCCACCACCGCGTAGGCGACCAGGGGGTGCACGCCGAACAGCATCATCAGGCAGCCCACCACCTTGATGGCGTTGCTGATGAACATCACCTTGCCCTTGGGCTGCGCATCGGCGAAGGCGCCCACGAAGGGCGCCAGGATCACGTAGAACAGCGCGAACATCGGCACCAGGGCGGCGCGCTGCCATTCCGGCGAGCCGTTGGTGCGCAGCAGTTCGACGGCGGCGATGAACAGGGCGTTGTCGGCCAGCGACGAGAAGAACTGCGCCGACATGATGGTGTAGAAACCGCGCTTCATCGGGGCCAGTTCGCTTGCATCAGACGATGTGATGCCGGGTGAGTTATGAGGCTGTCTCCAAACGACAGGGGTTTATATCACGCGGGGTAATGACAAAATCCCCAGCGAACTGCCCCGGATTCCCTCTGCCATGCCGCGTCCCATCCAGGCCACCATCCACACCGAATCGCTGCGCCACAACCTGGCCCGCCTGCGCCGCGCGGCGCAGGACAGCAAGGTCTGGGGCGTGGTCAAGGCCAATGCCTACGGGCACGGCATCGAACGCGTGTTCGAGGGCCTGCGCGGCGCCGACGGCTTCGCCTTGCTGGACCTGCAGGAGGCCGAGCGGGTCCGGGCCCTGGGCTGGCGCGGCCCCATCCTGCTGCTGGAAGGCGTGTTCGAGCCGCGCGACCTGGAACTGTGCTCGCGCCTGCAGCTGTGGCACACCATCCACTGCGACGAGCAGATCGACATGCTGGCCGCGCACAAGACGCAGCAGCCGCACCACGTGTTCCTGAAGATGAATTCGGGCATGAACCGCCTGGGCTTCCCGCCCGCGCGCTACCGTGCCGCCTGGGCCCGGCTGGAGGCGCTGCCCCAGGTGGACGAGATCGCGCTGATGACGCATTTCTCCGACGCCGACGGCCCGCGCGGCATCGCCCACCAGCAGCAGGTGTTCGAGGCGGCCACGCGCGAGTTGCCCGGTGAGCGCACGTTGTCCAACAGCGCCGCGGCCCTGCGCTTCGGCGAGCAGGCACCGGTACGGGCCGACTGGATCCGTCCGGGCATCGCGGTCTATGGCAGCGCGCCCGACTACCCGGACCACGACGTCGCGCACTGGGGCCTGCTGCCCACCATGACGCTGCAAAGCCGCCTGATCGCCGTGCAGGATCTCGCGCCCGGCGACACGGTGGGCTACGGCTCCAGCTTCACGGCCGATGCTCCCATGCGCATCGGCGTGGTCGCCTGCGGTTACGCCGACGGCTACCCGCGCCACTGCACCACCGGCACGCCGGTGCTGGTGGACGGTTTGCGCACCCGGCTGGTGGCGCGCGTGAGCATGGACATGCTGACCGTGGACCTCACCCCCGTGCCGCGCGCCGGCATCGGCAGCGAGGTCACGTTGTGGGGACGGGCCTCCAGCGGCGCTGTGCTCCCCATCGACGAGGTGGCCCGCGCGGCCGGCACGGTGGCCTACGAGCTGATGTGCGCCCTGGCGCCGCGAGTGCCCACGGCGGCGGCGGACTGAGCAGCGCGGCGCCAGCGCTTTCCTACGCCAGTGCCCGCCTGCGGGGCCTTGTGGCCGCCCGGCCGGCCGAACAGACTGCCAGCAGAACTTCACGCACATCCGGAGCAGTCCCATGACACAGCCGCTGCGCAGCCTGCGCTCCTTCATGTTGCCTGTCCTGCTCATTGCCGCCTGGCCGGTCCAGGGGTCGGGCGAGCCGGCTGTGCCGGCCGCCAAGGCCAACCACCCGCCCGCCGCGGGCCACCAGCTGGACCGCACGGGCAAGAAGCAGGTGGGCAAGGCCTCCTTCTACGCCCGCAAGTTCGAAGGCCGCAAGATGGCCGATGGCACGCCCATGGACCCGCGCGACGACAACGCGGCGAGCAAGACCCTGCCGCTGGGCACCGTGGCCCGGGTGACCAACCTGGAGACCGGGCAGAGCGCCGTGGTGACCATCCAGGACCGCGGCCCCTATGTGCCAGGCCGCATCGTGGACCTGTCGCCCGCCACCGCGGAAAAGATCGGGCTGGAGAAGGAGGAGGGACTGGCGCCGGTGGAGGTCGCGCCGATCACGGTGCCGCTGCCGGACGGCAGCGTCAAGCCCGGGGTGGGTGCGCAGGGGGCGCCCCGGCGTTGACGGCGGGCGCGGCCTGAGGCGCACGCCCCAGGCGGATAGGGCCGTGCACCGGCTGGGTGGGAGGCACGACGCGGCCGCCCTGCCGGATGTCCAGCAGCCCCTCCTGCGCCATGCGCGTCGCCACCGCGCGCACCCGCGGCATCAGCGGCCGCCAGGCTTCCGGCGCCAGCGCCCGCGCTGCTTCCGAGGGGCAGATCGTGGCAGGCGGCACCCGCTGGTCCAGCAGCGAAGCGATGGCGTTGCGGATGGCATCTTCCGTGAGGTCCATGGGCCGCATGGTGGCACGCCCACCGCCTTGACGGAGCCCGGCACGCGGCCTTTTGGCGGCTTGTCGAAAGCGCGCACTGCAGCCGAAGGTCACACGCAGCAGCGGCACCCAGCCATGTGCCGCATCCGTGCATAGCGCCCATCGCTGGTCTCTCGCGCGTGCAGGGCGCCCACGCCGCCCACGTGGGGGCTCACCGCAACCACACGCGTCGCGGTGCCACTGCATTTCGGGCACGCCGCCGCGCTGTCGCGGTCGGCGATGCGCCGCAGCTCGGCAAACGGGCCGCAGCGTGTGCAGGCGTAGTCGTAGGTGGGCATGAAGCCACTGTTCCACGCCGGGCGCCCATGCCTTGTAGGAGGGGCTCCCGAAGACGCCTCCTTAGCGCTTCCTCATCCCCAGCGCCATCACCGCCCCCACCACGACCAGCGCGCCCAGCACCTGCACCGGCGCGATGGCCTGGCCCAGCACCAGCCAGGCCAGCACCAGCGCGAACACCGGCTCGACGTTCATGATCGCCGAGTTGCCCACCACGCCCAGGCGCGGGAGCACGGTGAACATGATGG
>CAZZAW010000247.1:0-2689 GCA_964652405.1 uncultured Ramlibacter sp.
CATCGGCTGCATCACGCATTTGCAGTCCGGCACCGGCACGCCGGTGCGGCACTGGATCGAGGTTCTGGACGCGGCGTTGCATTACTGACACCAGCTTGTCAGGAGGGCAAGGGCACAGTACCTTCCCTCCATGCGCCGTGCCGACCGCCTCTTCAACATCGTCCAGCTGATCCGCGGGCGGCGCCTGACCACGGCCGCCTACCTGGCGCAGCGGCTGGAGGTGTCCGAGCGCACCATCTACCGCGACGTCTCCGACCTGCAGGGCCAGGGCGTGCCCATCGAGGGCGAGGCCGGCGTGGGCTACCGGCTGGGCGCGGGCTTCGACCTGCCCCCGATGATGTTCACGCAGGACGAGGCCAAGGCGCTGGTGGCGTCCGTGCGCATGGCCCAGGTCTGGCTGGACCCGGCGCTGTCGCAGGGCGCCCAGGACGCGCTGGGCAAGATCCTCTCGGTGCTGCCGGCCGAAGCGCGGGTGGCCGCCGAAGCCATGCCGCTGTACGGATCGGGCGGCCTGCCCGCTGCGGCGCAGCGCACGCTGCAGACCCTGCGCGAGGCGGTTCAGGAACGCCGCAAGGTGTTCATCAACTACCGCGACCTGGCCGACAAGACCAGCGAGCGCACCTTGCGGCCGCTGGGCTGCTTCTACTGGGGCAAGGTCTGGACGCTGGCCGCCTGGTGCGAGCGCCGCAACGACTTCCGCAGCTTCCGGGTCGACCGGGTGAGCTACGTGCGCCGCCTGGACGAGCGTTTCCGCGACGAGCCCGGCCGCACCCTGGCCGACCTGGCCCGGCTGGAGGAAGCCCGCCTGCGCGAGATGGGCTGGGTGCCGGACGAGGTCTACTTCGCCACGGCTACTTCGCCAGGGCCTCGCGGTAGCGCCGGCTGCACGGCACCAGGCTCCCGTCCTTCATCCTGAGCCGGGCGTCGCCGCCGTCCAGCGGCTCGATCTCCGCGACGCAGTCCCGGTTGACCGCCCAGCTGCGGTGCACCCGGGCGAAGCGCGAAGGGTCCAGCTGCTCCAGGAAGTCGGCCAGCGTGGAACGCAGCAGGTAGTCGTGCCCGTTCACCCGCAGGCCCACGTAGTTGCCCTGGGCCTGCAGCCAGGCGATGTCGGCCGCGGCGATCAGGAACTCCTTGCGCAGCTTGCGCACCAGGAAGCGTTCGGGCCGGGGCGCGGCCGCCACGGGCGGCGGCGCCTGCCCGGCCGGGGGCTCCGCCGCGTCCAGCACCCGGGCCTCGCCTTGCAGCCGCAGCAGCACCAGGCGGTAGCTCCACACCGCCACCAGGATCAGGAAGTAGCTGCGCAGGTCCTTGAGGTACTCGTAGCCGAACATGCCCACCCAGCTGGCCACCTCGTAGTCGCGTCCGGCCAGGCCGTAGACGAGCTTGCGCAACGCCACCATGCCCAGCACGTGCACGGCGCAGTAGGCCAGGCTGCCGGCCAGGTGCCAGCCCAGGGCGCCGGGCAGGGTGTCCAGGCGCACGGGGTGGCGCCGCTCCCAAGCCACCACCGCCGGGATCAGCAGCGCCACCATCGCCGTGCTGGTGAGCTCCCAGGCCAGCGGCTGCCACAGTGGCGTGGCCCCGGCCGTGCGGTTCAGGTCCAGCCAGGTCACCAGGGTGTTGGCCACCACCTGCACTCCCAGCACCACCGCCCAGAAGCCCACCTCGGCGGCGCGGCGCCAGCGGCGGTAGCGCGCCAGCCAGGTCTCTTGCGGGGTGGACATGGAAAGCGAGTCTACGGGCGCCGCCGTTCGTCCCCGCCGGCCGCCGCTGGTCCCGGCCGGCCCGGGGCTCGTCACGCCGGGGCTCCGGGCCAGGGGCGGCGGCCCAAGAATCGGCCCTCCCTGATGGAGAACGCCATGACAGAACGCCGCCACGACATCGATGCCCTGCGGGCCCTCGCCTTCGGCGTGGTCATCCTGTACCACGTGGGCATGTACTACGTGGCCGGCTGGGACTGGCACCTCAAGAGCCCGCATGCCGCCGACTGGCTGCAGGCGCCGATGCGGGCCGTGAACCTGTGGCGCATGGACCTCGTGTTCCTGGTCTCGGGGCTGGCGCTGGGACTGATGGGCCGCCATCGCGGTGGCCGCAGGCTGCTGGCGCAGCGCAGCTGGCGGCTGCTGCTGCCGCTGGCCTTCGGCATGGCGGTGGTGGTGCCCTACCAGCCCTATGCCGAGATGGTGGCCAAGGGCATGATCGCGCCGGGCTTCCTGGACTTCCTGGCCCGCTACTACACGGGCGGGCCCTGGCCGGCCGGGGGCTTCCGGGGCTGGGAGGTGGGGCTGACCTGGAACCACCTCTGGTACCTGCCCTACCTCTGGCTCTACACCACGGTGCTGGTGCTGGCCCGGCCCGTGCTGGCCCGCGCCGCGCCGGCTTTCCTCGCACTGCGCGGTGCGGCCCTGCTGTTGCTGCCGGTACTGCCCCTGGCGCTGTACAGCCTGCTGCTGTGGCCGCATTTCCCGCCGCGCAACGACCTGGTGCACGACGCCTGGCTGCATGCGGTGTACTTCACCCTGTTCCTCTACGGCTGGTGGGTCGCCGCGGACCCGGGCTGGTGGGCCGAGGCGCTGCGCCTGCGGTGGCGCAGCCTGGCGCTGGCGGCGCTTGGGTTGGCCGCGGTGCTGATGCTGCGCGGACGCGTTCCGCCGCTGGCCGTGAGGCTGGCCGCCGACCTGTACCT
>CAZZAW010000247.1:2789-4114 GCA_964652405.1 uncultured Ramlibacter sp.
GGCGGCCTCGATGTCCTTCGCCAGCTTCGCCGGCTCGTCCTGCGGTGCGTAGCGCTTGAGCACCTGGCCGTTCTTGCCCACCAGGAACTTGGTGAAGTTCCACTTGATCGCAGTGCTGCCCAGCAGGCCCGGCGCTTCCCGGGTGAGCCACTGGAACAGGGGGTCCGCCTGGGCGCCGTTGACGTCGATCTTGGCCATCATGGGGAAGCTCACGCCGTAGTTGACCTGGCAGAACTGTGCGATTTCGTCGTTGCTGCCCGGGTCCTGCGCGCCGAACTGGTTGCAGGGAAAGCCCAGCACCGCCAGGCCTTTGGCCCCGTACTGCTGGTGCAGCTGCTCCAGCCCGCCGAACTGCGGCGTGAAGCCGCAGGCGCTGGCGGTGTTCACGATCAGCAGCACCTTGCCCTTGTACTGGCTCAAGGGGACGGTCTTGCCGTCGATCTGCCGGGCCTGGAAGTCGTAGACGCTGGTCATGCGGACGATTGTGCGCCTGCCCGGCCGTCCGCGGGGGTCTGGGGCCAAGCCGACCAGGCCGCCGCCACCAGGATCAGCGCGCCGCCCAGCCAGGTGCGCCAGCCCAGCTCGGAGGCGCCGGCCAGCACCGACGAGACGCTGGCGAACACCACCTCCGACAGCATGATCAGCGCGGTGGTCTGGGCCTTGAGCCGCGCGGCGCCGTACTGCAGCGCCATGTTGCCCACCAGGAAAGCCAGGCTCAGGAGCAACCCCAGCAGGAGGGCGCCTCCGGGCAGGGCCGGCGGCGCCGGCACCGCGCCCCCGGCCAGCCCGAGCAGGCCGGCCCCGGCGGCCGTCAAGGTGCCGCCCGTGAACATGGCGAAGATGCGGCTGGGCGCGGGCGCGTCGCGCAGCTGCCGAAGCAGGATGTTGGTGAGCGCGAAGCTGAAGCCGCCCATCAGCGCCAGCCAGTCGGCGCCGCTTTCCGGCAGGGGCCAGGGCGTGCCCGGCGTCTTGAGCACCACGCCCACGCCGGCCAGCGCCAGCGCCAGGCGCAGCAGCGCGGGGACGGTCGGCCGCTCGCCCAGGAGCCCCCACGCCAGCAGCACGGCCCAGGCCGGCATCAGGTAGAAGAGGAGCACCACGCGGACCACGTCGCCCACCGTGACGGCCCAGTTGAAGCCCACGTTGGTCAGACCCGAGGCCAGCATCAGCAGCCACAGGCCCGGGTGCGCCGCGATCCCTCGCCAGGCCTGCGGCCGCCACGCCAGCAGGCAGGCCAGCGAGAAGGTGTAGACGCCCGCGGTGGCCCACAGGGGATGCAGGCCCTGTTCCTGCAACTGGCGGAAGGGCCACCAGGACACGCCCCA
>CAZZAW010000248.1:0-4113 GCA_964652405.1 uncultured Ramlibacter sp.
GGACCATGGTGATACCAAGGTCCTGGCCTGGCTGAAGGCACGCTACCGCAGCAGCCTGCAGGGCGTGCTGAACCGGCCCAAGGCCGCCATGGCAGCCGCAGGCGTCGCAGTGCTGGTGGCTGCGGTGGCCGTGCCCTTCTTCCCGACGACCTTCCTGCCGCCCTTCAACGAGGGCACGCTGCTGATCGGCCTGCGTCTAAACCCCGGCGTCACCTTGACCGAATCGTCGGCTCTGGCCCGCCAGGCGGAGGTGCTGGTCAAACAGGTGCCGGAAGTGACGCACGTCGGGCGGCGAAGCGGCCGGGCTGAGCTGGACGAGCATGCCGAGGGCGTGCACGTCAGTGAGCTCGATGTCGGCCTGAAGCCCACCGCGGAGCTCACTCGCACCATGGATGAGATCAAGGCCGACATCCGCTCGCGGCTGGTGAACCTGCCTGCCGCGCTGGAGATCGGCCAGCCCATCTCGCACCGCATCGACCACATGCTGTCGGGTGTGCGCTCGCAGATCGCCATCAAGATCTTCGGCGAAGACCTCGATGCGCTGCGTGGCCAGGCCGATATGCTGCGCGGGAAGCTGGCCACCATTCCCGGCATCGCCGACCTGCAGATCGAGAAGCAGGTGCTCGCGCCCCAGATCAAGGTGCGTATCGACTATGCCGCAGCGGCCCAGTACGGCGTGCCCGCGCCCCAGGTGCTGAATGCGCTGCAAGCCCTGGTCGAAGGCGAGAAGGTCACCCAGATTGTCGAGGGCAGCCGGCGCTTTGCGCTGGTGGTCAAGCTGCCGGAATCGGCTCGGTCGGTGGAAGGCCTCGGCCAGATCCTGATCGAGACGCCGAACGGCCGCATCCCACTGTCGAAGATCGCCTCCATCGAGGATGGTGACGGCCCGAACCAGATCAGCCGCGACGACGGCAAGCGGCGGATCGTGCTGTCGGCGAACGCGTCAGGGCGCGCGTTGTCGGAGATCGTGGCCGACATCCGCAAGGTCGTGGCCGAGACGAAGCTCCCCGAGGGCTACTTCATTACCTTGGGTGGCCAGTTCCAGGCGCAAGAGGAAGCCTCGCGGCTGGTCGGCTTGCTGTCCCTCGTGTCGTTGACGCTGATGTTCGTGGTGCTCTACAGCCGCTACAAGTCGGCTGCGCTGTCGGCGCTGATCATGGCGAACATCCCGCTCGCTTTGGTCGGCGCAGTGATCGGTCTGTGGCTGTCGGGGCAACCGCTGTCAGTGGCCGCGCTGGTCGGCTTCATCACGCTGGCTGGCATCTCGGTGCGCAACGGCATCCTGAAGGTCAGCCACTACATCAACCTGATGCGCTTCGAGGGCGAGGCCTTCGACCAGAAGATGATCCTGCGCGGCTCGCTGGAGCGGCTCAGCCCCGTGCTGATGACCGCCCTGGTCACCGCCTTCGCGCTGGCCCCGCTGCTGTTCGAGGCCGAGCAGCCCGGCACCGAGGTGCTGCACCCGGTGGCCGTGGTGATCTTCTCCGGCCTCATCAGCTCGACCCTGCTCGACACCTTCCTAACGCCCGCGATGTTCTGGCTCTTCGGTCGCAAGCCGGCCGAAGCGCTGATGGACGATAAGGATGCCGAGGCGCTTTGAACTTTCCCCTGTTCACCCCCACCCCGAAAGGACACCCATGAAGACGCAAGCCCTTCTCATCTCCATCGCCTTGGCCTTGGCTGGTTCTGCCTTCGCAGCTGGCGGCAAACACGACCACGCGCACGAGCACAAGCCGATGCACGGTGGCGTGGTCGTCGAGGTCAAGGACATCGACTACGAACTGGTTGCCAAGCCCACCGTGATTCAGCTCCACCTGCGTGACCACGGTAAGGCGGCCGACGTTTCCAAGGCCACCGCGAAGGTCACGCTGCTGACCGGCACCGAAAAGCAAGAGGTGGAACTCAAGCCTGCCGGGGACAGGCTTGAGGCCACTGGCAGCTTCAAGGTCGGCCCTGGCACCAAGGCAGTCGCCGTTGTGACGGTCGCGGGCAAGCTGGCAACCGTGCGCTTCGCAATGAAGTAAGGGCACTGTCAAGGACTGGTTTCAGCGCCTTCAGTGAGCGTCTGCTGATGGCCGATAGTGTGAGCTCGCTACTCGTAGCACCACGCACCAAATTCGAAAACATTTATCACTTCTACATGAGGATGGCAGTGGCTGCTTAGGCCGAGGAGTGGGCCTTCATGGCGATGTCGCTGATAGCTTACGGCGGGTCAAATCCAGACGATAATTTAGGGGAATGCAGACATTGACCGCGTAGCGCAAACGCAACGGTCATGTCCAAGGAGATGCTTCGGTAACTTAGAACGGGCGGGCCGGGCGTTCGAAAAAGTACTGGCACCCGCAGCTTTAGCAATGCTAACAGCCATGTCAGCCACATCTGCAGGATTTTCTATCGACCATCTCAGCGGCCTAAGTAAACCGCAGTAATTTGCTCGCGCTCATGCCCCAGTTCCCGGCTGATCGTAAGCCGCGCTTCCTGGTCAAGCGCCTTTTGCGTCGCGGTCAATTCCTTCGAGCGCGGTCCGCCGGCAGCGGGCGCTACCCAGCCGGTAATTTCCCGGTATCGGGTTTGGGCGTAGTGGTGGCGGTGCCCGTGAACCCGGTGACTTCCTGCCCTGGCGCACTGGTACTCGAAGCGCCGGAGCTGCTCCACGTAGCGCTGGTCAGCCGGGATGAGGCTGCCCCTGCCGGCAAAGCGCTTAGCCTCGTCGAGTATCCGGCGCTGTTCCTCGTTGCGGATGGGTATTTCCCGCGCACGGCCACCCTTGGTCCAGGTGTCCTTCAGAGCGAGCTTGTCGCCGCGATCGGCCCACTCGGGCCGGATCTTGATCGATTCTCCGCGCCGCAAGCCGAACGCCGCCTGCAGCTGCAGTGACATTCGCGTGTACGGGTCGGTGATCTTCGACAGGTCGCCTGCCGTCAGTTCGCGGGCCTTGCTGACGTTGGTGACGTACACCCGATGGCCGATGCCGTAGTGCGCGTTATCGTTGGCGACAACATTTTCCTTGCCGATCTTCTCCGCCCACCAGCGAAGCTCCGCCATGCGGTTCTTGATCGTCCCCACGGCCAGCCCCGCGGCCTTCCAGCTCTCGACCAGGCGCTCGACGTGTTTTGATTTCAGGCTCGCGGCACCCATGTGCCGATATCCCCAGTCGTGAAGCTGGTTGGCGATCTGGTCCAGCACGCGTTCGCGGTCGCGCTGCGTGGCAAAGCTGCCGTCGCGATTGCGATGACATAGCTGTTTCAGCTCGTAGTTCAGGTCTCGCATCTGTTCCTCTGCTGGGTGAATCCCTTTCTCCTTTTGTTGCCCCTTTGCTTCTGCCCTTTACGCTGTCGCTGGTGTGTGTAACCTGTCTGGTTAGTGTTTCTGTCCGTCCCGAACGCTAGGCGTATCGGGATCTACAAGGGACTCGGGACACCACTCCCGTTTCGTGCCGTTTCGTTTGCTGCTTGCCGCCGCGGCACGCGGCATTGGCGTCGATGGCGCTTCCTGTGGGAAGCCGCATCATCGAGTGAGCCATTGACCCAGGGCTCGGAGGGGCGCTGCTTCGACGCGGTCTTACAGTGAGCCCGCAGGGAGCGGGCAGGAGGACGGACCGCGTTGCACGGTCCGGGTTGACGACGGGGCAGGGAGCCCGTCACTGGGGTCTGTCACGTGCGCCAGCCACCGTATGTTCCTCTGTGGCTGGGGCATTGAGCGCATCGTCACTACCGGCTTTGCCGTTTAGTGACGATGCGATTGGCGCAGCATTGCTGCCGCAGTCACGCGGCCAGGATTGCAGCAGCAACCGTATTGGCTAGTGCCGCTACGATCCACTGACCGGAAGCTGCCACGTGCACGCCACACGCAGCTGCGACTGGCACAGAACATTGCTGATTGAAACAGATGGTGCCGCTGGGGCAGTGGAGTAGGGCTGTAACACGCGAATGCGGGCGAAGCCTGATTGCGACCTTGCCACCGTAGACGACCGCGGCCGAATGGCGCTCGTTGCTTGGACGTTTACTGCGGGCTTACGTGGATCTCCGTGCCTTGCGGCTGCCGGTTTACAGGAGATGAGGCCGGCTTTGGCGCTAGTTGCTGCAAGCTAGAGCGATGCGGTTACGGGCATCA
>CAZZAW010000249.1:0-4094 GCA_964652405.1 uncultured Ramlibacter sp.
ATGGCTACTACGACGCCTACTACCTGCAGGCGCAGAAGCTGCGCCGCATGATCGCGGACGATTTCCGGCAGGCGTTCACGCAGTGCGACCTGATCGCCGGGCCCGCCGCGCCGACCGTCGCGTGGAAGATCGGCGCAAAGTCGGACGACCCGGTCGCCAACTACCTGGCCGACATCTTCACGCTCCCGGGCTCGCTGGCCGGGCTGCCGGGCATGAGCCTGCCCTGCGGTTTCGGCGAAGGCGGCATGCCGGTGGGCCTGCAGCTGCTGGGCAACTACTTCCAGGAAGCCCGGCTGCTGAACGCCGCGCACCGCTTCCAGCAAGCGACCGATTTCCACCTCCGACAGCCGGAGGGGTTCTGACATGGCTTCGAAACTGATCCAGGGCTACGAAGTCGTCATCGGCTTCGAGACGCACGCCCAGCTGTCCACGCAGTCCAAGATCTTCAGCCGCGCGCCTACGGCCTTCGGCGCCGAGCCGAACACGCAGGCCAGCGCCGTCGACCTGGCGCTGCCGGGCACGCTGCCGGTGATGAACAAGGGCGCCGTCGAGCGCGCCATCGAGTTCGGCCTGGCCGTCAATGCGCACATCGCCTCCCGCAGCATCTTCGCGCGCAAGAACTACTTCTATCCCGACCTGCCCAAGGGCTACCAGATCAGCCAGTACGAGATCCCGGTGGTGCAGGGCGGCGTCGTCGAGTTCTACCTGGGCGAGGAAAAGAAGGCCGTGCGCCTGGTGCGCGCCCACCTCGAAGAGGATGCCGGCAAGTCGCTGCACGAGGACTTCATCGGCCAGTCCGGCATCGACCTGAACCGCGCCGGCACGCCGCTGCTGGAGATCGTGACGGAGCCTGACATCCGGGCTTCCGACGAGGCCGTGGCCTATGCCAAGGAGCTGCACAAGATCGTCACCTGGATCGGCATCTGCGACGGCAACATGCAGGAAGGCAGCTTCCGCTGCGACGCCAACGTCTCGGTGCGCCGCCCCGGCGCGCCCTTCGGCACGCGCCGCGAGATCAAGAACCTCAACAGCTTCCGCTTCCTGCAGCAGGCGATCGACTTCGAGATCCAGTGGCAGATCGACCAGCTCGAGGACGGCCTCGCGATCCAGCAGGCCACCGTGCTGTTCGACCCGGACAGCGGCGAGACCCGCGCGATGCGCACGAAGGAAGACGCGCACGACTACCGCTACTTCCCCGACCCCGACCTGCCGCCGCTGGTGATCGCGCCCGAGTGGGTGGACCAGGTGCGCTCGCGCATGGCCGAACTGCCGCGCGTGATGGCGGCCCGCTTCGTCAAGGACTACGGCCTGCCCGAGTACGACGCGACCACGCTGACGCAGAGCAAGGGCATGGCGGCCTACTTCGAGCAGGCGGCCCGGGCTTGCGGCCAGCCCAAGCTGGCCAGCAACTGGATCATGGGCGAGGTGTCGAGGCGCCTGAACCAGCAGGACATCGGGATCGAGGCGGCGCCGGTCAAGGCGCAGGCGCTTGCTTCCCTGATCGGACGGATTTCGGACGGGACGATCTCCAACAACGCCGCCCGGCAGGTCTTCGAGGCGCTGTGGACCGGCGAGGGCCAGGACGTGGACGCGCTGATCGAGGCCAAGGGCCTCAGGCAGATGAGCGACACCGGCGAGCTGGAGACGATCATCGACGGCATCCTCGCCGCCAACCCGGACAACGTGGCGCAATTCAAGGCCGGCAAGGACAAGGCCTTCAACGCCCTGGTCGGCCAGGCCATGAAGGCCACCAAGGGCAAGGCCAACCCGCAGCAGGTCAACGACCTGCTGCGGCGCAAGCTGGCCGGCTGAGCGCGCTCACCGGGCGGGTCCAGGGCCCTGCTTCTGGCTCCACTGCGGCCGCAGCCGCGCCAGTTCCGCGTCGAAGCGGGCATTCACGCGGGCCTGTTCCGCCGCGAGTTGATCGGGATGGGCGTGCAACGTGACCTTGGCCGCCTGCAGGGCGGCCTCCCGGGCGCGTGCGTGGCTTCCGGCGTCCGGGTAGCGCTCCACCAGGAGCTTGTCGACGCGCCGCTCGGCGTCGGCCCGCGCCTTCTCCTCGGCGGCCCGGCGGGCTTTTTCTTCCTGTTCCAGGCGTTCCTGCGCGGTCAGCGTGGGGCCGACCACGCGCCGGACGGTGCCGCTGGGATTGAGCTCGCGCTGTTCACGGTCCAGGCACTCGGCAATGGGGCGGTCCGCGGTCAGGCGGCGGCCCTTGGCGTCCACGCACGTGTAGATGCGCGGCTCGGACGGCTGAGCGGCCGCCGACGCGCAGATCAGCGCTCCCAACAGCAACCGGCAAAGAACCAAAGGTCAGTCCCCGCGACCAGCTTCTACTTATCCCACCCCGTAGCGTTCACGGTAGGCGAGCACCTGGGGGTAATGCCGACCCAGCGCGTCGCCCGCGTGCTGCTGCAGATACTGGAGCAAATCCGCCAGCCGCGCAATCGCGCATACCTGCAGTCCCAGCTGGTCGCGGACGTACTGCACCGCGCTGTGGTCCACGTCCCGGCCGTTCTCGGTGGCCTTCTCCTGCCGGTCCAGCGCGATCGCCACCGCATGCGGCGTCGCGCCTGCCGCCCGGATGATGGCGATGGACTCGCGCGCGGCCGTGCCGGCCGACATCACGTCGTCCACGATCAGCACCTTGCCCGCGACCGGCGCGCCCACCAGTGTCCCGCCTTCCCCGTGGTCCTTGGCTTCCTTGCGGTTGTAGGCATAGGGCACGTTACGCCCCAGCCGCGCCAGCTCGATGGCCACGGCCGCGGCCAGCGGAATGCCCTTGTACGCGGGACCGAAGATCATGTCGAAGGCGATGCCCGAGGCAAGGATGCGCTGTGCATAGAATTGCGCGAGCCGGCCGAGCTTGGCGCCGTCGTCGAACAGGCCGGCGTTGAAGAAGTACGGCGACAGGCGTCCCGCCTTGGTCTTGAACTCGCCGAAGCGCAGCACCCCGGCCTCCACCGAAAACTGCACGAAGTCCTGGGCCAGGCGGTCCTGGCCCGCGTCACCGACACTCATGGGGCATCCTTGATCGAGAGCAGGCGAAATTGTAGGAGGGGCAGGCTGCATGGGCCTGCGTGAGCTGATGGAGCAGGGCGCGGCCCTGCACCGTGAAGGCCGCCTCGACGAGGCGCAAGCCTGCTACGGCCAGGTTCTGGCGGCCGAGCCCGGACACTTCGACGCGCTGCACCTGAGCGGCGTGGCGATGGCCCAGGCCGGCCGCCACGCGCAGGCTGTGGAGCTCATCGCCCGCGCGGTGGCCGCGGACCCCGGCAATGCCCAGGCCCACAACCACCTCGGCAACGCGTTGCGGGCGCTCGGCCGGCGCGACGAGGCGCTGCACCATTACCGCCAGGCGGAGGCGCTCGCGCCGCAGGACGCCGGCATCCTCAACAACCTGGCCGTGCTGCTGCAGGACGAGGACCGGCATGCGTCCGCGCTGGCCCTGCTCGAGCGGGCCACGGCGCTGGCGCCGGACCATGCCGAAGCCCACAGCAACCGCGCGCTGTCGTTGCGGCACCTGGGCCGCATGGCCGAGGCGCTGGCCTGCTTCGACCGGGCGATTGCGCTGTCCCCCGGCTTCACCCAGGCGCGCTGGAACCGTGCCTGCGCCCGGCTGCTGGCTGGCGAGCTGGCTTCCGGCTGGCCGGACTACGAGTTGCGGCGGATCGCTCTGGAGCGCCCCCTGCCGGCGCTGCCGCAGCCTGCCTGGACCGGGCGCGAACCGCTGCAGGGCCGCACGCTGCTGCTGCGCGCCGAGCAGGGACTGGGCGACACCCTTCAGTTCTGCCGCTATGCGTCGCTGCTGCGCGAGCGCGGCGCGCGGGTGCTGATGCAGGTGCAGGCGCCGCTGGTCTCGCTGCTGCGCCGGCTGGGCGGCGTGGACGCCGTGTACGGGCCGGATGAACGGTTGCCTGGCTTCGACTTCCACATTCCCCTGCCCAGCGTCCCCGGCGCGGTGGGCACGCGTCTGGACACCATTCCGCTGCCCGCGGGCTACCTGCGGGCCGACCCTGGGCGGGTGCGGGCCTGGGAAGCCCGCCTGGGCCCGTGGCGGGCGCCGCGGGTGGGGCTGGTGTGGAGCGGCAACC
>CAZZAW010000250.1:0-4093 GCA_964652405.1 uncultured Ramlibacter sp.
CCTGGCGGCTGGCGCCCAGGAAAGCCCGCACCAGCCGGTTGCCGTACATCGCGTGCAAAGAGAAGGTGTTGGTTCCGACCACCCACGACATCAGCAAGCCCACAGCCAGAAGGAAGACGATCGCGAAGACCAGTCCCGCAGACAACGGCATCCACGCCTGCAGACCGGGGACGAGCATGGCCCGGGACACCAGACCCAGACCAACCGCGAGGGCCAGGACGAAGGCGCCCGCCGCGAGGTCGAGCAGGCGCATGCCCAGCAAGGTGGCCAGGCTCTCTGCCTGCTGCCGCACCTTGTCGCCGTTCTTGCTCAGGTAGCCGATGGCGCTCACCAGCACGCCCAGCAGCACACTGCCCACGCCGGCCAGGCCCTTGGCCTTGTCGGACCACCCCTGGCCCAACAGCCAGGCCGGCACGAGCAAGACCAGCGCGAACACCCCCGCCCAGGCGATGGCGGCGCCAAGCCAGCGCGCCGAGGCGCGCGACCACCATTCCCGGTCGCTCTCGTCGGTGTACCGCCGCGAGAGCGCCGCCTGGGCGGCGAGTCCGAGCCAGAACACCATGAGCAGCAGCGGCACGGACAGGGTGGCATAGAGCTCCGCTTCCAGCGTCGCCTTTGAAGACGCCGCATACGGAGCTGCCGTGTGCAGCAAAGCGCCTGCGGCGGCGCCGCTGCCGACCAGTGCGACCACAGGAGGCCACCACTTCCTCGTGACGCGCGGCGCCAATCCCCGGCGCTCCCGCCAGTACAGGCCGAGGATGGCCGCCAGTCCGTGCAGTGCCGCCCCTGCGGCGGCGGCCTTCCAGAGCGGAAAGCCGGTGACCGCGCTGGGGTGCCAACGGACCGCCAGGGACAAGCCCAGCGACGCGAGCACCAAAGGAGCAAAACAGAGCGCGCCGAACTGGTCGTGCGCCCTGCCGGGCTGACGGACCGGCCCCGGCAAGTCGGCACCGATGTAGGCGATGGCCACGGCCACCAGCAAGGCGCTGGCGGCCAGCAGCAGGGACGAAGAAGGCCCCGGCGCTTCCGCCGCGACGAATGCGAGCATTAGCGGTGGCGCGAGCACGCCGGCTAGCAGCAAGGGCAAGAACACCAGCCAGTTGAGCAGCAGGTTGCGCGCCGCAGTGGCTACCAAGGTCAGGAAGTCCGTCGAGAACCCCCACACCGGCGTGAGGTAGCTGCTGTAGCCGCGCAGCCGCCGCAGGGGTTCGGGTTCGGGAGAGCCCGTGCGGTTCGCGCCGGCCAGCTCGGCCACGACCGCGTCCAGGTCCTTGCGCCGGTGGATCCAGCTGGAGAGCCAGGAGCCGGTGTAGCCGCCGCCGGAAACGGTCGACAGGAAATGGAAGCGCTGGAGCAGGCCCAGCCGCGCCAGGCCCTGGAGGGCGCCCAGGCAGAACACCGCGCTGCGGATGCCGCCGCCGGACAGGCAGAGCGCAGCCCGCTGCTCCTCGTCAGGCAGCCGGTGCAGGGCTTCGTTCAGCTCGGCCTGCGTGGCGGGTCGCTTGGCGAAGTCGTGCAGGCACACCGCCTCTTCGATCAGCACCTGTTCGAGGTTCAAGCCTCGTGGTCCGGCGGTGCTCATGACACCAGCTTCGCGATGAGCACCGGATCGGCCACGCCGGTTTCGGCCAGGCCGTTGGACTTCTGCAGCGCCTTGACCGTGCCCGCCGTCCCGGGGCCGTAGATGCCGTCGGCGCGGACCGGGAAGCCCAGGTCCGACAGGCCCAGCTGCACCAGGCGGGCGTCGAGGCCGCGCTGCAGCGGCGTCTGGACGGACAGCGTGCGGCTGCCCGGTTGCGGCCCGTCGTAGCAGCCGGGCGGCAGGGCCGAGAGGCTGGCGGCGGAGATCTCCTGGCCTCGCACCACCAGCGGCAGCGCCAGGGCCCACTGCCCGAGATCGATCAGCCGGGCGAAGGCGTCCATGCGGTAGACGGTCTTGCGCAGCAGGGTGTTGGAATGCCCTGCCAGCCAGTCGCGCCGCGCCTGCACGTAGTTCGCCAGCCACGCCTTCTCGCCCACCTGCGCCAGCGTGCCCTTCTGGTCGGCCATCCCGCGCACCAGGTTCCAGGACCCGTGCACCCAGCTGTCGTACACGATCGCGATGCCCAGCGGCAACGTGATCCCCAGCTTGCCGGCCGCGCGCACCGCGGGTTCCCAGTAGGCCTGGTCGAAGAAGCGGTCCTGCGTCTCGCGCATCACGGGATCGTCGGCGCAGGCGCGCAGCACGTTGTGCAGCTGCTGGTCATGGTCCAGCGACAGGTCGCGCTGGCGCAGGCGCGGCAGCCACGCCTGCAGCCTCCCCGCGAAGCGGGCGCCGGGCTGCTCGCAGTAGCGGGCGAGCATCTCCGCCAGGTTGCCCGAGCCCAGCGTGGTCTGCGAACGTCCGTAGGTGAGGTGCCCCGAGTCGCCGGCCAGCACCGTCACCGCTCCGTAGTCGCCCAGCACCTCGCCAGTCTCGAACAGGTTGACGATCGCCTTGGCCGCCGCGGCCTGGCTGGGCATGGCGGCGGGGCCGTGCTGCGCCGCCAGGGCCATCGAATGCGCCGCCAGCGTCTTGCCCGCGGTGGCCACCGGCAGGGCCTGCGGGTAGCGGTAGCGCACAGTGCACATGCCGGGCTGGGAAGCATCCTTGTGGCAGTCCATCACCTCGTAGCCGGTGTCCTTCAGGTCCTGGCTGTAGTCGTCGCAGTCGTCGCACAGCACCGTGCGGCTGAAGATCTCGCTCATGCCTTGGCTCCCGGAAGGTCACAGACGTACTTGTGGTGCAGGGTCAGCAGCTCGGTCACGGCCTTCTCGTTCGGCTGGAGCAGCCGGATGTGGCCGGTGTACAGGGCACGCGCGGCCTGCGGCGCCGCCGACTTGAGCGAGGCCAGCATGCGCGGGTCGGTGAAGACACCGAGCGCCTCCGCGTTGCTCCAGACCTTGGGCACCTCGGCGTCAGGCACCTTGGCCACGCAGTGCAGCGTGTTGAGCACCAGCCGGCTCTGCTTGTGCTCCTCGTTGCGGTAGCGCAGCCGGGGATCGATCGCTTCCTCGCGGAACTCCCGGCGCACGTCGTCCTGGTTGGCCAGGCGCTGCGCGGCCACCCCGGTGGCGAAGAACTGCTGGATGTTCAGCCTGGAGTCCTTGGGCGCGTTGGCCTCGGTGGTGTTGTCCAGCCGGGCGAAGACCGAGGGGAACGAATGCACCACCTCGGTGGTGGAGCCCGACTGCGTCACGGAACTGGTGGCCGTGGTGGAGACCGGGATCACGGAGATCTCCTTGCGCTTGAAGCCGAAGGTGAAGGAGTTCGCGGCCGTGTCGCCGAACCCGATGTTCACGCCGACGACCGTGCCGGTCCCGAAGAACATGGCCTTGCGCTCGCCGTGGAAGTGCTCCTTCCCTTCCTGGGCGTCCGCGGCCTTGGCGGCCGTGGCGTTGAGCGCCGCCTGGCCGGTGGCGTAGGTCTGGCGCACCTCGCGGTTGAACAGGCCGCCGTCGGTGTGGAAGCTGCCTGCCACTGCGGGCACGGTGCCGTTGTCGTAGCGCGGGCCCAGGTAGCCCTCGACCCGGTTGTAGCCGAATGCGGCCGTCGTGGGAGCCGCGTCCACGTCCAGGCCCAGCGAGGTACGCGTGACGAAGACGGCCTGGTCCTGCGGCGTCGCGCAGCCCGCCAGCGCGAGCAGCAGTGCCCAGCCGAAGATGGGTTTCAAGGTCATGGGGGGTTCCTCCTCAAGGTGTGTGCCGGATCAGGGGCGACTGCAGCGGCCAGCGCACGCAGGTGTCCCCGCGCACGTAGGCCAGCGTCACGTCGCTGTAGCCGAGGGCGAGCGCGCTGCCCACGCCGCCGGAAGTCAGGGAGAGCCCGAGTGCGCGCGTGCGCAGCGAGGCCGCGGGTGCGGAGGACTCCGCGTCAGGGGGAACGACCACGTGTAGCAGGCCCAGCACGTGGCGCGAGCCGTCGGGCGCCACGTAGCTGTAGGCGCACCCGGACAGCAGGGTGCCGAGCACCAGGGCGCCCGTCAGGTGCATCGCGCGCATCGCCACCTTCCCCTTCCCCCTGTTGAGTTTGGGCGATGCTAGGCATCACGGCGCCCAGCCGCATCGTCCGAAC
>CAZZAW010000251.1:0-4075 GCA_964652405.1 uncultured Ramlibacter sp.
GCGCGCCGCAGGAGGGGCACGACTACTGGGCCTTCGCGCTGGGGCTGCCGCTGCAACTGGGCACCACGCTGGAGACCGTTCCGGCCCGCCTTCCCTACCTGCGCGCGGACCCGCAGCGCATGCAGCGCTGGGCCACGCGCCTGCCACAGGGGCCCCGGGTGGGCCTGGCGTGGAAAGGCGGGCCCGCGCACCCGAACGACGCTTACCGGTCGCTGCCCTCGCTCGAGGTCCTGGCACCGCTGTGGCGCGTGCCCGGCTTGCAGTTCGTGAGCCTGCAGAAGGGCAGCGGCGAGGCCGAAGCCCTGGCGCCGCCGGCCGGGCAGCCGCTGGCGCCGCTGGGGCAGGACTTCAAGGATTTCGCGGACAGCGCCGCGGTCATCGCCCAGCTCGACCTCGTGATCTGCGTGGACACGGCGCTGGCCCATGTCGCCGGCGCCTTGGGCAAGCCGGTCTGGGTGCTGCTGCCCGCCTTCCGCACCGACTGGCGCTGGCTGCTGGACCGCGACGACTCGCCCTGGTACCCCGGCGTGATGCGCCTGTTCCGCCAGAAGACGCCCGGCGACTGGGTGCCGGTCGTGGAGCAGGTCGCGCAGGCGCTGCGCGACTGGGCGCGGCGCTAGCCCACGAAGGCCGCCAGCTCGGGCGGCAGCGGCGCTTCCAGCGTGACCTCGGTGCCGGTGGCCGGATGCGTGAAGCGCAGCCGCCAGGCGTGCAGGAACATGCGTTTCAGGCCCTGCCTGGCCAGCACCTTGTTCAGGTCGAAATCGCCGTACTTGTCATCCCCCGCGATCGGATGGCCCTGCGAGGCCAGGTGCACGCGGATCTGGTGGGTGCGCCCGGTCTTGATGGTGACCTCCAGCAGGGAAAAGCCCTCCAGCAACCGCTGCACCTTCACCAGGGTGATCGCCCGCATCCCATCCGGGTCGTCCTTGGCCACCACCTTCACCCGGCGCTCACCATCTGCCTGCAGGTACTTGTGCAGCGGCTGGTCGATCACCTTGCGGTTGGCCGGCCAGGCGCCCTGCACCAGGGCCAGGTAGGTCTTGCCGGTCTCGCGCTCACGGAACTGGTCCTGCAGCTTCGTGAGCGCGGAACGCTTCTTGGCCACCAGCAGGATGCCGGAGGTCTCGCGGTCGAGCCGGTGCACCAGCTCCAGGAACTTCGCCTGCGGCCGGGCCTGCCGCAGTTGCTCGATCACGCCGAAGCTCACCCCGCTGCCGCCATGCACGGCCACCCCCGCCGGCTTGTCCACGGCCACCAGGTGCTCGTCTTCCAGCAGCACCGGGAACTCGCGGGCCGGCGCCGGGCGTTCGCTCTTCTCCGCCGCGGCTTCGGACACCCGCACCGGCGGCACCCGCACCTGGTCGCCGGCCGCCACCCGCGTGTCCGCCGCGGCGCGGCCCTTGTTCACCCGCACCTCGCCCGAGCGGATGATCCGGTAGACATGGGTCTTGGGAACGCCCTTGAGGTGGCGGATCAGGAAGTTGTCCAGCCGCTGGCCGGCCGATTCCTCGTCCACGAGGACCGTTTTCACCTCGGCCTTTGCAGGGGCCGCCGGGGCCCCTATAATCCGTTTCACTAGCGTAGTGCCGTAAGTGGTTGATTTGTCTGGAGTTTAGTCCACACGCAACCGCAGCCCACGCTGGCAGGTCGATGCCTCGAATCGACACTTTGAAACCCTGATACGGAATAAATGCCCGCCAGCCCTTGCAAGGCGCTGGCGGGCGGATAAGCGAGAAATCCGGTGCTCCTGGCGATGTTCCTGGCCTTCTGGCGGTGGCTCACAGCCCCGGCCCGCGGCATGAACCCGCCCGCAGCCCCCGTCCCCCGGGCGCCTGCAGCTACCAAAACAGTAGCAATCCGGTTCCCCACGCCTCTCGCCTTCATCCACGCGCCCCCGCCACGCCTGCTGAGCTAGACCGCTCGGCTTCGTCGCGCCCCGGCAATTCCTTCGTTTCAAAGCGTCTTCCGGCATCGAAGTTCGCGCCCGCAGGGCGCGTTGAAAGTGGAAGGAAAAACGCTATGAAGCGGATGCTGATCAATGCCACGCAGGCCGAAGAACGCCGCCTGGCCATCGTCGACGGACAAAAGCTCCTCGACTACGAAATCGAGATCGAAGGGCGCGAGCAGCGCAAGGGCAACATCTACAAGGCCGTCGTCACGCGCGTCGAGCCGTCGCTCGAAGCCTGCTTCGTCGACTACGGCGAGGACCGCCACGGCTTCCTGCCGTTCAAGGAAATCTCCAAGCAGTACTTCACGCCGGGCGTGCCGGTCTCGCAGGCCCGCATCAACGACGTGATCAAGGAAGGCCAGGAGCTCCTGGTCCAGGTCGAGAAGGAAGAGCGCGGCAACAAGGGCGCGGCCCTGACCACCTTCGTGTCGCTGGCCGGCCGCTACGTGGTGCTGATGCCCAACAACCCGCGCGGCGGCGGCGTCTCGCGGCGCATCGAGGGCGACGACCGGGCCGAGCTCAAGGAGAACATGGACCAGCTGGAGTACCCCAGCGGCATGTCCATCATCGCGCGCACCGCCGGCATCGGCCGCACCGCGCCCGAGCTCCAGTGGGACCTGAACTACCTGCTGAAACTGTGGAACGCGATCGACGGCGCCGCCAAGGGCGGCAAGGGCGCCTTCCTGATCTACCAGGAATCCAGCCTGGTGATCCGCGCCATCCGTGACTACTTCAACCACGACATCGGCGACATCCTGATCGACACCGACGACATCTACGAGCAGGCCCAGCAGTTCATGGCCCACGTGATGCCCGAGCATGCCGCCCGCGTGAAGCGCTACCGCGACGATGCGCCGCTGTTCTCCCGCTTCCAGATCGAGCACCAGATCGAGTCGGCCTACGCCCGCGAGGTGAAGCTGCCCTCCGGCGGCGTGATCGTGATCGACCACACCGAGGCCCTGGTGTCCATCGACGTCAACTCGGCCCGCGCCATCAAGGGCGGCGACATCGAGGAGACCGCCACCCGCACCAACCTCGAAGCCGCCGACGAGGTGGCGCGCCAGATGCGCCTGCGCGACCTGGGCGGCCTGATCGTGATCGACTTCATCGACATGGAGGAGAGCAAGAACCGCCGCGAGGTGGAGAACCGCCTGCGCGACGCGCTGCGCCAGGACCGCGCCCGCGTGCAGTTCGGCACCATCAGCAAGTTCGGCCTGATGGAGATGAGCCGCCAGCGCCTGCGCCCGGCCCTGTCGGAAGGCGCCTCCATCCCCTGCCCGCGCTGCGGCGGCCACGGCCATATCCGCGACACGGAAAGCTCCGCGCTGCAGATCCTGCGGATCATCCAGGAAGAATCCATGAAGGACGGCACCGCCGCCGTGCACTGCCAGGTGCCGGTGGAAGTCGCCTCCTTCCTGCTCAACGAGAAGCGCACCGAGATCGCCAAGATCGAGCTCAAGCAGCGCATCGGCGTGATCATGGTGCCCAACAAGTCGCTGGACACCCCGCACTACAAGCTGGAGCGCCTGAAGCACGACGACCCGCGCCTGGACAACCTCAAGGCCAGCTACCACATGGCCGAGGACGTGGAAGAGAAGACCGAGGTCACCCGCCGCTCGCAGGAGCGCGCCAACAAGCAGGAACCGGTGATCAAGGGCGTGCTGCCCGACGCGCCGGCGCCCGTGGCCGTGCCCAAGCCCGAGCCCGTGAAGGCCGCCGCGCCCGTGGCCCCGCCGGTGGCGGCGCCCGCGCCCGCGGAGTCCGGCTTCATCGGCTGGCTGAAGAACCTGTTCGCCCCGGGCGCTGCGCCGGCAGCCGCCCCGGCGGCGGCCCCTGCGGCCAAGGAAGAGAAGCGCGAAGCGCGTGGCGAGCGCGGCGAGCGCGATGGCCGCCGTGGTGGACGCGGCCGTGAAGGACGCCGCGGCGAAGGCCGCGGCCGCGATGGCGAGGCCCGGCGCGAGAACGGCGAGCGGCGCGAGCGCGTGGGCGCCGAAGGCGCCGAAGCCCAGCCGCGCAACGGCGAGGGCCGCAACGGCCGCGACGGCGAGCAGCGCCGCGAGCGCGGGGAACGCGGGGAACGCGGGGAACGCGGGGAACGCGGGGAACGCGGGGAACGCGGGGAAC
>CAZZAW010000252.1:0-4011 GCA_964652405.1 uncultured Ramlibacter sp.
GCGACATCGCCGACATCCTGGGCGCCAGCCCCGCCACGGTGAAGAAGCACCTGGAACGCATCCTGGCCAAGCTGGGCGTGGAGACGCGCACCGCTGCCGCGGCCATGGCCATGAGCCGCATGCGGCAGCTGCACCCTCAGCTGGAAGCCTGACGCACCGCCTGCGGCGCAGGGGCGGGCGGCGGGAGCGGCTCATGCGCCGCCGGCTCCTCGATCGCCTCGGTCCAGACCGCCACGTCTTCGGACGTCATGGTGCTCGCGGGGGTCAGGCGGCCGTCCACGTAGCCCAGCCGTTCCACGTCGTGCAGGTATTGCTGGCGCGACAGCAGCGTGCCCGCGCAGACATGCGGGTCCACCGGGGGCGGCTCGCGGCTTTCTTCGGCCAGGCGCGCCACCAGCCGCTCCATCAGCCAGGAAGGCACCCGGTGCCGCTCGCCCGGGTAGATGTAGCCGAACAGGGTGAGGTGGGCCAGCAGCACCCGCCAGTGCGTGCCGAAGCGCTCCAGCAGGCCGGCCCAGTCCAGGTGCTCGGCATTGGCCTGGATCAGGTGGGCGATGTCGGCGCCGTCGTAGCGCTCGCGCTCCATGATGAAGGCCTTGGACAGCATGCCGTCCTCGACATTGGCGATCTTCACCGTCACGCCCAACACCTCGGCTTCCGCGTTCTGGCGAAACCACTGGTCGTTGACCGGCGTCACGCCGTTGCCGGAGTTGAAGATGAGGTCGATGAAGTCGTCGCCCGCGTGCACCTTGGCGAGCCAGTGCGGATAGGCCAGTTCGGAGCGCCAGCCCTCCCGCTGCGCGATCGCGGCCACCTGGTCGTAGTCCTCCCGGCGGATGAACAGGTCGAGGTCCTTGGTGGAGCGGCGGATGCCCGTGTAGCAGGCATGGGCGAAGGCGCCGCCCACGAGGAAAGGCACTTGCGCGTCGGTGAGCGCCTGCAGCGCGCGCCGGTAGAAGGCGGCGGTTTCCGGCAGGACTTCGTCTTCCAGGGAGGGGGCGAGCGGTGCAGCGGACATGGCGGACCTCTGGGATTGCGCGTTGGTGCCAGCGTAACCGTGGGTGGCGCCCGCGCTGCCTAGGACGAGCAGCCAGCTGCACCATCGGCGGCCGCCTACAGGGCCCGGCCATGAATGCCCGCAGCATCGGGGCATGGGCAAGTCCTCCACCTCCGTCCGCTTCGCCGCCGTGGGCGACCTCCATGTGACCAAGGATGCCGCCGGGTCGCTGCGCAGCTTTTTCGCCCAGGCCAGCGAAGCCGCCGACGCGCTGCTGCTGTGCGGCGACCTCACGGACTACGGCACGGCGGAAGAAGCAAGGGTCCTGGCCGACGAACTCGGGGCCGTGTCGGTGCCCATCGTGGCGGTACTGGGCAACCACGACTACGAAACCGGCACGCCCGAAGTGGTACGGGAGACGCTGGCCCATGCCGGGGTGCGCGTGCTCGACGGCGAGGCGTGCGAAATCGAGGGCGTGGGCGTGGCAGGCGTGAAGGGCTTCGCCGGTGGCTTTGGCCGCGGCTCGCTGGGCGCCTGGGGCGAGCCGGCGATCAAGCTGTTCGTGCAGGAAGCCCTGAACGAGGCCATGAAGCTGGAATCGGCCCTGGCCAAGCTGCGCACGCCGCGGCGCATCGCTCTGCTCCACTACTCGCCGATCGCGGGCACGGTGCAGGGCGAGCCGGCGGAGATCTTTCCCTTCCTGGGCAGCAGCCGGCTGGAAGAACCGCTGCTGCGCTACCCCGTGGACGCGGTTTTCCATGGCCACGCGCACCGCGGCGCGCTGGAAGCCAGGACCATCAACGGCGTGCCGGTCTACAACGTGGCCAAGCCGCTGCTGCAGCGGCAGCGGCCCGAACAGCCGGCATTCCGGCTGTTCGAGCTGCCGCGCGAGGCCTGATCAGGCAACCTTCGCGAGCGCCCCGGCTTCCTCCTGCTCGGCCTGGGCCTGCTCGTGCCGGGCACGGTCGGCCTGCACGATCAGCTCGCCCATGGCCCGGGCGGTCTTGTCCCAGGAGGTGCGGGCGATCGCCTGCGCCAGCGCTTCGGTGTGGGCCTTCTGCTCGGCGGCGCTGCGCGCCAGGATGGTTTCGCACGCGGCGACGTAGTCCGCCGGCGTGTCGGCGATCGAGATCAGGTGCCCGTAGGGCTCCACCACGTCGCGGATGGACGTGCTCACCGTGGGCCGGCCGCAGGCCATGTACTCCAGCATCTTGGTCGGGCTGATGAAGCGGGTGGCCTCGTTCAGCGCGAACGGCATCAGGCACACGTCCCAGCCGGAGATGAAGGCCGGCAGGTCCTGGTAGCCCTGCTGGCCCAGCCAGTGGATGTTGGGGTGGCGCGGCAGCCCGGCCGGATCGATCTTGACCACCGGCCCGATCATCATGACCTGCCACTCGGGATGGGCCTGGGCCAAGGCGGACACCAGCTCCATGTTGATGCGCTCGTCGATTACCCCGCAGTAGCCCAGCCGCGGCCGCGCGATGCCGGCCTGCAGCGGATGCTCGCCCTGCACGCTCGAGAAATGCTGCGCGTCCACGCTGCTGGGGAAGCAGTGCACGCTGGGGTGCCGGCCCCGCTTGGCGTTGTAGAGGCTGGGCCCGCCGGTGAACACCAGGTCGGCTTCCTTGAACAGCACGTTCTCGCGCTGCACCAGCTGGCGCGGCGCGTTCTTGAACAGGGTCAGCTCGTCCATGCAGTCGTAGACCATGCCCCGGGGTGACAGCTCGGCCGCCAGCGGAACCGCCATCGGGGTGTAGAACCAGACCCAGTAGTCGCTGACCTTGCGCTCGCGGATGGCCTGGCCGATCAGCCGCTGCAGCACGGAGATGTGGTCGTCGTGGAACCCGAGCGCTTCGCCCTGGACGTGGGGCCGCCAGACCTCCACCCCCGGGGCGGGCTCCAGGATCTCGATGCGCTGCTCGGCTTCGTTGGGCATGGGCTCCTCGATGAAGACGACGCGCCACCGCTGGGCCAGCCGCGACAGCAGGTGCTGCGGGCGCTGGTAGACGAAGTTCCAGCGCAGGTGGGAAAAGACGATGAGGGTTTGCATGGGGCGGCTCCTATGGGTACTTCAGGGGTGGCAAGGCATGTGCCGCCCATCGTGCCAAGAACTCGCGCAAGCCCCTGTAGGAACAGGGCTTTTCCGCCGCGGCTGGCGCCCCCGTCCTGCCGTGCCGTACGCCAAGCGGCGTATTCCTGCGAGCTCAGCGGCTCCTTAAGCTGGACCTGTCCTTCGCGGGATCAACCCTTCTTCTTCAGGAGCTCACTCATGCAACGTCGCTTCACCCTCAAGGCACTGACCGCCGCCGCCCTGCTGGCCGGCACCGGCGCCACCCTGGCCCAGTCGGGCAACACCATCAAGGTCGGCATCCTGCACAGCCTGTCGGGCACCATGGCCATCTCCGAGACCGTGCTCAAGGACACGGCGCTGATGGCGATCGAGGAAATCAACGCCAAGGGCGGCGTGCTCGGCAAGAAGCTCGAGCCCGTGGTGGTGGACCCGGCCTCCAACTGGCCGCTGTTCGCCGAGAAGACCAAGCAGCTGCTGGGCCAGGACAAGGTCGCGGTGATCTTCGGCTGCTGGACCTCGGTGTCCCGCAAGTCGGTGCTGCCGGTGGTCGAGGAGATGAATGGCCTGCTGTTCTACCCCGTCCAGTACGAGGGCGAGGAGCTGTCCAAGAACGTGTTCTACACCGGCGCCGCGCCCAACCAGCAGGCCATCCCCGCCGTGGAATACCTGATGAGCAAGGAAGGCGGCGGCGCCAAGCGTTTCGTGCTGCTGGGCACCGACTACGTGTACCCCCGCACCACCAACAAGATCCTGCGCGCCTTCCTCAAGAGCAAGGGCGTCAAGGACAGCGACATCGACGAGAAGTACACCCCCTTCGGCCATGCCGACTACCAGACCATCGTCGCCGACATCAAGAAGTTCTCGGCCGGCGGCAAGACCGCGGTAATCTCCACCATCAACGGCGACTCCAACGTGCCCTTCTACAAGGAACTGGGCAACGCCG
>CAZZAW010000253.1:0-3956 GCA_964652405.1 uncultured Ramlibacter sp.
GCGAAGCGCCCGCTGACCCGGTCGCGCCGGTGCGAAAAGAACCTTGAGGGGTTCGCGACGGTGCACCAGGCTTCGCTGCCGTCGTTGCCGTAGACCTGGCTGATGCCCAGCGCCTGCAGGCGCCGCCGGGCCAGCCCTGGCAGGTCGGCCAGCCACTTGCCCTCGCGGTACGGCCGGAAGTGGGCCGCGGCGCCCGGGTCCTGCGCGGCAAAGACGTCCCTCACTTCGGGCCCCACCTCGAAAGCCACCGGTCCGATGCACGGGCCCAGCCACGCTATCGTTTTGCTAGCAGCCTGCGCCCGTCCGTGGCGGGCTAGCGGCCAGAATCGTTCCCAAACCGCTTCGAGGACCCCCTGCCCCGCCTGCCCCGCGAGACCGCGCCAGCCGGCGTGGGCGGCGGCGACCGCCGTGCCCTCGGTGCTCGCCAGCAGCACCGGCAGGCAGTCCGCGACCATGATGGTGCAGGCTACGCCGGGCTGCACCGTCACGCACGCATCGGCCTCCACCCCATCGGGCGTGTCGCCCGCCAGGGCCACGACGCCGCTGCCATGCACCTGGCGCAGGTAGACCGGCCGGGCGCCCAGCGCCGAGGCGAAGCGCTGGCGGTTGGCCTGCACCTGGGCCGGTTCGTCGCCCACGTGGTCTCCGAGGTTGAGGCTGTCGTACGGCCCGGCCGACACACCGCCCGCCCGCGTGCTGCACAGCGCCCGCACGCCGCCGGGCGCGGGCCAGTCCGGGACCAGCCAGCCGGGAGCAGGCGCGGCGTTCAAGCCTCGTTGTCCGGGCAGCTGGAAGGCTGCGCCTTCTGGAACGCGGGATGGGCCATGCAGGCGTCGAAAGCCGCCATGGTCCGCGGCAGGCCCGAGAAGTCCACGTTGAAGCGGCGGCCGTTGAAGATCTGCGGCACCAGGCAGCAGTCGGCGAGCGTGGGCGTGTCACCGAAGCAGTACCGGCCCGGTGGCAGCTGGGCCAGCTCGCGCTCGAAGGCCTCCAGGCCGTCGCGCACCCAATGCCGGTACCAGGTGGTCTTGGCTTCCTCGTCCACCTTGAGCTGGTTCACCAGGTACTTGAGCACCCGCAGGTTGTTCAGCGGGTGGATCTCGCAGGCGATCAGCTGCGCGAGTGCGCGGACGCGGGCGCGGGTGACCGGGTCGGCCGGCAGCAGCCGGGGCTGCGGGTGGGTCTCGTCCAGGTACTCGATGATGGCCATGGACTGCCCCAGCCGCGCGCCATCGTCCAGCT
The DNA here is from genome assembly GCA_964652405.1 of uncultured Ramlibacter sp. GTDB lineage: Bacteria > Pseudomonadota > Gammaproteobacteria > Burkholderiales > Burkholderiaceae_C > Ramlibacter. The sequence continues at coordinate 1,243 of CAZZAW010000253.1, forward strand.
CCAGCGTGGGGACCAGCCCCGAAGGTGAGACGGCGGCGTAGCCCGGCTGCCTGTGCTCGCCCTTGACCAGGTGCACCGGCACGTAGTCATAAGGCAGGCCCTTGAGCTCGAGCGCGATGCGCACGCGGAACGAGGCCGAGGAGCGGAAGTAGTTGTGCAGCTTCATGGCGGGCAAGCATACCCCCGGCCGCCGCACCTACACTCTGGCGCAGGAGAACCGCCATGCTGCATCCCCAGGCCCGCGCGCTGCTGCGCCTGATCGAGGAAAAGGGCGTCCCGCCCACGCATACGCTGCCGCCCGACCAGGCGCGCGCCTTCTACCGCGAGCGCCGCTTCGTCACGCAGCCGCCCGCGCCGGACGTCGGGCTGGTCTGCGACCTGCGGGCGGGCGACATCCCCCTGCGCCTGTACCGGCCCCTGGGAAGCGCGCCCCAGCAGCCCTTGCCCGTGCTCGTGTACTACCACGGCGGCGGCTGGGTGATCGGCGACCTGGACACGCACGACACGCTCTGCCGCGAGCTGGCCAACGGCTCGGGCTGCGCCGTGGTGTCCGTGGACTACCGGCTCGGCCCCGAGCACAGGTTTCCGGCCGCCGTGGATGACGCGGTCGCCGCGGCGCGCTGGGTGCTGCGCCACGGCACCGAACTTGCGCTCGATGCCAGCCGCATGGCCGTGGGCGGTGACAGCGCCGGGGGCAACCTGGCCGCGGTCGTGGCCATCGCCGCGCGTGAGGCCGGCGACCTGCCGCTGGCCTTCCAGCTGCTGATCTACCCCGCCACCGACCAGCGCCACATCGCGGCCTCGCTCGAGGCCAACGGCCAGGGCTACCTGCTCACCCGCGACTCCATGACCTACTACCGCGGGCACTACATTGCCGACGCGGCCCAGTACACCGACTGGCGCGCGTCGCCGCTGCTGCATCCGGACCTGTCGCGCCTGCCGCCCGCCTTCGTGCTCACCGCCGGGTACGACCCGCTGCGCGACGAGGGCCTGCAGTACGCCCAGAAGCTCACCGAGGCCGGCAACACCGCCAGCCTCGTCAATTTCGAGCGCCAGATCCACGGCTTCATCACCATGGGCAAGGTAATCGACGAGGCCAACGTGGCGGTGCAGCTGTGCGCGTCGCAGCTGCGGCAGGCGCTGCGGCCCTAGAGGCCGAAGGCGCGGCAGGCCGCGACCGCGGCCGCGCCGCCCACTGCCGCCACCAGGTCGTGGCGCACGGTCTTCATCAGCAGCAGCACGGTGGCCAAGCCCACCACTTCGGGCACGCGCCCGGCAGCCACGGACGGCATCACGATCCCCACCATCACGCCCAGCGGGATGGTCTTGAGCGCCGCCTCCACCCGGGGCGTCACCGGGATCCAGTGCATCAGCACGAAGCCAGCCACCCGGCAGGCATACGACGCAACGCCCATGGCCAGCACCGCCAGAAGGAAGGCCTGGTCAGCGGGCATGGCGCAGCGCTCCCACCAGGCCGGCGGCCAGGCCCGCCGCGACGATGTACCAGGCCCCCGGCACGTAGCGATGGAACAGCCAGCCGGCGATGGCAGCGGCGGCCACCGGCAGCAGGTCCGAGCGCCCGCGCCAGAGCGAGATGCCGATCGCTGCGGCGAACGCCACCAGCATGAAGTCCAGCCCCCAGCGCCCCGGGTCCGGCACGCTGTGGGCGAGCAGGTGGCCGCCCAGCGTGCCCAGCACCCAGGGCAGGAAGCCGGCCATGCCGCTGCCCAGGATGAAGCCGGCGTCGCGGTAGCCCTCGTGGTACTGGCGCATGGCCAGCGCCCAGCTGCTGTCGCCCAGCAGGTACAGGCTGGCCGCCGCCTGGCCCGGCCGCGCTTGCGACAGCCAGGGCTGGATGGCGGCGCCGTACAGCACGTAGCGCGCATTCATCATGAGGATGGTGGCCAGCAGCGGCATCAGCGCCGCCGAACTGGACCAGACCTGCAGCGCCGCCAGCTGGGCGCTGCCCGAGTACACGAAGACGCTCATTGCCAGCGCCTGCAGCGCCGAGAGGCCGCGCTCGCTGGCGAGCACCCCGAACACCACGCCGTAGAGGGCCACGCCCGGCGCCAGGGGCTGGGCCATCAGGAAGCCGCGCCGGACGCCGGCGGTGGTGAAGCTGAACGCAGACTCGGTCAAGGCCCGGCGACTGTACCGTACACTGGTTTTTCCACGCGTTCGTCATCTTCCGAGGAGTTGTCATGAAGGCTGAACAGAACGAGCGGGTCACCCGCATCGGGCCCGGCACGCCCTGCGGGCAGCTGCTGCGCCAGTACTGGCAGCCGGTGGCGCTGGCGGACGAGTTCGACCCGCGGCTGGACCCGCGCATGGCGCAGCGTCCCCTGAAAGCCTTGCGCGTGCTGGGCCAGGACCTGGTGCTGTTCCGCGACGCCGCCGGCGCCTGGGGCCTGCTGGACCGCGACTGCCCGCACCGCGGCGCCGACCTGTCCTTCGGCCGGCACGAAGGCGACGGGCTGCGCTGCCCGTTCCACGGCTGGAAATTCGCCGCCGACGGCCGCTGCCTGGAAACCCCGGCCGAGCCCACGGGCAGCAAGCTGTGCGAGCGCGTGAAGCAGCGCCGCTACCCGGTGCTGGAGCGAAGCGGCATCCTGTTCGGCTGGTTCGGCGAAGAAGGCACCGAGCCGCCGCCCTTTCCCGCCTTCGACTGCTTCGTCGCGCCCTCGTCCCACACCTTTGCCTTCAAGGGCCTGTGG
>CAZZAW010000254.1:0-3923 GCA_964652405.1 uncultured Ramlibacter sp.
CCCTCAGGGCCGCGCCCCAGCCGCGCGCGGGCGCGCCCCGGCAGCCCTCGGCGCCCCCGGAGCCGGACACCCGCGAGAACCTGCGGCGCCACCAGGAGCGCATCGAGGAAGCCCAGGAGCGAAAAGGCCGCGTGCAGCAGCGCGCGGCCGAGAAGAACAAGCCGCCCCGGCCGCTGCCGGTGCCGCCGTGAGCCTAGCTTTCGAGCGGCTCGAGCTTGACGATCACCAGCGACAGGTTGTCGCCGCCGCCACGGGCGCGGGACCGCGCCTTCTCGATCAGGAACTCGCTGGCCTCGCGCGGGGAGAGGGACGCCAGCACCGAGCCCAGCTCGGTCGGGCTGAAGTAGTGCCAGACCCCGTCGCTGCAGGCCATCAGCACGTCGCCGGGCTTGAGCAGGGGGATGTAGTGCAGGTCGGCCGGCGGCTCGTCCTCGGCGCCCAGGCAGCCCATGAGGATGTTGGACTGGGGATGGACGTTGGCTTCCTCTTCCGTGATCTCGCCCTTGTCCACCAGCGTCTGCACGTAGGAATGGTCCAGGGTGCGCTTGACCAGGCGGTTGCCGTGGAAGTGGTAGATGCGCGAGTCGCCGGCGTGGACCCAGTGGCAGTCGCCGGCGGGGTTGATCAGGAAGGCGGCCAGCGTGCTGTGCGGCTCCTGCTCGGCCGAGATGGCGGTCAGCTTGATGACCAGGTGGGACTCCTGGACGATCTGCTTGAGCAGCGAGGGGGCGTCGTCATGGTCCGGCGAGTAGCGCTCGAACAGCTGCTTGGCCGTGAGCATGACCTGGTCGGAGGCCTTGCGGCCGCCGCTGCGCCCGCCCATGCCGTCCGCCACGATGCCCAGCACGCAGCCCGTGACGCGCGGATGGCTGATCAGGGCCAGCTGGTCCTGCTGGTACTCGCGGTCACCCTTGTGGATGCCGGTCGCGGCGGTCAGTCGGTAGCCTTTGGGCATGCTCGATAAATGGGCGGCAAAGACGTATTATCGAATGAACCCGGCAGTGGCCCGCGCGAGGGCCCGCAGTTTTCTTGGACTCCAACCTCCATTCCCCCGAAAGGCGCCTCATCGAGCTGCGCATGGAGCACGCCGACCTGGACGCCATGATCGACCGGCTGAGCCAGGAAACGCCGCTGGATGAGCTGATGATCCGCCGCCTGAAGAAGCGCCGCCTGGGCCTGCGCGACCAGATCGCGCGGCTGGAGCTCGCACTGGACCCTAAAGAACCTGCCTAGAAATGCTGCCCCCATGCTCCCCCACTTCGTGTGGGTCGCTGCCCCCCGAGGGGGCTTCAGTCGCCTTGGGGCGGCCCGGCGGCGACTGATGGACTTGACCGACGCGGCCCGCAGCGCCTTTGCGCCCGGCGGCATCCTGTCGCGCGCAGCCGACGAATTCCGCCCCCGAGCACCCCAGATCGAGATGGCGCTGGCAGTCGCGCGCACCATCGAGGAAGGCGGCGCGCTGGTCGTGGAAGCCGGCACGGGCGTCGGCAAGACCTTCTCCTACCTGGTCCCGGCGCTGCTCTCGGGCGAGCGCGTGCTGCTGTCCACGGCCACCAAGACCCTGCAGGACCAGCTGTTCGGCCGTGACCTGCCGCGGCTGGTGCAGGCGCTGGGACTGCCGGTGCGCTCTGCGCTGCTCAAGGGCCGCGCCAGCTACCTGTGCCTGCACCGCATGGAGCTCGCCCGCCGTGATGCCACCCTGCCGGACCGCACGGCCGTGCGCACGCTGGCCAAGGTGGAGGAATGGGCGCAGGTGACGCGAACCGGCGACCTGGCCGAGCTGCCGGGGCTGGACGAGCGCTCGCCCGTGATCCCGCTGGTCACGTCCACGCGCGAGAACTGCCTGGGCTCGCAATGCCCGAAGTTCCGGGCCTGCCACGTCAACCAGGCGCGGCGCGAGGCGCTGGCAGCCGACGTGGTGGTGGTCAACCACCACCTGTTCTTCGCCGACCTGGCCGTGCGCGACTCGGGCATGGCCGAGCTGCTGCCCAGCGTGCGGGTGGCGATCTTCGACGAGGCCCACCAGCTGAACGAGACCGGGGTGCAGTTCCTGGGCGCCCAGCTCACCACCGGGCAGCTGCTGGACTTCACCCGTGACCTGCTGGGAGCCGGCCTGCAGCTGGCGCGGGGCCTGGCGGACTGGCAGGGCGTGGCGGCCGCCACCGAGCGCGCCGCGCGTGAATTGCGGCTGACCGTCGGCAAGGCCTGGGGCGCCAGCCGCCTGCGCTGGGCCGGCGCTTCGCCCCAGGACGTGGACCCGGCCGCCTGGGAGCGGGCGCTGGCGGAAGTGGCCGCCGCCTGCGACGGGGCGATGGAAGCGCTGGCGACCGTCAGCGAAATCGCCCCCGACTTCGTCCGGCTGCACGAGCGCGCCGCGCTGCTGGCGCAGCGCGCCCAACGCTTCGGCCAGGCTTGCGAGCCGGGCTCGGTGCGCTGGATCGACGTGGGCCAGCAGCTGCGGCTGGTGGAGTCGCCGCTGGATATCGCCCAGACGGTGCGCAGCCGGCTGCTCAAGACGGGGGAAGAGGGCGCCGAGGCCTCCGGCCGGGCCTGGATCTTCACCTCCGCGACCCTGGGTGACGACGATCGGCTGGGCTGGTTCACCGAACCCTGCGGGCTGGAGAGCGCGCGGGTGCTGCGGGTGGGCAGCCCGTTCGACTATGCGTCGCAGGCCGCGCTGTACCTCCCGCGCGACCTGCCCAAGCCCAACGACCCTGCCCACAGCGCGCAGGTCGCCGCCCTGGCCGCCGATGCGTCGCGCCGCCTCGGCGGGCGGACCATGGTGCTGACCACCACGCTGCGCGCGCTGCGCAGCATCGGCGAGGACCTGCAGGCCCGCTTCGAAGGCAGCCAGGCGGTCGAAGTGCTGGTGCAGGGCCAGTGGCCCAAGCGGCGCCTGATCGAGCGCTTCCGCGAAGGCGCCTCGCAGGGCCGTCCGGGCTGCGTGCTGGTGGCCTCGGCGTCGTTCTGGGAAGGGGTGGACGTACCGGGCGACGCCCTGCAGCTGGTGATCATCGACAAGCTGCCGTTCCCGCCGCCGGGCGACCCGCTGGTGGAGGCGCGCGCGCAGCGGCTGGAGGGGCAGGGCCGCAGCCCCTTCAACGATTACTTCGTGCCCGAGGCGGCCGTGGCGCTCAAGCAGGGCGCCGGGCGGCTGATCCGCCGGGAATCCGACCAGGGCGTGCTGGTGGTGTGCGACACCCGGCTGGCCAGCATGGGCTACGGCAAGCGGCTGCTGGCGGCGCTGCCGGCGATGCGGCGGCTGCAGTCGCGCGAGGAATTCGAAGGGACGCTGGAAGCGCTGGCTACCAGAACTTCCACCACGGATCCTGCGTGGACCTGAAGCCCCGGGTCAGGAACTCGCTGCGGGGATAGTTCTTCTCCAGCACGCGGCGGCTGTCGCCCGCCAGCTGGCTCATGCCCAGCGCCTCGTAGGAGCGCATCAGGATGAAGAGGGCCTCTTCCAGCGCCGGCACGTCCTGGTAGTCGGCCAGCGCGGTCTGGGCGCGGTTGACGGCTGCCACGTAGGCGCCGCGGCTGTAGTAGTAGCGCGCGACGTGCACTTCGTACTGCGCCAGCGAATTGACGATGTAGGTCATGCGCGCCCGCGCGTCGGGCGTGTAGCGCGAGTCGGGGAAGCGGGTGGCGAGTTCCTTGAAGGCCTCGAAGGATTCCTTGGCCGCCTTCTGGTCACGCTCGGACAGGTCCTGCTTGCTGATGAAGCTGAACAGGCCCAGGTTGTCGTTGAAGTTGACGATGCCCTTGAGGTAGAGCGCGTAGTCGATCGCGGGGCTGGCCGGGTGCAGCTTCATGAAGCGGTCCAGCGTGGCCAGCGCCTGCGGCTGCTCGCCGGCCTTGTAGTGCGCGTAGGCCTTCTCCAGCTGGGCCTGCTGGGCCAGCGGCGTGCCGGCGGCGCGGCCCTC
>CAZZAW010000255.1:0-3907 GCA_964652405.1 uncultured Ramlibacter sp.
TACGACAGCCTGTCGGACTTCAAGCTCAAGCTCGCTGGCAGCGTGAGCGAGGGCGTGCCCTTCATCCACCGCAGCGTCGACGCCGACGACAAGACCAGCGACGTGCTGGTCAAGGTGATCGACAACACGGTCGCGGCCTTCCTCAAGTACCGCAACGACGCCTCCACCTATGCCATCGAAAAGGCCTGCGAGGCGCTGGCCGCCACCTACCAGACCGGGCGTCGGATCGAGTTCTACGGCGTGGGCAACTCCGGCATCGTGGCGCTGGATGCCCAGCACAAGTTCTTCCGCCTGGGGGTGAACACCATCGCCCACAGCGACGGCCACATGCAGGTCATGAGCGCCTCGCTGCTGGGGGCGGGCGACTGCGTGGTGGTGATCTCCAACTCCGGCCGCACCCGCGACCTGATGGATGCCTGCGACATCGCCCGCAAGAACGGCGCCACTGCCATCTGCATCACGGCCAGCGGCTCGCCGCTGGCGTCGGCCGGCCACATCCACCTGGCCGCCGACCATCCCGAAGGCTACGACCGCTACAGCCCCATGGTGTCGCGCCTGCTGCACCTGATGATCATCGACGTGCTGGCCACCACCGTGGCGCTGCGCATCGGCGGCGCCAGGCTGCAACCGCTGCTGCGCGAGATGAAGAACAACCTGCGCACGAAGCGGTACGCGTAGTGCGCAGTCCCCGCGGAGGCGGGGATCCAGTTCTCAGCCTCGGTAGGCCTGATTGCTCATCTTTCGATAGCACAGGGCGCCCCCACGGTGCGGGCTACAGGCAGATCCGGCTTAAATCCGGCCCTCTTCCACCGCGTGGCAGGCAATGCGCACGCCGCCAATGGTCAGCAGCGCCGGCCGCTCGGCCTTGCAGCGAGCGTTGGCGTGCGGGCAGCGCGGATTGAACGCGCAGCCCGTGGGCGGGTTCAGCGGGTTGGGCACCTCGCCCTGCACCGGGGTGCGCGAGCGGCCCGTGTCGTGCATCTTGGGGATCGCGTCCAGCAGCATGCGCGTGTAGGGATGGCGCGGGTTGCTGAACAGCTGGTGCTTGCCCGCCAGTTCCACCAGGCGCCCCAGGTACATCACGCCCACCTGGTCGGAGACGTGGCGCACCACCGCCAGATTGTGGCTGATGAACAGGTAGGTCAGGCCCTGCTTGCGCTGCAGGTCCTTCATGATGTTCAGCACCTGGGCCTGCACCGACACGTCCAGCGCCGAAGTGGGCTCGTCGCACACCAGGAACTCCGGCTGCGTGGCCAGCGCGCGCGCGATCGAGATGCGCTGGCGCTGACCGCCCGAGAACTGGTGGGGGTACTTCACCATGTCCAGGGGCGACAGGCCCACGGACTTGAGCAGCTCGCCCACGCGTTCCTTCAGCTGGGCCTTGTCGGTGATCAGGCCGTGCTCGCGCAGCGGCTCGCCCACGATGTCCTCCACGATCCAGCGCGGGTTCAGGCTGGCGTAGGGGTCCTGGAAGATCATCTGGATGCGCCGGCGCAGCTGGCGGCCCTGCGAGGTCTTGAATGCCGCGTGCGCGTCCTGGCCATCGAAGGTGAAGCCGCCCCGGGTGGGCTCGTACAGGCCGACCAGCAGGCGCGCCACGGTGCTCTTGCCGCAGCCGGACTCGCCCACCAGCGCCAGCGTCTGGCCGCGGGCGATCTCGAAACTCACGCCATCGACGGCCCGCAGCAGCTGCCGCGGCCGCCGCTCGATCACCCGGTTCAGCCAGGGCACCGACACGTCGAAGGTCTTGGCCAGGTCGTGCGCCTGCACCAGCGGGGCGGCGCCCACGGCTGCGGCGCGGCGGGATGCGCCGAGGTCTTCCTCGGCCGCCAGGGGGGTGGGCAGCACGGCGCTCATGCGGTCACTCCCTGCTCGGCATCGTGCAGCCAGCAAGCTGCGCGGGTGGCGCCGGCGGCCAGCAGCTCGGGCCGCTCGCGCGTGCAGCGCTCGAAGGCACGGGGACAGCGCGGGTTGTACGCGCAGCCGGGCGGAATGGCGTTCAGGCGCGGCATGGCGCCGTCGATCTGGTTCAGGCGCTCGCGGTCGGAGTCCATGTCGGGAATCGAGGCCATCAGGCCCATGGTGTAGGGATGGGCGGGCTGGTGGATCACCTGGTGGACCGGGCCGATCTCGGCGATGCGCCCGGCGTACATCACGGCCACGCGGTCGCAGGTTTCGGCGATCACGCCCATGTCGTGCGTGATCAGCATCACGGCGGCGCCACGGTCGTTGCAGATGCGCTTGAGCAGCTGGATGATCTGGGCCTGGATCGAGACGTCCAGCGCCGTCGTGGGCTCGTCGGCCACGATCAGCTTGGGCTCGGCCGCCAGGGCCAGGGCGATCACCACGCGCTGGCGCATGCCGCCCGAGAACTGGTGCGGGTAGTGGTCGATGCGCTCGGCCGCCGCCGGGATGCCGGTGTCCTCCAGCAGGCTGATGGCACGCCGGCGCGCTTCCTTGTCGTCCACGGGCAGGTGCGCCTGGATGGTCTCCATCAGCTGGCGCCCCACCGTGTACAGCGGGTTGAGCGAGGTGAGCGGGTCCTGGAAGATGGCACCGATCTTGCGCCCGCGGATGCGGCGCATCTCGTCGTAGGGCAGCTTGTCGATGCGCTGGCCCTCCAGCAGGATCTCGCCGGCAGCCACGCGGCCGGGCGGCTCCAGCAGGCCGATGATGGAGGCACCGGTGAGGGACTTGCCGGCGCCGGACTCGCCAACCACGCCCAGGATCTCCCCGGGCGCGATCTCGAAGGAAATGTCGTCCAGCGCGCGCAGGGTGCCGCGCCGGTTGGGGAACTCGACGATCAGGTTCTTGACTTGCAACAGGCTCATGGTTGCCTTCTCAGCGCAGGCGCGGGTTGAGCGCATCGCGCAGCCAGTCGCCCAGCAGGTTCACGGACAGGGCGATGACGATCAGCATCAGGCCGGGGAAGATGGTGATCCACCACTCACCGGAGAACAGGTAGTCGTTGCCCACCCGGATCAGGGTGCCCAGCGAGGGCGAGGTGGGCGGCACGCCCACCCCCAGGAACGAGAGCGTGGCCTCGGTGATGATGGCCGTGGCCACGTGGATGGTGGCCAGCACCAGGACCGGGCCCATGACGTTGGGCAGCACGTGGCGCACCATGATGCGCAGCGGCGCGACGCCGGTCACCCGGGCGGCCTGCACGTACTCCTTGTTCCGCTCGACCATGGTGGAGCCGCGCACGGTGCGCGCGTACTGCACCCAGCCGGTGAGCGTGATGGACACGATCAGCACCCCGAACGCCACGGTGTCGTGCGCATTGGGGAACAGGGCCCGGCCCACGCCGGCGATCAGCAGGGCCACCAGGATGGGCGGGAAGGACAGCATCACGTCGCACACGCGCATCAGCAGGCCGTCGACCCAGCCGCCGCGAAAGCCGGCCAGCAGGCCCAGGCCCACGCCGATGAGCATGGACAGCAGCACCGAGACCACGCCCACCACCAGCGAGATGCGGGCGCCGTAGATCAGGGCCGAGAGGATGTCCCGGCCCTGGTCGTCCGTGCCCAGCAGGTACTTGGTGGTGCCCTCGGCCTCCCAGGAGGGCGGCAGCCGCGCGTCCGACAGCACCAGCGTGGTGAGGTCGAACGGGTTGTGCGGCGCCACCCACCCCGCGAAGACGGCGCAGAAGACGCAGATGAACGCGATGGTGGCGGCCGTGATGGCCACCGGCGAAGTTCGGAAGCTGTACCCGACGTCCGAGTCGAGCCAGCGGGCGATGACGTTTTTCAAGTTACTTCTTGACGGTGATCCACTTGAACGGCATGAAGTTGTCGGCGAGTTGGACCAGGTCCACCTTCCGGCTCACGCCCCAGGCCAGCGCCTGCTGGTGCAGGGGCAGGTGGCCGATGTCGGCCGAATGCAGGTCGAAGGCTTCCTTGATCAT
>CAZZAW010000256.1:0-3895 GCA_964652405.1 uncultured Ramlibacter sp.
GCGTGAGGTTGATCTCGGGCACCATCACCAGCGCCTGCGCCTGGGGGTCGCGATCCAGCAGGCGGCGCACCGCCTGCAGGTAGACCTCGGTCTTGCCGCTGCCGGTGGCGCCGAACAGCAGGAACGGCCCCGCCTGCGTTTCGAACTCCTCCAGCGCCTGCTGCTGCTGGGACGTGAGGGCCGGCGAGGCGTCCGGCTGCAAGGGGCTGGGCGCGGCCTGCGCGCGCTTCAAGCGCCGGTCCAGCTGCCTCGCATCGAGGTCGCGCAGCTGCGGCGGCAGGGCGGCGAGCGCGACTTCACCCAGGCCGCGCTGGTAATACTGGGCCGAAAACGTAACGAGTTGTCGCCACGGGGCCGAGAGGGGGGCGAGTGCGTCGAGCGCGCCCGCGATCGGCTTGTCTTCCATCTCCAGCCGCGTGGCCGCGGCTGCGGCGTCGTGCTCCCACACGATGCCCAGCACTTCGCGCTTGCCCAGGGGCACGCGCACCAAGGTGCCGGGCGCGAGTGCCAGCTCACTTCGGTAGCTCAGCGGCCCCGCCACCGTGCTGTGCGCGGGCGTGGGAACGAGGACGGCGAGCCGGTGGGTCATGAAGAAGCAGTCTTAGGTGTGACTCTTGAGGTCAACTCGCGGAACAGGCCTCAAGTCATTGATTTCAAAGCGCTTTGCCGCTATCCCTGATTTCTGTGGATAACTTTGTTGATAGCGACGCCCCGGGTCTCGCCAAAGCCTCAGAAATCAAGGCTTTGGCTGAAATGCCTGAAAAAAGGGCGTGCGGGCAAGTCCAATGAAATCAACAACTTACGAGCGCTATGGGTTTTGTAGCGGAATCCCGCCGGGCGACTGGATTTGCGTGCGCCGCAGCACGGATTTTGTGCATAAGTCAAGCCATTGACATCCAGCCCAAGCATTGTCAGCTAGGGAACTCCCTGATGACGCGTGCCCCGCTCAGGGCTTGCGCCGCTGAGCCTGGGAATGGGCGTGAACGGCGTCGACCAGCACCTGCACGTGCTCGGGCGGGGTGTGCTGGCTGATGCCATGGCCCAGGTTGAAGATGTGCGTGGGACCCGTCCCCTCGCCGGTGTGAGGCGTTCCGAAACTGTCGAGCACGGCGCGGACCTGCGCCTCGATCTGCGCAGGCTGGGCGAACAGCACGTTGGGATCCAGGTTGCCTTGCAACGCCTTGCCGCCGCCCACCAGGGCACGCGCCCGCGCCAGGTTCACGGTCCAGTCCACGCCCAGCACGTCGCAGTCCAGCCCGGCCATGGAGTCGAGCCAGAGGCCGCCGCCCTTGGTGAACACGATGCGGGGGACGGTTTCGCCTTCGTGCTCGCGCTTGAGCTGCGCCAGCACGCGGGCGGTGTAGGCCAGGCTGAACTCGTGGAAGGCCGCATCGGCCAGCACGCCTCCCCAGCTGTCGAACACCATCACGGCCTGCGCGCCGGCTTCGATCTGCGCGTTGAGGTAGGCCGCCACCGCATCGGCGTTCACCTCCAGCATGCGGTGCATCAGGTCCGGGCGGCTGTAGAGCAGGGTCTTGACCAGCCGGTAGTCGTCCGAGCCCTGGCCCTCGACCATGTAGCAGGCCAGGGTCCACGGGCTGCCCGAGAAACCGATGAGCGGCACCCGCCCTGCGAGCGCCTTGCGGATCGAGGTGACCGCGTCGAACACGTAGCGCAGCTTGCCCATGTCAGGCACGGCCAGCGCCTTCACGGCGGCTTCGTCGCGCACGGGCGTGGCAAACCGCGGCCCCTCGCCCAGCGCGAAGCTCAGCCCCAGGCCCATGGCGTCGGGCACGGTGAGGATGTCCGAGAAGAGGATGGCCGCGTCCAGGGCGTAGCGCTCCAGCGGCTGCAGCGTCACCTCGGTCGCGAAATCGACGTTGGTGGCCAGGCCCATGAAGCTGCCGGCCCGGGCGCGCGTGGCCCGGTACTCGGGCAGGTAGCGGCCGGCCTGGCGCATCAGCCACACCGGCGTGTGCGGCGTGGCCAGTCCCCGGCAGGCGCGCAGGAAACTGTCGTTGCGAAGCGGTGCGAAGGTCATCCGGGCATTGTCGCAGGCGCTTCTATGATCGCCGCATGAGCGGCACCTTCGAACAGGCCAAGGCCTTCTTCCTGCAGGGCCTGGCGCATTACCAGGCCGGCGAGTTCGAGGCCGCCGTGCGCCAGTTCGGCGCGTCGCTGTCACTGGTGCCGGGACGGCCCTCCACGCTCACCAACCTGGGTGCCTCGCATCTCAAGCTCGGCCAGCCGGCCGTGGCGCTGGAGTACCTGGACCAGGCCGTGGCCCAGGAGGACGGCAACGCCGAGGCCTGGGGTCACCGCGCGACCGCTCTGGCCGAGCTCGACCGGCTCGAGCAGGCGCTGGCTTCGGTGGAGAAGGCGCTCGCCCTGGACCCTGCCGCCGGGCCGGCCTGGAGCCTGCGCGGCAGCCTCCTGCGCGACCTGGGGCGCCCGGCCGAAGCGGCGCCGTGTTTCGAGCAGGCGATCGCGCGGGGCGCCGACCCCGAGCTGAACCGCTATTTCCTGGCCGGCGTGACGCAGGCCCCCGTGCCGCCCGCCCCGCCGCGCCACTACGTCGAGCAGTTGTTCGACAGCTATGCCGAAGGCTTCGATACGCACCTGGTCGAGGTGCTGCGCTACCGTGCGCCGCAGGTGCTGGCGCAGGGCCTGCAGGGCCGGCACTTCGACAACGCGCTGGACCTGGGCTGCGGCACCGGACTGTGCGCGCCGCTGCTGCGGCCCCTGGCCCGGCGGCTCGAGGGCGTGGACCTGTCCGCCAACATGGTGAGCCAGGCGCGGACCACGGGCCTGTACGACCAGGTGTCGCAGGCCGACCTGGCCGAGCACCTCGCGTCCACGCCGCAGCGGCACGACCTGCTGCTCGCGGCCGACGTGTTCATCTACGTGGGCGCGCTGGAAGCGGTGTTCGCCGGGGCCGCGCGCGTGCTGCAAGCCGGCGGCATCTTCTGCTTCTCGCTGGAGGCGAGCGACGGACCGGACCTGGTGCTTCGCCCCAGCCTGCGCTACGCGCATTCGGAGCGTTACATCCGGATGCTGGCGCAGCAACACGGTTTCTCCGCTGAAACCTGGGCCCGCCATCCAGTGCGGGAAGATCAGGGACAGCCGGTCGCCGGCCTGTTCGCCTGGCTCTCCAGGCGCTGACCCTGCCGGCTGCTGCCGGGCACATCGCTTGCCCCCTTCCCCGGGGGAAACACGCCGCATGGCCGCACGACAAGGAGAACAAGTTTTGGATTTCGCCTACCCCAGGCCGCAGCTGCAACGTGCCAACTGGACCTCGCTGAACGGTGCCTGGCGCTTCCGCTACGACGACGAGCTGGCCTTCCGCCGCCCCGAGGACATCGAGCACTGGCCGCAGCAGATCACCGTGCCCTTTCCGCCGGAATCGCGGGCCAGCGGCATAGGCGACCTGGGCTTCCACGCCGTCTGCTGGTACCAGCGCGATTTCGACATCAAGCCGGGCAAGGACCGTGTCTTCCTGCGCTTCGGCGCCGTGGACTACGCTGCCCGTGTCTGGGTCAACGGGCAGCTCGCGGCCACGCACGAGGGCGGCCACACGCCGTTCTCCGCCGACATCACCGACATGCTGGACCCCTCCGGGCGCCAGGTGGTCACGGTGCGCGCCGAGGACGATCCGCACGAGCTGACCAAGCCGCGCGGCAAGCAGGACTGGCAGCTGGAACCCCATTCGATCTGGTACCCGCGCACCACCGGCATCTGGCAGACCGTGTGGCTGGAGCGCGTGCCGCGCACCTACGTGGACAAGATCCGCTGGACGCCCAAGGTCGAGGGTTTCCAGATCGGCTTCGAGGTCCGCATCCGGGGCGACGAAACCGACGCCCTGGCGGTGGAGATCAGCCTCAGCCACGGCGAGCGC
>CAZZAW010000257.1:0-3839 GCA_964652405.1 uncultured Ramlibacter sp.
GTCCGAGCTGCCCCGCACCGTGCCCACGAAGCTGCAGACGGCGCCCACGCGATGGTCGCCGGCGCGCAGCTGCGCGATCTCGTGCGACAGGTCGAAATCCTGGGTCTGGATGGCGACGCGGGCAGCCATGTCAGCCCCCCGTCACCGGCGGGAAGAAGGCGACTTCGCAGCCTTCTCGCAGGGCGGCGCCCTCCTCGCTCATGACCTGGTCCAGCGCCATGCGCACCGCCCGGCCACGGGCCAGGCTCTCGGCATAGGCGCCGCCACGGGCCAGCAGCTCGTCGCGCAGGGCGCCCAGCGTGGCGGCCCCGGTGTCCACGGTTTCGCTGCCCTGGCCCAGGGCCTCGCGGATGGAGGCGAAATAGCGCACGGTGAGCTTCATGCCGTCAGCTCCGCCAGGCTGAGAAAGGAGACGGCATCGCCCCGGGCGATGGCTTTGCCCGGGGGGTTGTCCACCAGGCCGTCGCCCCACACGGTGGAGGTGAGCACGCCCGAGCTTTGGTTGGGGAAGAGGTCGAGACCGCCCTCGGGGTTGCGGCGCACCCGCAGGAACTCGCGGCGCTTGTCGGGCCGCGGCCAGTCGAAATGGGCCGGCAGCCGCACGGGACGCGGAGCCACCTGGGTGGCTCCCTGCAATTGGAGCAGGAAGGGCCGCACCAGCAGCAGGAAGGTGACGAAACTGGACACCGGGTTGCCGGGCAGGCCGATGAAGTGCGCGCCCTGCACCCGGCCGTAGGCGAATGGCTTGCCGGGCTTCATGGCGATCTGCCACAGCTGCAGCTGGCCCAGCTGCTGCACGGCGGGCTTGATGTGGTCTTCCTCGCCGACCGACACGCCGCCGCTGGTGAGGATCAGGTCGTGCGCCTGCGCGGCCTGGCGCAGGGCCTGCACGGTCGCTTCGCGCTGGTCCGGCACGATGCCCAGGTCGCTGACCTCGCACCCCAGGCGGGCCAGCAGCTGGCGCAGGAAGAAACGGTTGGAGTTGTAGATGGCGCCGGGCTTCATCTGCTCCGGCGGCACGGTGCCGGGCATGACCAGCTCGTCGCCCGTGGAAAACAGCGCCACCCGGGGGCGGGCCGCCACGGGAAGCCGGTCCAGGCCGATACTGGCCGCTAGCCCGCACCCGGCGGGCGCGAGCCGCTCTCCTTTTGATAGCACCACGCTGCCGCGGGTGACGTCCTCGCCGCTGCGGCGAATCCACTGGCCCGCATCCGGCACGCGCAGGATGCGCACCGAGCCGTCCAGGCTTTCGGTGTCCTCCTGCATGACGATGGCGTCGGCGCCGGCCGGCACCGGCGCGCCGGTGAAGATGCGGGCCGCGGTGCCGGGCTGCAGGGGCTGGGCGGCGCTCCCGGCGGGAATGCGCTGGCTCACGGGCAGCGCCACGCCCTCGTCGGCGATCTCCGCGCGGCGCACGGCGTAACCGTCCATGGAGCTGTTGTCCTGGGGCGGCACCTGCAGGGCGGACACCAGGTCCTGCGCGAGCACGCGCCCGTCGGCATCGAAGGTGGCCACGGTTTCCACGCGGCCCAGGGGCGCCGCCTCGGCCAGCAACTCGGCCAGGGCCTCGTCCAGCGGGCGCAGCGGCGGCTTGGCGTTCATGTGAACATCTCCGGCAGGTAGTCGAAGCGGTGGCCATTGTCGACCAGCCACTGCGCCATGGCATCGGCGTCGTTCAGATCCAGCACCGGCCGCAAGGTCGGCTCGGGCAGCTGCCCGGGGCTGTCGGTGGCGATGGCGACCACGAAGTCGTCATCCGGGTAGCGCGCCGGCTTGCCCGCCGCGGCGCGCCAGACCTCGACCTTGAGCAGGTTGCTGTCCTTGAAGCCCTCCACCAGCACCCAGTCCACGCCGTCGTAGAGCTCGGCGATCAGGTGGTGGACCGACAGGCGGGCCGGCTGCTCGAACTCGCGGATCAGCGCCAGCCGCCGGTCGGAGGCGACCACCACCTCGAAGGCGCCGGCCTCGCGGTGGCGCCAGGTGTCCTTGCCCGGGTGGTCGATGTCGAAATCGTGGTGGGCGTGCTTGACCACCGAGACGCGCATCCCGCGCAGCTTCAGGGCGGGAATCAGCCGCTCCACCAGCATGGTCTTGCCCGAGCCGGAGAAGCCGGCGAAGCCGACGACTTTCATGGCATCAGGCGCAATGCGCCGCGATGTAGTCCTTGACCCGCTGCGCATCGGCGGGGACCACGGTCACCCGCTTGGGCAGGCGCTCGATGCCCTCGAACTTCGCCGGCCGATCGGGTTCGCGTCCCAGCGCCTCGACGATGGTGGCGGCGAACTTGATGGGCAGCGCGGTCTCCAGCACGATCATGGGCACGCCGGGCTCCAGGTGCTCGCGCGCCACCTTGAGGCCGTCGGCCGTGTGCGTGTCGATCATCACGTGATGCCGCTCCCAGGTGTCGCGGATGGTGGCCAGGCGGTCCGCATGCGTGCTCTTGCCGCTGGCGAAGCCGTAGCGCTGGGCCGCCTGCGCGAAAGCCGGGTCGGCGCCCAGGGCGAACTGCCCGGTTTCCGCCAACTGGCGGCCGAACAGGTCCTTGACCCGGGCCGCGTCCCGTCCCAGCAGGTCGAACACGAAGCGCTCGAAGTTGCTGGCCTTGCTGATGTCCATCGAGGGGCTGGAGGTCTCGTGCGTGTCGGCTGCGCCGCGTACCCGGTACGTGCCGGTGCGGAAGAACTCGTCCAGCACGTCGTTCTCGTTCGTGGCGAGCACCAGGCGGGCGATGGGCAGGCCCATCATGCGCGCCACGTGGCCGGCGCAGATGTTGCCGAAGTTGCCCGAAGGCACCGTGAAGCTGACCTTCTCGTCGTTGGACCGGGTCGCCTGGAAGTAGCCGGCGAAGTAGTACACCACCTGGGCCACCAGGCGCGCCCAGTTGATCGAGTTGACGGTGCCGATCCGGTACTGGCGCTTGAACGCGAGGTCGTTGGAGACGGCCTTGACGATGTCCTGGCAGTCGTCGAACACGCCCTGCACCGCCAGGTTGTGGATGTTCGCGTCCTGCAGGCTGAACATCTGGGCCTGCTGGAAGGGGCTCATGCGGCCGTGCGGCGAGGTCATGAACACGCGCACGCCCTTCTTGCCGCGCATGGCGTACTCGGCGGCGCTGCCCGTGTCGCCGGAGGTCGCGCCCAGGATGTTGAGCTCCTGGCCGCGGCGCGCCAGCTCGTACTCGAACAGGTTGCCCAGCAGCTGCATGGCCATGTCCTTGAAGGCCAGCGTCGGGCCGTTGGACAGGGCTTCGAGGGACAGGCCCTCCTGCAGCTGCTTGAGGGGAACGATCTCGCGCGATCCGAAGACTTCCTCGGTGTAGGTCTTGCGGCACAGGGCCCGCAGGTCGTCCGCCGGGATGTCGTCGATGTACAGCGACAGGATCTCGAAGGCCAGGTCCGCGTACGGCAAAGAACGCCAGCGGGTGAGCGTGGCGCCATCGACCTGCGGGTAGCTCTCTGGCAGGTACAGGCCGCCGTCCGGCGCCAGGCCTTCCAGCAGGATCTCGCAGAAATGCTTGCGGTCGGGATGGCCGCGCGTGGAGAGGTACAGCATCTAGGCGAGTTCTTCCTTGCGGATGCGGGTGATCGGGGCCAGCACGGTAGGCAGGCCCTGCATCTGCGCCAGCGCCTCGTTCATGGTGCCCTCGCGCACGCTGTGCGTCAGGATGATGAGGTCGGTCTGCTTCTCGCCTTCCCCGGCCTCGCGCTGCAGCATGGCGTCGATGCTGATGCCGGCGGCGGCCAGGATGCCGGTGACCTTGGCCAGCACGCCGGCCTCGTCGGCCACGCGCAGGCGCAGGTAGTAGCTGGTGACGACGTCGCTCATGGGCAGCACCGGCG
>CAZZAW010000258.1:0-1674 GCA_964652405.1 uncultured Ramlibacter sp.
CGCGCGGTAGCCCTTGGCGATCAGGCGCAGCACGTCGATCTCGCGCTCGGTGAGCTTGACCGGCGCCGCCGCCGCCGGCGGATCGGCGCGGAAATGCCGCAGCACCCGCAGCGCGATGGAGGGCGAGAGCGCCGGCTCGCCCTGTTCGATGCGCGGCAGCTGCGAGATCACCACCGCCCCCCGCTGCTACTTGAGGATGTAGCCGGACGCCCCGGCGCGCAGCGCGGGAAAGACGTGCATGTCGTCGTCATGAATGGTGGCCACGATCACCACCGCGCCCTCGCGGGCGGCCACCAGGTCGGCGATCAGGGTTTCGCTGGTGCCGTCGGGCAGGGACCAGTCGACCAGCGCCAGGCCGTAGGCGTGCTCGCGCATGCGCTCGCGGGCTTCGGCCAGGGTGGCGGCCATGTCCACCCGCTGCACCGCCGGCAGCGCCTGCGGCAGCAGCTCGGCCAGCCATTGGCGCGGCTCGTCCAGGTCCTCGACGATGAGGGCGCGCTCGAACAGGGCGGGGGCCGGCATCGCGGCAGTCTAGCGGCAGGGGCAAGGTGCCATCCCCCCGGATCCGGGGGTGGGTCTGGCGGGTCCTGCTGGCTAGACTGCGACACACTTTTTCACACTTACCTGGAGGCTTCCGCATGCGCTTGCACCCCTTCCCCCTGGCCCTGACCGCTGCCGCCCTGGCCACTGCCTGCGGCGGCGGCTCTTCGTCCACGCCCACCACCAGCGTGTCGGGCTCCGTGGTCAAGGGCCCGGTGAACGGCGCCCAGGTCTGCGCCTACAAGGCCGTGGCCGCGGGCAAGGGCGATGCGATCAAGTGCACCACCAGCAACGCCAGCGGCGGCTACACCCTGGACCTGGAGTACCAGGGCGACGTGGTGATCGAGGCGACCGGCGGCACCTACACCGACGAGGCCACCGGCACCACCAAGTCCCTGAGCGATCCCATGCAGGTGGTGCTCTCGGCCCAGGGCGGCAGCGCCACCGGCATGGTGACGCCGCTGACCTCGGTGGCGTACAGCGTGTCCAAGGGCCTGGCCGGCGGCGTGAACAACGCCAACTTCGGCACTGCCGCCTCCACCGTGGCGGGCCAGTTCCAGCTCACCGGCGTCAACCTCGCCACGGCCGCACCGGTGGTGACGGGCACGACCAACGCCTACGGCAAGGCGCTGCGGGCGGTCTCGCAGTTCATCGCCAACGGCAACTCGCTGGGCACCTTCCAGGCGTTCGCGTCGCCTGCGTCGCTGCAGGCCGCGCTCAGCTCGGCCTACGCCACCATCAACGGCAGCACCATCACGTTCAACTTCGGTGGCACTACCACTACCGTGACGCCCGGAACGGGCACGGGTACCGGTACGGGGACCGGCACCGGCACGGGCACCACGACGGGCAGCAGCGAGAGCTGCGGCATCACCGTGGCGGGCAGCGGCACCGTGACGGCGAGCGGCAGCTCCTTCCCCTTCTCGCTGCCGCCGACCAAGGTGTGCGTGACGGGCGTGCCGGCCTCGAGCTGCACGGCCGGCAACGCGCAGCTGCAGTCCATCGCGTCCGGCGGCGCCACTCCCGCGGGCAACTACACGCTGAACTACACCTACACCTACGCACCCAACGACTGCAGCGGCGCGATCGCCACGGTGGCGTTCCGCTGAGCTAGCGCTTGACCGGGTAGCGCGG
>CAZZAW010000258.1:1774-3835 GCA_964652405.1 uncultured Ramlibacter sp.
AGCAGCTGGTGCCGTGGTGCGAGCGCACGTGGGCCGCGTCCCGCGCCTCCTGCGCGGTGTACAGCGGGCCGGCCGGCACCGGGCAGGCCGCCACCGCGGACGTCACCTGCACGAACGGATCGTTGAAGGCGTTGGTGGCCGGCTCGGCTGCCAGGGCCGGCGCCGCCACCGCGAGCGCCACGAGCGCGCCGCGCATGGGTTCAGCGCCCGAACAGGCCCCGGATCACCGCGCCGCCGACACCCGGCACCACGGAATCGAGCACGCCTTGCACCGGGTTGGCGGGGGCGGCAGGGGCGGCCGCCGCAGGCACCGTCTCCGGCTGCGCCGAGGGGGCGCTGCCGCGGGCCTGCTGGTCCGCACCGAGCATGGCCATGGTGCCGGCCTTCACGCGCACCCGCACCGCCCACTCGGGTTCCCAGGGCGCGCGCGCATCGGCCGGGCGCGGCGGATGCACGAAGTTGCTCTCGCTGCCCCAGGCCATCATGCGGGCCATGGCGCCGCTGCCCTCGCGCCCGCCCGGCGCCGCGAAGATGCCCTTGGGCACGGCGCACGAGGTCGTCTCGGGCTTGAGCAGCACGTTCTCCCTCACCCAGCGGTCGATGGTCGCATTGGGCAGGTAGTCGAACAGGCCCATGCCGGTGTCGCCGGTCTCGGCGCTGGACCACATCACCAGGTCCTCGCCCACCTGGCCCATGGCATGCAGGTAGTAGGCGCGGGCGTGCGGCACCGCCTGCCACGACAGCGCGATGCTGTCGGCCAGCTGGCCGCGCGTGGACAGCTGGATCGCGGGCATCAGGTTCTGCGCCTCGCCCAGCGTGAACTTCATGGAGGCCGGCACGCCGTCGCCCTGCACGCGGTGCTCGCCCACCAGCGACGCGCCCTGCGCCACGTTCATGCGCGCCTTCTCGTTGGGGTACAGCGCATGCTGCGGCGTGACGCGCGCGCCGCGGTCCGGCGCGTAGCGGCCGGCGAAGGCGGCGCCCATCTCGGCCGGGTTGCCACGGGCCAGATCGATCACGCGCGGCTGGCCGCGGCGCACCTCGGCGCCGCAGCCCCAGTAGATCAGGATGCGGCCCTTGGGCTTGTCGCGCTGCATGTCCTGCATCTCGCCAGGCTCGTACTCGCGCGGCGCCGCCTGCGCCGGCGGCGGCACCAGCGGGAGCGACTCGCCCATGCGCAGACCGGCCGGGACGAACTGCTGCGCCTCCACGCCGGGCCTGAGGCTGTTGTACAGCGCGATGTCCAGCACGCGGGCCGGCGCCACGTTCATGCCGCGCGCCTGGCCGTAGGCCTGCGACGCGGCGGCGCCGGGGCGGCCGCCGCCGAAGAGGCCGCCCATGCCGGTGGGCAGGCTGTCCATCTCGGGCATGCCGGCCATGCCGCCGGTGGACAGGTCCATCCACAGCTGCGCCTTGGGCGGCTTCACGTTGCTCTGGGCACCCGCCGACAGGGCGGCGGCGCACAGGGCGGCCAGGGTGATCACGCGGTACTTCATCTGCTACTTCTCCTCAGCCTCTCAGGCGGTCGATCAATCCGTTCAATTCCTCCAGCGAGCCGAACTGGATGGCGACTTCGCCCATCTCCTCGGTCTTGCCGTTGCGCTTGGCCCGCTTCTTCACGCGCACCTCCACGGCCGCGGTGAGCAGGTCCGACAGCTCCTCTTCCACGCGCCGCAGGTCGCGCGACTTTTCCTTCTTGGGCTTGGGCGAGACCAGCGCGAACTCGGCGCCGATCCTCTTGACCAGGCTCTCGGCCTCGCGCACGGACAGCTTCTTCGCGCTGATCTGGTTGGCGGCGGTGATCTGCGCCGCCTTGTCCAGCGCCAGCAGCGCGCGGGCATGGCCCATGTCCAGGTCGCCGGCCATCAGCATGGTCTGCACCGGCTCGGCGAGGTTCAAGAGGCGCAGCAGGTTGGAGGCCGCGCTGCGCGAGCGGCCCACGGCCTGCGCCGCCTGCTCGTGGGTCAGCCCGAAGTCGCGGATCAGGCGCGACAGGCCCTGGGCCTCTTCCAGCGGGTTCAGGTCTTCGCGCTGGATGTTCTCGATCAGCGCCATGGCCGC
>CAZZAW010000259.1:0-3831 GCA_964652405.1 uncultured Ramlibacter sp.
TGTCCATGCTGATCAACGGCCTCAAGGTGACGGCCGAGAAGAACGCCACCTTCGAACGCCGCAACCCGCTCGACGGCACCGTCGCCACGCGCGCGCCGGCCGCTTCGCCCGCCGACGCGGTGCTGGCGGTGGAAGCCGCCGCCGAAGCCTTCAAGACCTGGAGCGAGACCGGTCCCGGCGAGCGCCGCATGCTGCTGCTCAAGGCCGCCGAGAAGCTGGAGGCCAAGGTGCCCCAGTTCGCCGAGGCCGTGGCCGCCGAGACCGGCGCCACCGGCATGTGGGCCGGCTTCAACGTGATGCTGGCGGCCGGCATGATCCGCGAGGCCGCGGCATTGACCACCCAGGTCAGCGGCGAGGTGATCCCTTCCGACGTGCCGGGCTCGCTCGCCATGGGCATCCGCCAGCCGGCAGGCGTGGTGCTGGGCATCGCGCCCTGGAACGCGCCCATCATCCTGGCGGTGCGCGCCGTGGCCACGCCGCTGGCTTGCGGCAACACGGTGATCTTGAAGGGCAGCGAGAACTGCCCGCGCACCCACCAGCTGATCGTCGAGGCCTTCGTGGAGGCCGGCTTCCCGCCCGGGGTGGTGAACTACGTGACCAACGCGCCCCAGGATGCAGGTGCGGTGGTCGAGGCCATGGTGGCGCACCCGGCCGTGCGGCGCGTGAACTTCACCGGCTCCACGCGGGTGGGCAAGCTGATCGCGCAGACCTGCGCCAAGTACCTCAAGCCCGCGGTGCTGGAGCTCGGCGGCAAGGCGCCGCTCGTGATCCTGGACGACGCCGACATCGATGACGCGGTGAACGCCGCCGCCTTCGGCTGCTTCGCCAACAGCGGGCAGATCTGCATGTCCACCGAGCGCATCATCGTGGACCAGAAGATCGCCGACGCCTTCCTGGACAAGTTCGTCGCCAAGGCCAAGTCCCTGCCGCTGGGCGACCCGCGCAAGCCCGAGCCGGTGGTGCTGGGCAGCGTGATCGGCATGAGCACGGTGGAGCACTGCAACGCCCTGATCGACGACGCGGTGGCCAAGGGCGCCAAGGTGCTGTGCGGCGGCAAGGCGGAGAACACGCTGATGCCGGCCACGGTGATCGACCACGTGACGCCCGCCATGCGGATCTACCACGAGGAGACCTTCGGCCCGGTGAAGGCCGTGGTGCGCGTGAAGAACACCGAAGAGGCCGTGGCCTGCGCCAACGACAACGAGTACGGCCTGTCGGCGGCGGTGTTCGGCAAGGACATCGCACGCGCCTTCACGGTCGCGCGCCGCATCGAGTCGGGCATCTGCCACGTGAACGCGCCCACGGTGCACGACGAGGCCCAGATGCCTTTCGGCGGCGTCAAGGGCAGCGGCATGGGCCGCTTCGGCGGCCGCGCCGGCATCGCCGAGTTCACCGAGCTGCGCTGGATCACGGTGCAGACGGCGACGCGGCACTACCCTTTCTAGAGGATGTCATCCCGGGCGAAACCCGGGATCCAAGCACCATCAGAACAGCCGTCACCAGGAAGAAGGGGTGCCGCTACTTCTCCTTGGTGACGGCTGTTCCTTTCAGCCGGTCAATCTCTCCAGTCTCTCGAGGTAGCGCATCGCGTGCGACGGCGAGTCGCCGCACATCTCAGTGGCTGGCTTGAGACCGCCGCACACCGCCGGCCGCTCGGGCGAGCCGAAGATCCGGCAGCGGTTCGCGTCATCCAGCTGCACGCAGCGCACGCCCGCCGGCTTGCCATGGGGCATGCCGGGGATGGGCGAGCTGATGGACGGCGCGATGCAGCAGGCGCCGCAGCCGGGACGGCAGTCCATGGTGCTATCGAAAATGTAGCTGCTTACGCTTGCTGCAGGCGGTCTGCAGCCCAGATCACCTGGTCGATCACGGCCTGCACGTTCTTGCGCGAGGCCTCCGCGACGAGGTGGCCGTCCGCGTCGAACGCGTCGCCGGCGCGGCCCAGCGCGAAGTTGCGCGGGGCCACCCAGCAGTGCAGGTTCAGCAGCAGCGGCGCCAGGTGGCTCTGCGAGCGCAGCCCGCCCAGGGCGCCGGGCGAGGCGCTCAGCATGCCCACCACCTTGCCGCGGGTGGACTTGAAGCCGTCGGTCCAGTCCGGGTTGCCCTTCACCGGGCTGGAGACCCAGTCCAGCGTGTTCTTCAGGAGGGCGGGGTAGCTGGCGTTGTACTCCGGCGCGCAGATGATCCAGGCGGGGTGCTCGAAGCAGATCTGCTTGAGCCGGATCACGTCGGCCGGCGTGCCCTGCGCTTCGAGGTCGGCGTTGTACATGGGGATGTCGAAGTCCGCCAGTTCGAGGTGGGTGACCTCCGCGCCCGCGGCCCGGGCCATGGCGGCCGTGGCGGTGGCCAGGCGCCGGTTGAAGGACTGCTGCCGGGTGCTGCCGGCGAAGACGAGGAGTTTCATGGCGGCGATTGCACCACATCGCCGTGCCGTGGCGCGGGAAAGGGGCGGCCGGTAAAATTGCCGCCTCCAGTCGGCCTCGCGGCCCCCTGCGCCCGGCACGGCGCCACTCCCATGCTCTACCCAGAAGAATTCGACGTCATCGTGGTCGGCGGCGGCCACGCCGGGACGGAAGCCGCCCTCGCGTCCGCGCGCATGGGCTGCAGGACCCTGCTGCTCACGCACAACATCGAGACCCTGGGCCAGATGAGCTGCAACCCGTCGATCGGCGGCATCGGCAAGGGCCACCTGGTCAAGGAAGTGGACGCGCTGGGCGGCGCCATGGCGATTGCCACCGACGAGGCCGGCATCCAGTTCCGCATCCTCAACAGCTCCAAGGGCCCGGCCGTGCGCGCCACGCGGGCCCAGGCCGACCGCATCCTCTACAAGGCCGCGATCCGCCGCCGGCTGGAAAACCAGCCCCACCTCACCCTGTTCCAGCAGGCCGTGGACGACCTCATGGTGGAAGGTGACCGTGTGGTGGGGGCTGTGACGCAAGTGGGTATCCGCTTCCGTTCCCGCACGGTGGTGCTCACGGCCGGGACCTTCCTGGACGGCAAGATCCATGTGGGGCTCAACAACTACGCGGCGGGACGGGCAGGCGATCCGCCGGCCCAGTCGCTGTCGGCCCGGCTCAAGGAGCTCAAGCTGCCGCAGGCGCGCCTGAAGACCGGGACCCCGCCGCGCATCGACGGCCGGACCATCGACTTCAGCAAGACCGAGGAGCAGCCGGGCGACCTGGACCCGGTGCCGGTGTTCAGCTTCATGGGCTCGGCGGCCCTGCACCCGCGCCAGGTGCCCTGCTGGATCACCCACACCAACGAGCGCACCCACGAGATCATCCGGTCCGGGTTCGACCGCAGCCCCATGTTCACCGGCAAGATCGAAGGGGTGGGGCCGCGCTACTGCCCGAGCGTGGAAGACAAGATCAACCGCTTCGCCGACAAGGACAGCCACCAGGTCTTCCTGGAGCCCGAGGGGCTGACCACCAACGAGTTCTATCCCAACGGCATTTCCACCAGCCTGCCGTTCGACATCCAGCTGGCGCTGGTGCGCACGCTCCCGGGGCTGGAAAACGCCCACATCCTGCGGCCGGGCTACGCGATCGAGTACGACTATTTCGATCCCCGGTCGCTGAAGGCCAGCTTCGAGAGCAAGCAGATCGGCGGGCTGTTCTTCGCCGGGCAGATCAACGGCACCACCGGGTACGAGGAGGCGGCGGCCCAGGGCCTGTTCGCCGGGGTGAACGCCGCACTGCAGTGCCAGGGCCGCGAGGCCTGGGTGCCCCGGCGGGACGAGGCCTACCTGGGCGTGCTGGTGGACGACCTGATCACCAAGGGCGTGACCGAGCCTTACCGCATGTTCACCAGCCGGGCCGAGTTCCGGCTGCA
>CAZZAW010000260.1:0-461 GCA_964652405.1 uncultured Ramlibacter sp.
CTGCTGCACCAGGCCGGCGTGCCGCAGGGCGCGCTGCAGCTGCTGCACGGCCCGGGCGAAACCGTGGGCGCGGCGCTGGTGGCCGCGGCCGGCATCGCCGGCGTGGTGTTCACCGGCTCCACCGAGGTGGCGCGCACCATCGCCCGCACGCTGGTGGGCCAGGACGGCCCCATCGTCCCGCTGATCGCCGAAACCGGCGGCATCAACGCCATGGTGGTGGACTCCACCGCCCTGCCCGAGCAGGTGGCCGATGCCGTGGTGCAGAGCGCCTTCCGCTCGGCCGGCCAGCGCTGCTCGGCGTTGCGGCTGCTGTGCCTGCACGAGGGCATCGCCGACGCGGTGCTGGAGATGGTGCGGGGCGCCGCGCGCGAGCTGGTGGTGGGCGACCCGGCGCAGCTGGCCACCGACGTGGGGCCGGTGATCGACAAGGCGGCGTACGAAGCCATCACCCAGGCCAGTCA
>CAZZAW010000260.1:471-3830 GCA_964652405.1 uncultured Ramlibacter sp.
GACAAGCACTATTTCGTTCCGCCCCAGGTGCGCGAGGTCGACAGCATCGGCGACGTCACCCGCGAAATCTTCGGCCCCGTGCTGCACGTGGTGCGCTGGCGCGGCGACCCGCTGGCCGTCATCGACCAGGTCAACCAGCTGGGCTACGGCCTCACGCTGGGCATCCACACCCGCATCGACAGCCGCGCCCAGGCCATGGCGCAGCGGGCGCGGGTCGGCAATGTCTACGTGAACCGCAACATGATCGGCGCGGTCGTGGGCGTGCAGCCCTTCGGCGGCGAAGGGCTGTCGGGCACCGGCCCCAAGGCCGGCGGCCCGCACTACCTGCTGCGCTTCTGCGCCGAGCGCACGCTCACGGTGAACACGGCCGCGGCCGGGGGCAACGTGAGCCTGCTGGCCGGCGGCGCTACGCGCGCCGTCCCATCTTGACCAGCGAGATCAGCCCCCACAGCGCGGAGGCGCCCACCAGGATGTAGACCACGCGCGAGATCGTGCTGCCCTGGCCGAACAGCGTGGCCACCAGGTCCAGGTCCATCAGTCCGACCAGGCCCCAGTTCAGGCCGCCGATGATGAGCAGCACGTGGGCGATGAAGTCCAGCGCGTTGAAGCGGCTGGGGGCGGCATGGGTGGTGCGGGCGCTGCCGTCGCGGTAATCGGACTGGGCCATGGAAACACTCCTTGGAAGTGGTTGGGGTCCCCGTCCTCGGCAATTGGCATGCCCGCCGGCTCAGCGGGCCTGGCGGGAAGCAGGGTCGGCGACGTGCGCCCGCCGCAGGTTCTCCTCCGCCAGGCGGATCGCCTCGCGCATGCGCTCGCGGGCGTCGTGGAAATCCGCAATGGCCCGGCCTGCGTCCGAATTGCGGACCTGCAACTCCTGCAGGGCGTCCTGCAGCAGGGACTGGGCCTGCTGCCTCAGCTGGCGGGCCTGCTGCTCCAGGGCAGGGTCGGGCTCGGGCCCTTGCCCGCGTGCATGGGCCGTGGCGGCCTCGAGGCACTGGTCTTCGGCGGCGAGCGCCTGCAGGTGCGCGGCGCGCCACAGCGCCAGCTTGGTTTCGGAGGACAAGGACGGCTCCCATGGGTGCGCATGCAACAGACCATGTGAGGCGCCTTACGACTTGCGTCACGCCGGCTAGAGGCACTAGAGGAGCCGGCCCGTGAGGAGGTGAGAGGCCCCCAGCTTACTCCGCCTGAGCCTGCCGTGGGAAAGAGTTACTTGCCCCTGCGCTGGGCCGCCAGCTCGTCCAGCAGCGAGCGGATGCGGCCGACGTTGAGGGGCTTGGTCAGGTGGGCATCGAAGCCGGCCTCCAGCGACTCGCGCACGTCGGCCTCCTGGCCCCAGCCCGTGGCCGCGACCAGGATCATGGACTTGCCCCAGTCGGTGGCGCGCAGCCGCCGCGCGACCTCGTGGCCACTGAGGTCGGGCATGCCGATGTCCAGCAGCGCGATCTCGGGCCGGTGCTGCTGGGCCAGCTGCCAGGCTTCCTCGCCGCCGCGCGCCAGCAGCGCCCGGAAGCCGGACAGCTCCAGCAGCTTGGCCATGCCCCAGGCCGCATCGCCGTTGTCGTCGGCGACCAGGATCACCTGGGCCGGTGAACCGGGCGCCGCCGGCGCCGTTGGCGCGTCCAGCCGCGCGTCGGAGGCCTGCGGCCGCGTGCCACCGGCGCGCAGCAGGGGCAGGCCGATGCGCAGCTGGCTGCCGTGGCCGGGGCCCTCGGAGCTGGCCATGATCCAGCCCTCGTGCATCTCGACGATGTTGCGCGACAGCGCCAGGCCGATGCCCAGGCCGCCGGTGGCGCGGGCCGCCGCGCTCTCGCCTTGCGAGAACAGGTCGAACACGCGGTCGATGTCGCGCGGCTCCATGCCGATGCCGTTGTCGGTCACCGTGATCACCACCTCGCCGTCCAGCACTTCGGCGGACACCGAAATCCTGCCGCCTTCAGGCGTGTACTTGGTGGCGTTGGTGACCAGGTTGGCCACCACCTGCGACAGGCGCAACGGATCCCCGTTCACCTCCACCTCGTTGGCGGGCAGCTGCACGCTCAGCTGGTGGCCGGCCGCCTGCACCAGGGGCCGGGTGGTCTCCAGCGCGCTGTCGACGATGCTGGCCACGCTCACCGGGCGGCGCGCCAGCTTCAACCGGCCCAGGTTCAGGCGCGACACGTCCAGCAGGTCGTCCAGCAGCACCTTCATGGCCCTTGCCTGGCGCTGCACCACCTGGGCGGCCTTCTCCATCGCGGCCTCGGGCAGGTTGGGCGTCATCAGCAGCTCGGAGGCGCTGGCGATGGAGGCGAGCGGGTTGCGCAGCTCGTGCGAGAGCACGGCCAGGAAGCGGTCCTTGGCCGCGTCCGCGGCTTCCAGGTCGCGCCGGGCCTGCTGCTGGTCGGCCAGGGCCTGCACCAGCTCCTGCTGGCTGTGCCGCAGCGCCTCCTCGCTCTCGCGCTGGCGGGTCTGGTCGCGCAGGATCTTCACGAATCCCACGGCCTCGCCCGCCGAGTCGCGCATCAGCATGGACACGCCGCTGGCCCAGAAGCGGGTGCCGTCCTTGCGGACATGGAAGCGGTCGTCGGTGGCGCGGCCCTCGCGCAAGGCCGTGTCGGCCTCGGCCTGCGGCGCCCCGGCGGCCCGGTCCTCCTCGGTGAAGATGATGTCGGCGGTCTGGCCCAGCACCTCGCGCCCGGCGTAGCCCAGCAGCCGCTCGGCGCCGCTGTTCCAGCTGGTCACGCGGCGCTCCAGGTCGATCGAGAAGATGGCGTACTCGCGCGCGTTCTCCACCACCATGCGCAGCCGCTCCTCGCTGGTGCGCAAGGCTTCGCGCGCCCGGACCGACTCCGTGATGTCGCGCACGATGGCGGTTCCGCCCAGGACCCGGCCATCGGCATCGCGGATGGGCGAGACCGACAGCGCCACCCGCACGTCGGTGCCATCCTTGCGCCGGCGCACGGCTTCGAAGCTGAGGGACTTGCCCTCGCCAAGCAACTCGACGTTCCTGCGCTGCTGCTCTTCCTGCCCCGGCGCCATGACGGTGAGCGGCTGGCCGATGATCTCGCCCGGCGCATAGCCGAAGATCTGCTCGCAGGCCGCGTTCCAGCTCAGCACCGTGAGGTCCATCCCGAAGCTGACGATGCCGTCGGCGCTGGCGCTCACCACCGCCGACAGCCACAGGCGCACTTCCTCCGCCCGCTTGCGCTCCGTGATGTCGATGAACGACAGCACCACGCCGCCGATGCGGTCTTCCACCGTCCGGTAAGGCAGCAGACGCGTCAGGTACCAGCTGCCGTCGGCCAGGCCCAGCTCGCGCTCCACTGGCACCAGCTTCTCCAGCACCCGCTGGGCATCGGCGTCCAGGTCCACGTAGTCCA
>CAZZAW010000261.1:0-3784 GCA_964652405.1 uncultured Ramlibacter sp.
GATCCCCTGGCCGATGCGCCCGGCGCCCGTGACCTCCAGGTGCAGCAAGGCTCGGTCGCCTTCGACGGCCTGTGCTTCAGCTACCGCGACGGCCGGCCCGTGCTGCACGACGTGACGCTGTCCATCGCCCCCGGCGAGACCGTCGCCTTCGTGGGCCCCAGCGGCTGCGGCAAGACGACGCTGATGTCGCTGCTGGAGCGCCTGCACGCCCCCACCGCGGGACGCCTCCTGATCGACGGCGTGGACGTACGCGAGTGCACCCAGCGCTCGCTGCGGCGGCAGGTGGGCACCGTGATGCAGGACGTGCACCTGTTCAACGACACCATCCTCGCCAACATCACCTACGGCACGCCCGGGGCCACGCGCGAGCAGGCCGAAGCCGCCGCCCGTGCCGCCAACGCCCATGACTTCATCGAGCAGCTGCCCGATGGCTACCACACCGTGGTGGGCGAGCGGGGGGCCGGCTTGTCTGGCGGGCAGAAACAGCGCATCGCGATTGCCCGCGCGCTGCTCAAGGACCCGCCCATCCTGGTGCTGGACGAAGCCACCAGCGCCCTGGACAACGAGAGCGAGGCGCTGGTGCAGGCCGCGCTCAAGCGCCTCGCCCGGGGCCGCACCACCCTGGTGGTCGCCCATCGGCTTTCCACGGTGGTGGATGCCGACCGGATCGTGGTGCTGCGCGGCGGTCAGGTGGAGGCCACCGGCACGCACGCCGAGCTGATGGCGCAGGACGGCTACTACGCCCGGCTGTTCGGCTGCGGCAACAGCCTGAACAGCGCCGCGCCCAGCACCAGCAGCAAGGCGATCGCGCCCATCACGGCGGCATAGGGCTCGGCGCCGCGGCTGGAAGCCAGCGAGGCCACCCAGCCGGTGAACGACTGCATCAGGGCCACGCCCATGAACATGGCCATAGTGAACAGGGCCATGGCCCGGCCCGTCATGGCTGCCGGGTAGGCCGCGCGCACGTCGGCGTACTGCATCACCATGTAGCCCGAGACGAAGCCCACCGCCAGGGAGAGCGTCACGTCGGACCAGGCGCCGAGCGGCAGCGCCAGCAGGCCGAACAGGGCCGCGCAGGCCAGGGTGTAGCCGAGGAGCCAGCGCCTGCGGCGCGCGGCGCGCGGGTCCCAGCGGCCGAACAGCGCCGGCGCGACGATGCCCAGCACCGAGATCGCCAGCGCTGCGTGGCCGGCGGCTACCAGGCTGAAGCCGTGCCGGTCGATCAGCAGCGGCCCCAGCCACAGGCCGCGCAGCGACAGGAACGAGGCGTAGGTGAACAGCGCCAGGCCGATGATTCCCCAAGTGTGGGGCAGCCGGAACAGCTCGCCCCAGCCGCGCAGCTCGGCCAGCAGCGAGGGCCTGCCGCCCGGGTGGGCGGGCGGGTCCTCGCGCACGCGCAGCAGGATGGCCAGCCAGGCCAGGGCGGCGCAGGCCGCCATCGCCAGGTAGCCGGCGCGCCAGCCCCAGGCCTGGATCACCCAGGCCAGCGGCGTGCCGGTCAGCAGCAGGCCCACCGAGCCGATGCCCAGCGCCGCGCCGTTCACCGAGGCGTACCGGTCCGAAGGAAAGCGCCGCGAGATGAAGACCGTGCAGGCCAGGAAGGCCGGCGCGCAGCCGATGCCGGTGAGCACCTGGCCCGCGATCAGGCCGGCGTAGCTGTCGGCGGTGGCGGTCACCACCGGACCGACCACGGCCAGCGGGAAGGCCGCCAGCACGGTCCGGCGCGTGCCCCACAGGTCGATGCTGGTGCCCATCAGCAGCTGCAGCCCGCCGAAGGCGAAATGGAAGGCCCCTGCGAACACACCCAGCTGCCGGGGCGACAGCCCGAAGGCCTGCTGGAGCGGGGCCGCCATCACAGCCGCCGCGGTGCGGAAGGCCTGGCTCATGGCAAAGGCGGAGATCAGCACCAGCAGCATCAGCCACGCGGCGCGTTCGGGGGAGGGTGCGGAGGACGGGGTCACCCGGCGATTGTGCGGGTTCAGTCGGTGGCCGCGGCTCGGCTCGCGTTGCGGCTCCCGTGGGCGCCTCGGGGAGCACCAGCCGGGGTGTTGTCCCACGATCCCCGACACCGATTGGCCCTTTCTTCCGACATCGGCCGCGCGCGCCCGCGCGTCTGATACGGGACGAAAGGAGTTCCCACCATGAAACTTTCCGTCCTGTTCACCGCCGCCGCGCTGGCCCTGGGCGGCACTGCCTACGCGCAGCAGCCGCAGCCGCAGAACAATGAATCGCTGGGCCAGAAGGCCGACCGCGTGTTCGACCGGGCCGAGAACGCCACCAGCCGCGCCGTGAATGGCGCCCCGGGCGAGCCCACGCTGGGCCAGAAGGCCGACAACGTGTTCGACCGCATGGAAGCAGGCACCAAGCGTTTGTGGAACCGGGTCACCGGCAACACCGCCCAGACCCCGTCCCAGCCGGTCTACACGGACGAGGCCTACCGCAACGCGCAGTCGCAGCCGCAGCGCTGAGGCGGGCATGGCGGGCGTGGCCCGCCATGACGCCGCGCCGCTAACGGCCTTCGCCGCCCTCCGGCCCGCTGTCGCGGGCCTTCTTGTTCTTGCTGTCCTTGCCTGCCTTGGCCGGGCTGTTGCCCGCCGGCAGGCGCGCCTGCGCCCGTTGCGTGGGCTGCTGGCGCTTGCTGTTGTCCGCGTGCCGTGTCTTCTTGCTCATGCAGCGGCCCTCAGCCCATCTGGATCTGCTTCTTCAGGCCCGAGATCTCGTCGTGTGCGCGCTTGATCGCCTGCTGCGCCTGCGGATCCACCTGGCTGCCGGCCTGGCGGCAGGCCTGCATGGCGCGGTCGCCGGTTTCTTCGAGCTGCATCACCTGCTGCTTAAGCTGCTGTTCGTCGGCCTGTCCCTGCTGCTTGGCCTGGCGAGCCTGCTGGTGCAGGGACTCCACGGACTGGCGCACGTCCTGCGGGATGGATTGCGACTGCTGCACGGCGCGCTGCGCGTCGTCCACGCATTCCTCGATGCGGCTGATGCTTTGCTTCAGTTGGTCCAGTTGCATGGGGAAACTCCTTCTGGTTGGGAAAACTCGCCGGTCATGCGGCGACTGGCCATTACAGGCCGTCCGCAGCGGCCTGGCTGCCGGACGCGCAGGGTGCCT
Organism: uncultured Ramlibacter sp.; assembly: GCA_964652405.1. Taxonomy (GTDB): domain Bacteria; phylum Pseudomonadota; class Gammaproteobacteria; order Burkholderiales; family Burkholderiaceae_C; genus Ramlibacter. The sequence goes on from CAZZAW010000261.1 coordinate 3,110, forward strand.
GCCTGTCAGCCGAACTCGACTCGGCCGTTCCCTGCGCAACAGCTGTGTCTGCTGCGGCCTACACCCGGGTCAGGGCTGGGCTGCGCGGCGGACGGGGCGGGCTCCTAAACCCGCGGCCCGCCGCCATGGCTACGGTGAGGGCCTTCGCAACCGAAAGGAGAACTGCAATGGAACATGACAAGGACACCAAGAAGAAGGCCGCGGGCGCCGGGACCGGCGCCGTCGCAGGAGCTGCCGTGGGCGGCGTGGCGGCCGGCGCGACCACCGGCGCGCTGGCCGGCGGCGTGACCGGCCCCGTGGGTGCCGCGATCGGCGCGGCCGTGGGTGCCGTGGCCGGCGCCGTGATGGGCAAGAAGGCTGCGGACCCCGCTGCGGAAGACAAGTACTGGCGCGAGAACTACTCGACCCGCCCGTACGCCAACAAGGACCTGGGCTACGACCACTACAGCCCGGCTTACCGCACGGGGGTGGAGTCGTTCTCGCGCAACCCGGACCGCTCGTTCGACGACGTCGAGCCCGAGATGCGCAACAACTGGGGCAGCACCCGCGGCCAGTCCTCGCTGGAGTGGGACCATGCCCGCCCCGCCGCCCGCGACGCCTGGGACCGCGTGAGCAACGCCACCGAGCGCATGGTCCCCGGCGACTCGGACAAGGACGGCCGCTAAGCGCTCGCGC
>CAZZAW010000262.1:0-3781 GCA_964652405.1 uncultured Ramlibacter sp.
AGCTCGCAGGCGCCAGCCCGCCGCCGGGCGCCAGCTGGCGCTGCAGCTCGGCGAAGGCCTGCTCGACGAACGCCGCTTTCTCGGCCGCGGTGTTGGTGCCCTGGGTGACGCTGATCTCCAGGCAGGCGGTGGGCTGCTCCACGCTGCGGCCGCCAATGAACCAGCGGCCCGCCGGCACGTCGTCCAGCTTCACGGCCGTCACTTCGGCACGCTTGCCCAGCAGGTCCACGGTCAGGCGTGTCATCGCGGCAGCCAGCGCCTGGTAGCGCTCGGGGTTCTGCAGGGGCGAGACGGAAAGATGCAGGATCGGCATCTCAGGCTTCCATCAGGTGGCTGGCGCGGGCCGCGCGGGTGCGCGCCGGCAGGCGCACCGTCATCAGCCGGCGCAGGCCGCGGAAGACGGCGGACCAGAACTCCGCGACCGCTTCGCGGCGCAGCTCGTGGGCGCGGGCCTTGGCGGCATCCATCAGGCGGGCGTAGTCGTGGGGGTTCATGGCTGTCCTTTCGCGGGTGTTTGGAACGTGAAGCCACTGTAGGCAGTGGCCCCGCGCGGGGAAACGGCACGGCGGGCAAATGGGCTTTGCAGCGGGTGCAAAGCCAAGGGGCGCTGGCTTACCATTGCCGCCATGCGCACGCTGGACTTCGACGACTTGCACCTGTTCGCCCGCGTGGCCGAGCTGGGCACGCTGTCGGCGGTGGCGCGCGAGCGCGACGCGCCGGTCAGCCAGGTCTCGCGCGCCCTGGCCCGCATCGAGAAAGCCTGCGGCGCGCGCCTGATCCACCGCTCCACCCACGGGCTGTCGCTCACGGCCGAGGGCCGCACCTTCCTGGATTACGGCCAGCAGGTGCTGGGCACGCTGGAGGCGATGGAGGGCGAGTTCGCCACCAAGGCGCGCGAGGTCAGCGGCCTGGTGCGCGTGGCGGCCAGCACCGTGGTGGCCCAGTACCAGCTGGTACCCAGCCTGGTGGGCCTGGGCGAGCGGCACCCGCGGCTGCGCGTGGAGCTGGAAGTCGGCGACCGCATCGCCGACCTGGCGCGCGACGGCATCGACCTGGCGATCCGCACGCCCGCCAGCCTGCCCGACACCGTGGTGGCGCGCCAGATCGGCACGCTGGGCCGCGCGCTGTACGCGGCGCCCTCCTATGCGGCGCAGGCCGGGCTGCCCACGCATCCCGACCAGCTGCGCGAGCACCGGCTGGTGACCAACAGCGCGGTGCACTCGCTCAACCAGTGGCCCTTCCGCATCAAGGGCAAGCCCACGGTGCTGGTGGCCGAAGGCACCTGGCGCACCAACGACACCAACATGGCCGCCAGCATGGTGCTGCAGGGCCTGGGCATCGGCCGGCTGGCCACGCTGGTGGGCGACGAGCTGGTGCGGCAGAAGCGCCTGGTGCCCGTGCTGCCGGACTGCGTGGACCTGCAGCCGGTGCCGGTGTACGCGGTCACCGCGGGGCTGCGGCACCGCCTGCCCAAGATCAAGGCCTGCATGGACTACTGGGCCGACTGGTTCGGCCGCGCCGGGCAGCCGGCGCCGGCCCGCAAGCGCGCATGAACGGCGCCCTCCCTCCCAACCCGCCGCTCAACCCGCCGCTGCAGCCGGCGCCGCTGCGGCCCACGGCCCGCTTCGTGTTCTCGCACCCCGCCCACGCGATCGCGCTGGGCTTCGGCGCGGGCCTGAGCCCGGTGGCGCCCGGCACCGTGGGCACCGCCTGGGCCTGGGCCTCGTTCCTGGTGATGCAGGCGTGGCTGCCCGCGGCGGCCGTCGCCTGGATCGTGCTGGCGTCGGTGCCGGTGGGCCTGTGGGCCAGCAAGGTCACGGCGGAGCACCTGCGCGTGCTGGACCCGGGCGCCATCGTGGTCGACGAGATCATGTCCTTCTGGCTGGTGCTGTGGGTGCTGATGCCGGCGGGCTTCGCGGCGCAGGCGGCCGCCTTCGTCATCTTCCGTTTCCTGGACGCGGCCAAGCCCGGGCCGGTGGGCTGGGCCGACAGCCTGTTCCACGGCTTCGGCTGGCGCGGCGCCCTGGGCATCTGCTTCGACGACCTGGTGGCGGCCTTCTGCACGCTGTTCCTGATCGCCGCCTGGAGGCACCTGTGACCGATCCGCTATCAAAACCAGAGCACTCTGCGTCCGCGCTGTGCGGGCTGCTGGCCGATTTGCTGCTGGACAAGGGCTGGATGCTGGCCACGGCCGAAAGCTGCACCGGCGGGATGATCGCGGCGGCCTGCACCGAGCTGCCGGGTTCCAGCCGCTGGTTCGAGCGCGGCTTCGTCACCTATTCCAACGAGGCCAAGACCGAGGCGCTGGGCGTGGACGCCGCGCTGATCGCGCAGCACGGCGCGGTCAGCGAGGTGGTGGCGCGCGCCATGGCCTTCGGCGCGGTGCGCCACTCGCACGCGCAGGTCGGCGTGGCCGTCACGGGCGTGGCCGGCCCCACCGGGGGCAGCCCCGAGAAGCCCGTGGGCACGGTCTGGTTCGGCTTCCAGGTGGATGGCCGCCTCAGCAGCGAGACTGTGCGTTTCGAGGGCGACCGCGCCGCCGTGCGCCAGCAGACGGTGCGGCACGCGCTGGCGAGGCTGGTGGAACTGGTGCGCGCGGCCTAGGCGCCTGCCGGCGGGAAGCGCCGGTACCAGGCGCCGTACACCCAGCAGCCCGCGCAGAACGCGAACGCCCACTCCAGGAACGAGAACGCGATCAGCACCATGCAAGGCACCTTCCACAGCGGGCTGCCCGCGAGGAAGAGGCCCAGCGAGACCGCGCTCGCCAGGAACAGGACCTTCTGCGCGAACATCTTGGCGCCTGCGTCTTCCAGCCGCCCCTGCCAGCCCAGTGCGGTGAACAGGCGATTCCACAGCAGGTGCGCCGGGCACCGCTGATGGCCGATGAAGCCGCGGATGGCCCCTTGCGCCACCAGCAGCGCCATGAACCATGGAGAGACCAGAAGCGCCGCCCAGCAGACGGCAAAGGTGACGAACGCCTCCCACCGGACGACGTTGGACCAGACCTGGGGGATATCGAATCGCAGCATGGGGCTCTCCTTCCGCTCGCCAGCATAGTCGCGGCGCGCGCGCCGTCCTTGACGTCCGTCAACCCGGCACGGGCGCGAACCGGGGCTGGCGCCGGCCCCCGGCGTCGACCTCGCCAAAGAACATGGCGTGCGGCCGTACCCAGAGCGCTCGCTCGCCGTACAGCGGGCGGTACAGCACCATCGGCTCCAGCGTCTCGCTGTGGCGGACCACGCCCAGGACCTCGTACTCCTGCCCCTTGTAGTGGCGGTAGCGGCCGGTGGGCGTGGCCGGCAGGGGCGGCAGTTCGCTCATCGCAGGGGCAGCGTCATGAACACGCTGTAGGGGTCCAGCCGGTAGTCGCCGAAGGGGCCGCAGACGGTGAAGCCGAAACTGGCGTACAGCCGCCGGGCCGGCTCGAACCCGTCCTGCGAGCCCGTCTCCAGGCTGAGGCGCTCGTAGCCGCGGCGGCGGGCCTCATCGAGGAGGTGCACCAGCATCGCCCGCCCGGCGCCACGGCGGCGCAGCGCCCGGGGCGTGCGCATGGACTTGATCTCGCCGTGGGTGGGCGTGAGCTCCTTGAGCGCGCCCGAGGCCAGCAGCGTGTCGCCGTCCCAGGCCGTCCAGAAGGTGATCTCGGGCAGGCGCAGCTTGGCCAGGTCCAGCGCGTGCACGCTCTCCGGCGGCGACCAGGCGTACATGTCGGACAGGTGCTCCTCGAGCAGGGCATGCACCTGCGGGCGGGTGAGGTCGTCGCGTTCGATCTTCATGGCGC
>CAZZAW010000263.1:0-3771 GCA_964652405.1 uncultured Ramlibacter sp.
TAGCCGCTGCCGCCCACCGTGACGTTGCCGCCCACGATGGCGGCGGTGGCCTCGCCACCCCCGCGGAAGGCCACGTAGTTGATCTTGGAGGGATCGACGCCGACGTCGCGGGCGATCATGGCCGCGGCGATGTGCTCGGTGGAGCCGCGCGAGCCGCCGCCCCACTTCACACTGCCCGGGTCCTTCTTGAGCTGGGCGATCACGTCGGCCATGGTCTTGAAGGGCGAATTGGCCGGCAGCACGAAGACGTTGTATTCGCTGGTCAGCCGCGCGATGGGCGTGGCCTGCGACAGGTTCACCGGCGGCTTGCCGGTGATGATGCCGCCCAGCATCACGGCGCCCATCACCATCATGGCATTCGGGTCGCCCTTGCTGCCGTTGACGAACTGCGCAAGGCCCAGCGCGCCGGCGGCGCCGCCCTTGTTGTCGTAGCTCACGTTGTCGGCCACCTTGGCTTCCACCAGGGCCTTGCCGAGGGCCCGGCCCGTGGTGTCCCAGCCGCCGCCGGGGTTGGCGGGGATCATCATCTTGACGTTGGCGGCGGCCCGGGCCGACAGCGGCAGCGCGCCGGCAGCGGCCAGCGCGGCCAGGCTCTTGAGGAAGGTATCGCGACGCATGGACAGTCTCCTTGGGGGACGTTGTTCGATCCGGCATCATGCGCCGGGTCCCTGTCAATCGGCTGTCCCGCCGCATTGGGGAAACTACTAGATTCCTGGCCATGAAGCTCCTGCTGGTGGAAGACGATCCCTCCATGCGCAGCACGCTGGAACGCGCGCTGTCACGCCGCGGCCTGCAGGTCGCCTGCTGCGACGATGGCGCCCGCGCGCTGGCGCAGTGGCGCGCGTCCGAGCCGGACGTGGTGGTGCTGGACCTGAGCCTGCCGGGCCTGGACGGGCTGCAGGTGCTGGAGCAGGCCCGGCGCGGCGGGCTGGCCACGCCGGTGCTGATCCTCACCGCGCGCGGCACGGTGGGCGACCGCGTGATCGGCCTGAACACCGGCGCTGACGACTACCTGCCCAAGCCCTTCGACCTGGACGAACTGGAGGCGCGGCTGCGGGCACTGGTCCGCCGGCGCCCGGGCGTTCAGGCCGAAACGGCCGCCAGTCCGCTCCAGCTGGGCGCGCTTCGCTATGAAAAAGAGAGCGGCGCGATCTACCACCGGGACGAGGTGCTGGAGCTGACGCCGCGCGAGGCGGCGCTGATGCACGCCCTGTTCGCCCGGCCGGGCCACGCGGTCACCAAGGAGCGGCTCTACGAGCTGGTGTTTCCCGGCGAGCGCGACGTGCAGTACGAAGCCATCGAGGTCGTGGTCTACCGGCTGCGCAAGAAGCTGGCGCACACGGGTGTGACGCTGATGACCTTGCGCGGGCTGGGCTACCTGCTGAAGGCCGGATGAGCCGCGCGACCTCGCTGCGCCGCTACCTGCTGCTGGGCATCCTGCTGCCCGTGGTGGTGCTGATCCTGGTCAACGGCATCGGCCTGTACGGCCAGGCGCTGGAGGCCGTGAACACGGCCTACGACCGCACGCTGCTGGCCTCGGCCAAGGTGATCGGTGAGCAGCTCGACGTCGAGGGATACGACGAGAACGCCCGGCTGCGGGCCACGGTGCCCTACTCCGCCCTGGAAGCCTTCGAGGCCGACAACCGCAGCCGCATGTTCTACCGCGTCTCCAACCTGCGCGGCGAGATGGTGTCCGGCTTCGCCCAGCTCCCACCCTGGCGCGGCCAGCTGCCCCAGCAGCCGGCCTATGCCGCGCTGGTGGATTTCTACGACGACTATTTCGAGGGCAGCGCGGTGCGGGTGGCCGTGCTGCTGCAGCCGGTGGCGAGCTCGGCCGGCCGCGGCATGGCGGTGGTGCAGGTGGCCGAGACCCTGGAGCTGCGCCGCACCCTCGCCCGGCAGATCCTGATCGACACCCTGTGGCGCCAGGCGCTGCTGGTGGCCGTGATCGCGCTGGTGGCGGCGGTGGTGGTGCAGCGCGCCACCCGTCCCGTGCGGCGGCTGTCGGAGCAGCTGCAGGCGCGCAGCGAGGGCGACCTCACCGCGATCGAGGCGCCCGACGCGCCGCGCGAGCTGCTGCCGCTGGTGGAGGCCACCAACCAGGTGATGGCGCGGCTGTCCCAGCTGCTGGACAACCAGAAGCGCTTCGTGCGCGACACCTCGCACCAGCTGCGCACGCCGCTGGCCGTGCTCAAGACCCAGGTGCAGTCGGCGCTGCGCGGCGACGCGCCGGCGCAGCAGGCCCTGGCCGAGATCAACGCGACCGTGGACCGGGCCACGGTGCTGGCCAACCAGATGCTGGCCCTGGCCAAGGTCGAGCAGCTGCGCCAGCAGGCGGACGCCGGCGTGAACGACCTGGCCGAGGTGGTCCGGGCGGTCGCGCTCGAGCTGTCGCCGCTGGTGGCCGAGAAGGACCTGGACTTCGAGATCGCCACCCAGCCGGCCCCGGTGCGCGGCCACGAGTGGATGCTGCGCGAGCTCGCGCGCAACCTGCTGCACAACGCGGTGCGGCACAGCCGCGCGGGAGGCCCGCTGTCGGTGCGGCTGGTGGTCGATGCCCGCTCGCTGGCCCTGACCATCGCCGACAGCGGCCCCGGCATCACGGCCGAGCTGGAAGCGCGGCTGTTCCAGCCCTTCTCGGCCGGCGACCTGCGCAGCGGCTCGGGCCTGGGCCTGGCGATCTGCCACGAGATCGTGCTGGCGCTGGGCGGCAGCATCGCCCTGGAAAACCGCGTGCGGCACGGTGCCATCCAGGGGCTGGACGCCACCGTGCGCCTGCCCCTGGCCGAAAATCGGCAGTGATGGACAAACTGCGTGTCGACAAGTGGCTGTGGGCCGCGCGCTTCTACAAGACGCGCACCCTGGCCGGCGAGGAGATCGCCAAAGGGCGGGTCGCGGTGAACGGGCAGGAAGCCAAGCCCGCGCGCGAGCTCAAGGTCGGCGACACGGTGGCCGTGCGGCGCGAGGCCGTGACGCGCACTGTGGTGGTCAAGGGCCTGTCCGCCGTGCGCGGCCCCGCGCCCGTGGCCCAGCAGTTGTACGAGGAAACGGCCGAGAGCCTGAAGGCCCGGCAGGACGCGGCCGAGCAGCGCCGCTTCGCGCGCGAGCCCGCCCTGTCGATCGAGCATGGCCGGCCCACCAAGCGCGGCCGCCGCGAGCTGGACGAAGCCCAGCGCGACTGGGGCGACCGCTGGAGCGCCTCCCTGGACGAGTGATCAATCGGCCTGGAGCCCGCTTCCCGCAGGCGCACGATGCTATGAATTCGGGAGCATCCGGCGGAGCCTGGCGACGGCGCTGTCCACCGTGGTCAGCACCGGCAGGCCGGTGGCGCGCGCCACGGCGGGCCGGGCCCGGGCCAGGCTGAACTGCGCCAGGGCGATCAGCGCACAGCCCTGGGCTTTGAGCGACAGCGCGGCCTGCGCCACCCGCTCGTCGTGGCCGGCGGCGTCCCCCGCGTTCAGGGCCGCCAGCGCTCCTTCGGCCAGCGCGGTGGACAGCTTGGCTTGCGATGGAAACTCCGCCGGCATGGACGCCAGCGTGGGGCCGAAAGAGGCAACCAGGCCGATGCGCCCGCCGTGGGCGACCGCCTCGTCGACCATGGCCTCGTTGGGTTTGAGCACCGGCAGCGGCGCATGCCGGCGCGCCACCGCCTCGATGCAGGGGCCGAAGGCCGAGCAGGTGAACAGGATGGCGTCGCTGCCGCAGTCCACCGCGTACTGGGCCAGGCGCTGGAAGCGCTCGTGCATGGCCGCGTCCAGGCCGCGCCCGCCC
>CAZZAW010000264.1:0-3762 GCA_964652405.1 uncultured Ramlibacter sp.
TCTTCCTGCTCGGCGTTGCTCGACGCGATGCGCAGGCTGCCGGGCTCGATGTTCAGGCGCACGCCCTTGAACTTCTCGCTGGTCAGGATGGCGGTGCGCTGCAGGCTGGCCAGCAGGGGCGCGCGGCCCAGCGTCACGTGGTTCTTGTGGTTCTTGGGGATGACGCGGTTGTAGTCGGGGAACTTGCCTTCCACCAGCTTGGTGACAAACTCCATGCCGCCGAAGGAGAACTTGGCCTGGTTGCTGGCGAACTGCATCTCGATGGCGCCTTCGGCGTCGGACAGCAGGCGCTGCATCTCCAGCACGGTCTTGCGCGGCAGGATCACCTCTTGGCGGGGCACTTCCACGTCCAGCGTGGCGTTGGCAAAGGCCAGGCGGTGGCCGTCGGTGGCCACCAGCGACAGCTGCTTGCCCTCGGCCACGAACAGGATGCCGTTCAGGTAGTAGCGGATGTCGTGCACCGCCATGGCGAACGAGACCTGGTTCAGCAGGTCCTTCAGCGTCTTCTGCGGCACCGAGAACACGGGGCCGAAGCTCGCGGCTTCCTGCACCAGCGGGAAGTCTTCGGCGGGCAGGGTCTGCAGGGTGAAGCGGCTCTTGCCGCCCTTGAGGATGACCTTGGCCTGGCTGGATTCCAGGCTCACCGTCTGGTCGGCCGGCATGGTGCGCAGGATGTCGATCAGCTTGCGCGCGCCTACGGTGGTGGTGAAGTTGCCGCTGTCGCCGTCCATCTCCACCGTCGTGCGGATCTGGATCTCGAGGTCACTGGTGGTCAGCTGCACCTGGTTGCCGGTCTTGCGGATCAGGACGTTGGCCAGGATAGGCAGCGTGTGGCGCCGCTCCACGATGCCCGACACCGATTGCAGGACGCCGAGCACTTTGTCTTGAGTGGCCTTCAGGACGATCATGGTCTTCCTCTTCTCTCTTATGAATTCTTTAATTAAAGGTAGTAGTAGTTAGGTAAGGGAAGGCGCCCGCTGTGGACAACGCCATTTTCGCCTTTTTCATCAAGCACTTGCCCCGTGTTGAAGGCTGTGCGCGCCGGCGCTTCCGGGGTGTACCCGCCAAAGGGACAACTTCGGCTTTCCGGCCGCCCCTGTGGAAAAGACGCGGGTTGTGCCGGAACGCTCCACAGGGTTGTGCCTGACCGTTCGGGCTGAGCCTGTCGAAGCCATGCTCACCCCTTCAGCGTCTGTTCCAGCACGTGCAGCTGCTGGTTCAGCTCGGTCACGGTCTGGCGCTCGGCGCTGATCTTGCGCACGGCGTGCAGCACGGTGGTGTGGTCGCGGCCACCGAACAGCTCGCCGATCTCGGGCAGCGACTTCTGCGTGAGCTCCTTGGCCAGGTACATGGCGATCTGGCGCGGCCGGGCGATCGAGGCCGGGCGCTTCTTGCTGTACATGTCGGCGACCTTGATCTTGTAGTAGTCGGCCACCGTCTTCTGGATGTTCTCCACGCTGATCTGCCGGTTCTGGATGGACAGCAGGTCGCGCAGGGCCTCGCGAGCCAGCTGGATGGAGATTTCCTTCTGGTTGAAGCGGCTGTACGCCAGGATCTTGCGCAGGGCGCCTTCGAGCTCGCGCACGTTGGAGCGGACGTTCTTGGCGACGAAGAAGGCCACTTCCTCCGGCATCTCGGCGCTTTCGGCGCGAGCCTTGTTGATCAGGATGGCCACGCGCATCTCGAGCTCGGGCGGCTCGATGGCGACCGTCAGGCCCGAATCGAAGCGGGAGATCAGCCGCTCGTGGATGTCGGTCAGGCCCTTGGGATAGGTGTCCGAGGTCATGACGATGTGGCTCTTCTTGGCCAGCAGCGCCTCGAACGCGTTGAAGAACTCCTCCTGCGTGCGGTCCTTGTTGGCGAAGAACTGCACGTCGTCGATGAGCAGCAGGTCCAGCGAGTGGTACTTGTCCTTGAACTCGTCGAAGGTCTTGCGCTGGTAGGCCTTAACCACATCGGACACGAATTGTTCGGCGTGGATGTAGAGAACTTTGGCCGTGGGGCGGTCGGCCAGGAGCTTGTTGCCCACAGCGTGGACCAGGTGGGTTTTGCCCAGGCCGACGCCGCCGTAGATGAACAGCGGGTTGTAGAGCTGGCCGGGCGTGCCGGCCACGTGCATGGCGGCGGCGCGGGCCATGCGGTTGGCCGTGCCCTCGACCAGGGTGTCGAAGGTCAGGGCGGTGTTCAGGCGGTTCTTGAAGCCAGTGTCGGCCGTGTCGGCGGCGATGTCGGCCGGTTCCGGAGCCGGGCCCAGCTCCTGGGCGGCGGGCGCGGCGTAAGTCTTGGCGGGCGCTTCGCGATGAGCAAGCGCTAACTCAAGCTGCACCGGCTGGCCGTAGAGCTTTTCCAGCAGGCCGGCGATGCGGCCGGAGTACTGGGCCCGCACCCAGTCGAGCTTGAAGCGGTTGGCCACGAACAGGGTGACCTTGGAGAAATCGTCGGAAACCTGCGCCACCAGGGGCTTGATCCAGGTGTTGAACTGCTGCTCGGGCAGTTCCTGCGCCAGCTGGTCGATGCAGGCCTGCCACAGGCTGCCGCCGGCCCCCAGCGCCGCCCCGGCTGCCAGGCTGTTGTGTTGCCCCTCGCTCATTGTTGGCTGCCGCCTTTGTGGATAGTTGTCATCGACGCAAACGCTGTATTCTAATTTATCAAGACCTTGTCCACACACGCGGGAACGCCACCTTGACAGCCGCCCGCAAGCCCCTGAGAGGCCTTTTGCCTTGCTGGGCTGGGGGTTTTCGCCGATAATCGCGGGTTCCCTTCAGACCCCCAGAACGAGTTTTGACATGAAACGCACCTACCAACCCTCCAAAGTGCGCCGCGCCCGCACCCACGGCTTCCTGGTCCGCATGAAGACCCGCGGCGGCCGTGCCGTGATCAACGCCCGCCGCGCCAAGGGCCGCAAGCGCCTGGCCGTCTGAGGCCCTGCCCCTTGGGGCTGAGCCCGTGCACCGGCTGAAGACGCGGGCCCAGTTCCAGGCCGTCATGGCCGGCAGCACCGTCTCCCGCACGGCGCATTTCGCGTTGCACCGAACAGGGCCTGAACCCGTAGGGGCGAAGGCCCTGTTTGCTGTCCGGGGCGCCGAGCCCGGGCCGTGGATCGGGGTGCTGATTCCCAAGCGCTGGGCCAAGCGCGCCGTGACCCGCAACGCCATCAAACGCCAGATCTACACCGTGAGCCAGGATTTCGAAGCCCAGTTGCCCGCCGCCGCCCACGTGGTGCGGCTGCGCGCCGGCTTCGACCGCCAGCAGTTCCCGAGCGCCACCTCCGACGCGCTCAAGCGCGCGGTGCGGGCCGAGCTGCAACAGCTGTTCGCCGGGGCGCAGCGGTGATGCAGCGCCTCCTGATCGGCCTGGTGCGCGGCTACCAGCTGCTGTTCTCGGCCTGGGTCGGCGGCTCCTGCCGCTTCGAGCCCACCTGCTCGGCCTATTCCCTCGAAGCCCTGCGCCGCCATGGCGCGGCGGCAGGTGCCTATCTCACCGTGGCGCGCCTGGTGCGCTGCCACCCCTGGTGCCAGGGCGGGCTGGACCCGGTCCCGGCGCACAAGCCCGGCCTGTTCACCGGCCTGCTTTCCCCCAACACACACAAGAAGAGTTCATGAACGACATTCGCCGCACCATCCTGTGGGTGATCTTCGGTTTCTCCATGGTGCTGCTGTGGGACCAGTGGCAGCTGCACAACGGCCGCGCCGCCACCTTCTTCCCGGCCCCGCCGAAGGCCACCGCCCCGGCTGCGCCGGGCGAGGCGCCCCGGGCCAACGC
>CAZZAW010000265.1:0-3753 GCA_964652405.1 uncultured Ramlibacter sp.
GTGATCGGGTTCAAGCGCGGCACCGGCGGCACCGGCGGCGTGAGCTACCTGCGCAAGATGCTGGACGTGGTGCTCTTCCCCGAAATCTGGAAGCTCCGCACCGACCTCTGAGCTGCGCTAGCCGTACAGCCAGGGCTGGTCGAGCACACGCTCGCCTGCCGCCCGTATCGCCAGGTTGCGGGCCCGGCGCACCACGCCGGCCGCGTGAAAAATGCGCCCATTGCGCTCGGCACGCCGCTGCACCCGCGCGCAGCGCTCCCAGCGGTTGAGCGCATAGCGCCGCAGGGCCGTTTCCACGTCGATCACGCGGCCGTCGGCCGCGGCCAGCACGCGGCCCAGCTCGAAAGCGTCTTCAATGGCCATGCCGGCGCCTTGCGCCAGGTAGGGCAGCATGGGATGGGCAGCATCGCCCAGCAAGGCCAGGCGGCCCTGGGCCATGGTGGACGCGGCGGCCACGGGATCGCGCGCGTGCAGCGTCCACAGCCGCCACTGCGGCACCCGGCGCAAGAGGCCTTCGGCCTCGGCGCACAGCGGGCCGGCCGCGCGATGCAGCGCCTCCTGCGGCCCCGGCTGGTCCCAGTCCTGCGGGTCACCTCCCTCGCCCTGGACCACGCACACCACGTTCAGGGCCTGGCCACGGCGGACCGGGTAGGTCACCAGGTGCATGCGCGGTCCCAGCCAGGCGGTGACCTCGTCCGAGCCTGCGTCCCCCTGCAGCAGCGCGCGGTAGGCCACATGCCCCGTGGCACGCGGCGGCCCGTCGCCCAGCAGCCGCTGCCGCAGGCCGCTCCACACGCCGTCCGCCACGGCCAGGGCGTCCGCCTCGACTTCCTGGCCCGCCGACGTGGCCGCGCGCACCGCCCCGGTCAGCGACTGCGCCTGCAGTACCCGCGTACCGGGATGCAGGTGGGTGCCCGCCTCCCGCACCGCATCCAGCAAGGCCGCATGCAGGTCGGCGCGATGGATGGTCAGGTAGGGCGCACCGTAGCGCTCTTCGAAGCGGCTCCCCAGGGCCAGGCTCCCAAGCTCCCGCCCGTCCTGCGCATCGCGCACCCGCAGGCGGCGGGGGCAGGCCGCCCGGGCCATCACGGCTTCCAGCAGCCCCCAGTCCCGGAGGATGCGCGTGGCGTTGGGCCCCAGCTGCAGCCCGGCGCCCACTTCCGAGAATGCGTCCGCCTGCTCGAACAACCGGCTCTGCCAGCCGGCCCGCGCGGCCGCGACTGCCGCGGCCAGGCCTGCGATGCCGCCGCCGGCGACCAGCAGCTCCTGCGTCACGCCGCCAGGAGGTGCCTGAGCACCTCGACACGCGGCCGCGTGTCGATCCACAAGCGCACTGCCTGCGTGCTCATGCAACTGCCAGCAGTTGCCTGAGCACAAAAGGCAGGATGCCGCCGTGGCGGTAGTAGTCCACCTCGATGGGCGTGTCGATCCGCAGGGTCACCGTGACCTCTTCCCGGCGGCCATCGGCCCGCGTGATGACCAGCGTGGCGTCGCTCTGGGGCCGCAGCTGCGGATCCGGGATCACGTCGACCAGTTCGGAGCCGTCCAGCCGCAGCGACTCCCAGCTGTCGGCGCCCTTGAACTGCAGCGGCAGCACGCCCATGCCCACCAGGTTGCTGCGGTGGATGCGCTCGAAGCTGCGTGCCACCACGGCCTTGATGCCCAGCAGGTAGGTGCCCTTGGCCGCCCAGTCGCGCGAGGAGCCGGTGCCGTACTCCTCGCCGGCGAAGATCACGGTGGGCCGGTTCTCCGCGATGTACTTCATGGCCGCGTCGAAGATGAACATCTTCTCGGCCTTCCCGTCGGTGCCGCGGTAGAGCGTCAGCCCGCCCTCCTCTCTCGACCCGTCCGGACCGGCCGGCAGCATCAGGTTCTTGATGCGCACGTTGGCGAAGGTGCCGCGCATCATCACGTCGTGGTTCCCGCGGCGGGCGCCATAGCTGTTGAAGTCGGGCTTCATGACGCCGTGCGCCAGCAGCCACTGGCCGGCGGGCGAGCTCTCCTTGATCGAGCCGGCCGGCGAGATGTGATCGGTGGTGATGGAGTCGCCGAACAGGGCCATGATGCGGGCCTGCCGCACCGACACCTGGCCGCCCCCCGTGGGCGGGCTGGGGTCAAAATCCGTGAACAGCGGCGGCTCGGCGATGTAGGTGCTGGGCGGCCAGGCGTAGGTCTCGCCTGTGATGCCGCGGATGCCCTGCCACAGCGCGCCCGGATCGGCCTTCACCTTGGCGTAGTTCTCGCGGTAGGCCTTGCCGTCCATCGCGTGCTTCATCAGCTTGTGGATTTCCTCGCTGGAAGGCCAGATGTCGCCCAGCCACACGTCCTTGCCGCCATGGCCCTTGCCCACCGGCTGGGTCATCAGGTCCTTGAGCACGGTGCCCGCCAGCGCATAGGCCACCACGAGCGGCGGACTCGCCAGGAAATTGGCCTTGAGGTTGGGGTGGATGCGGGCCTCGAAGTTGCGGTTGCCCGAGAGCACCGCCGCGCACACCAGGTCGCTCTTGGTGATGGCCTCGTTGATCTCGGGGGCCAGGTCGCCGGAGTTGCCGATGCAGGTGGTGCAGCCGTAGCCCGCCACCGTGAAGCCCAGTTTCTCCAGGTAGGGCAGCAGGCCCGCCTTCTGCAGGTACTCGGTGACGATGCGCGAGCCGGGAGCCAGCGAGGTCTTGATGTGCGGCTGCACCGTCATGCCGGCTTCCACCGCCTTCTTCGCCAGGAGGCCGGCCGCGAGCAGCACGCCAGGGTTGGACGTGTTGGTGCAGCTGGTGATGGCGGCAATCAGCACGTCGCCGTTGCCGATGGTGACGTTGGCCGGGGCCGCGGGCGCGGACGGCGCCTCGTGCTGGGCCGAGGCCAGGGTCGGCTTGTTGTATTCCATCTCCGTCTCGGAGACCAGCGCGGCCGGCTTGACCGGCGGGTTGGACGGCACCTTGGGGTCCAGCGCCTCGCCGCCCAGGTGCAGCAGGTGGCGCGATTGCAGCGTTTCCGCCGGCTTGTTGAAGCCGTTCTCGGACTGCGGCTTGCTGAACAGCGACGCGAACTGAGACGCCACCTTGCCGAGCTCGATGCGGTCCTGCGGGCGCTTGGGCCCTGACAGGCTGGGCGTCACGTCGCCCAGGTCCAGCCGGACCACCTGCGAGTAGTCCACCTCGCCGGCCAGCGGGATGCCGAACAGGCCCTGGGCCCGGAAGTAGGCCTCCAGCGCGTCGATCTCTTCCTTGGTGCGGCCGGTGCCCCGGAAGTACTCGATGGTCTTGTCGTCGACCGGGAAGAAGCCCATGGTGGCGCCGTACTCGGGCGCCATGTTGCCGATGGTCCCGCGGTCGGGCACGGCCAGGGTGCGGGTGCCTTCGCCGAAGAACTCGACGAACTTGCCCACCACCTTGTGCTTGCGCAGGATCTCGGTGATGGTGAGCACCAGGTCGGTGGCGGTGCAGCCTTCGCGCAGCCGCCCCGTCAACTCGAAGCCCACCACGTCGGGCGTGAGCATGTAGACCGGCTGGCCCAGCATCGCCGCCTCGGCTTCGATGCCGCCGACACCCCAGCCCACCACGCCCACGCCGTTGATCATCGTGGTGTGGCTGTCTGTGCCGACCAGGCTGTCGGGGTAGTACACGCCATCGGCAGTCTTGTGCACGCCGCGCGCCAGGTACTCCAGGTTGACCTGGTGCACGATGCCGAAGCCCGGCGGCACGACGCCGAAGGTGTCGAAGGCCTGCATGCCCCACTTCATGAACTCGTAGCGCTCGC
>CAZZAW010000266.1:0-3751 GCA_964652405.1 uncultured Ramlibacter sp.
CCGATTGAGGGGATGACCTGTGCCTCTTGCGTCTCTCGAGTGGAAAAAGCCCTGGCTAAAGTGCCCGGCGTGCAGAGCGCCAGCGTCAACCTGGCCACCGAGAGCGCCAATGTCGCGGCTTCTTCGGAGGTGGACTTGGCCACGCTGCGGGGTGCGGTGGAGAAGGCAGGCTACTCGGTTCGCCAGGGGCAGACCAGTCTGGGCATCGAGGGAATGACCTGCGCCTCATGCGTGGGACGCGTGGAAAAAGCCCTGCGCAAACTGCCGGAAGTCACTGGCGCCGAAGTAAACCTCGCCACCGAAAAAGCTGAAGTGACGTTCATCGGCCGTTCCGACGAAGTGTTGCCCCGGCTGATCGCCGCGGTGGAAAAGGCGGGCTATCAGGCCAAACCTCCGCAGGCGGCCGATGATCAAGCGCTAACGAAAACTCAGTCGCTACCCGACTGGTGGCCGGTGGCTGTTGCCGCGGCCCTTTCGCTCCCACTCGTTCTACCCATGCTTGGTATGCTGTTCAGTGCGAACTGGGCACTGTCCGGCTGGTGGCAGCTAGCGCTGGCCACTCCAGTTCAGTTCTGGCTGGGAGCGCGTTTTTACCGCTCAGCGTGGAGAGCGGTGAAGGCACGGGCGGGCAACATGGATCTGCTAGTCGCTCTGGGAACCTCTGCAGGCTATGGTCTCTCGCTGTACCTGCTCCTTGCAAACATCGGGCATGCGGGGCACGGCGAAGCGCTGCACCTTTACTTCGAAGCCTCGGCGGTCGTCATCACCCTGGTCCTTCTCGGAAAGTGGCTGGAACACCGCGCAAAGCGCCAGACGACCGAGGCGATTCGCGCACTGAACGCCTTGCGGCCCGACAAAGCTCGTGTGCGGCGCGCCCAAGGCGAGGTCGAAGTGCCGGCATCTGAGGTCAGGGTAGGCGAAACGGTAGTAGTGCGCCCAGGTGAGCGCGTACCTGTCGATGGCGAGATTCTCGAAGGCTCAACACAGATCGACGAGTCGCTCATCACGGGGGAAAGCCTACCGGTGGCGAAAGCTCCAGGGTCGAAAGTTGTGGGCGGGTCCGTGAACGCCGAGGGGCTGATCGCGGCTCGGGTGACAGCAGTCGGCGCCGAATCGACACTCTCGCGCATCGCCCGGATGGTGGAGTCGGCGCAGGCGAAAAAGGCCCCGATTCAGCGTCTGGTCGACCAAGTAAGCGAGATATTCGTTCCAGTTGTGCTTGGCATCGCCTTGCTGACTCTCCTTGGCTGGGGTTTCGCCACGGGAGAATGGGAGCGGGCCATTCTGAATGCCGTCGCTGTCCTGGTTATTGCCTGTCCTTGCGCGCTTGGACTGGCCACGCCTACCGCCATCATGGCCGGCACGGGGGTGGCTGCCCGTCGAGGCATCCTGATCAAGGACGCCGAGGCTTTGGAAGTCGCCCACAATGTGAGGGTCGTTGCTTTCGACAAGACCGGCACGCTCACAGAGGGCAAACCCCGTCTGGTCGCGTACGACGCCCCCGGTGGAAACCGCGCAAGGCTCTTGCGCCTGGCCGCGAGCATCCAATCTGCCAGCGAGCACCCGCTAGCCCGAGCAGTCTTGGACGCCGCCAAGGAAAACAAGATCGCCTTTGGTCCCGCGCTCGGTGCAAAGGCCGTCGCGGGCCGGGGAGTGTCGGCTCTCGCAGAGGATCAAGTTCTGAGCCTTGGCAGCTCGCGCTGGATGCAAGAGCTGGGCGTGGACTTGACTCCACTGGCCTCGCGCGCACAGGAGCTTGAAAACGAAGGCCGAACGGTTTCCTGGCTGGCTGCGGGGTCGCAGCCGGCCCAGCTGGTCGGTCTCCTGGCGTTTGGAGATGAAGCGAAGTCGACGGCCAAGGAGGCCGTGGAAAGCCTCAGGCAACAAGGCATTCAGGCTGTCATGGTCACCGGCGACAACAAAGGCGCCGCCCGCGTTACTGCCCTTGAGCTGGGGATTGACCAGGTTCGCGCCGAGGTCCTTCCGGCTGACAAAGCCCAGGTTGTCGCTGAGCTCAAAAGGTCCGGACAGGCGGTCGCCATGGTGGGAGACGGCATCAATGATGCACCGGCCCTGGCTGCGGCCGACGTGGGCTTTTCGATGTCCACCGGTACTGAAGTTGCCATGCACGCTGCTGGCGTGACCCTGATGCGGGGTGATCCGCGCCTCGTGGCTGACGCGATCGACATCTCCCGCCGGACCTACTCAAAGATCAGGCAGGGTCTGTTCTGGGCATTCATCTATAACATCGTCGGCATTCCGCTGGCCGCCTTTGGAATGCTCAATCCCATGCTTGCCGGGGCCGCGATGGCGTTCTCCAGCGTAAGCGTGGTTGCCAACGCCTTGACGCTTCGTCGCTGGAAAGGAAGGGCAGCATGAGTACGGGTGATCTGGAAATGAACATCGGAGAAGCAGCCTCTCGCGCCGGCGTTACGCCAAAAATGGTCCGTCACTACGAAATGCTGGGATTGCTGCCAAAGGTCCATCGTACGGAGGGCGGGTACCGGGTGTATTCGCAGGCAGAAGTTCATACCTTGCAGTTCATCAAGCGTTCGCGTGAGCTGGGCTTCTCGATTCCGGAGATCTCCCAGCTCGTCAAGCTCTGGCAAGACCGCCGCCGCTCCAGTGCCAACGTCAAAAAGCTGGCCTCTGAGCATGTTGCTGAGCTGGAACGCAAAATTCAGGAACTGGAGGAGATGCGCAACGCGTTGCGGCACCTGATTCATTGCTGCCATGGCGACCATCGCCCTGAATGTCCAATCCTGAATGATCTCGAACGCGCAACGCCGAAGCCAACACCAAAAACTCTGAGAGCAGCGCGCGCGGCCTAGCTGGGCCCGAGTTCCGTTTCGGCGCTGAGGTCCAGGATGTTGGCGACGCCCACCTATATTGAACCCGATGTCGGAGCGAACAATGTGGTTTGAAGCGCTTGATCCGGGAACGCCCTGGACGAGTCTGTGGTGGGGGTACGTCCGCTGCGGGTGCGGGGGCATCAGACGAGCCACTGAGCCATGCCCGGCCTGCGCCATGCCTCCCTTCGACACGCGCCCGAAAGTAGTCACAACCCCCAATGGTGAGGAGTTCGAGATTGCGGCCGCTTTCATGGGGGCCGAAGACCGTATAGAAGACTACGAATTCCTGGCACTGATGGAAAGGGAGTGGGCAAGACCTCAACAGGAGCCTGGAAACCACTTCGCTTCGGGGATGTCCTCGAGAGGCACGGTGGTCATCCTTTATTGGACGTACTTCGAAACGCGAATGGATCGCCTGGTCAGACTCGGCCTGCGGGGCCTCCCAGAAGCGGTCCAAGCGGACCTTCGAAGGCGCTATGACGGTGTCGGTGTACACATGGGGGCCCTGTATCAGATCCTGTTTGGCACAAAGTACCAGCACGATCTCGCGGCAGTGGGTGCACCGCAGATTGGCGGGCATCTGGTGCGAGTACAGGACAGCCGCAACAAGTTCATCCACGGCGACCCCAAGGCGCTGTCCGATCAGCTGGTGGAGGATGTGGTACGACTGCTTCAGGATGAGCACGAGGCCTGGATAAGGGTTTTCAATCGGCGAATCGCAATAGCCTTGGGTCGGCTTAGGTAGACCTTGTCGACCTGCCCCCACCTGACAAATCTGTAATTCACAAGTCAGCGGCACGACTCAGCCACCGGCCTATCGTGCAGTCTTTAACAGGACGCACCATGAAAAAGCTAGCCCTCATCGCCTTCGCGGCATTCTCCATGTCGACTGCTTTCGC
>CAZZAW010000267.1:0-3695 GCA_964652405.1 uncultured Ramlibacter sp.
GATGCCGACTACCCGCTGGTGCTGATCACCGGCCGCCAGCTGGAGCACTGGCACACGGGCAGCATGACGCGCCGCTCGCAGGTGCTCGATGCCATCGAGCCGGTCGCCACCTGTTCGCTCAACGGCGCCGAGCTGCAGCGGCTGGGCCTGGTGCCGGGGCAGGGCGTGCGGCTGCAATCGCGGCGCGGCGAACTGCGCTGCCACGTGCGCCGCGACGACGGCACGCCCGACGGCGCGGTGTTCATGCCGTTCGCCTACGCCGAGGCCGCGGCCAACCTGCTGACCAACCCGGCGCTCGATCCCTTCGGCAAAATCCCTGAATTCAAATACTGCGCCGTGCGCCTGAGCCCGTGAGCCATCGCCCCCATCTCGACGTGGCCGTCATCATGCGGCGCGAGCGCCTGGACAACCGCTGGCAGCCGTGGCGCTGGTCGCTGGCCGAGGTCGTGCCGCACGAGGACGCGTTCGGCACCGAACCGCGCCTGCTGGTGGACGATGCGGCCGAGCAGCGCTGGCTGCACCCGGGCTTCCGGGTCGAGCTGTTCCGGGACGACGCCGAGGGGTACTTCCTGAACGCCACCACGCCCGCGCCCTGCTGGTTCGTGCTGTGGCGCATGGAGGAAGAGCCCACGGTCGCCGACGAGCCCCTCGCGCGGCCGGCGATGGTGACGCTCAGCTACCACGACGCCGGCCGCTGGCTGGACGCGCAGGAAACCGTGGAACAGGTCCCTGCGCCCGCCGAGGTGGTCGAGTGGATGCGGGCGTTCGCGCAGGAGCACTACGTGCCCGAGCCCAAGAAGCGCAAGCGTCCGGAAAGCTTCAAGCCGCTGCAGGACCGCTTCGGCAACCCGGCCTCGGTGTCCACCGGCAAGACCTATGGCGGGGGAGGCGGCCATGGCTGACGGTTTCCTGGGCCGCTGGTCGCGGCGCAAGCTGGAGGTGAAGGAGGGCCGGGAAGTGCCGCCGGAGCCGCCGGCGGAAGCGACACCCGTCGTCCCTGCGGACGCGGGGACCCAGAGCGCCCTGGATTCCCGCCTTCGCGGGAATGACGAGCCTGCCGCCGCACCCGAACCTCCGCCGCCCACCCTCGAAGACGTGCAGCAACTCACGCCCGCGTCCGATTTCAGCCGGTTCACCGGTCCCAAGGTGGCGCCGGAGGTGAAGAACGCGGCGATGAAGAAGCTGTTCGCCGATCCGCGCTTCAATGTCATGGACGGCATGGACGTCTACATCGACGACTACTCCAAGCCGGACCCGATGCCCGAATCCATGCTGCGCAGCCTTGCGAGCGCGCAGTTCCTCAAGCTCTTCGAGGAGAAGCCCAAGCCCGGCGAGGGTCCGAGGGATGATGCGGATGACCGCGAGGCGCAAACCGTGGCACAGTCGCGGGCGGCCAGCCAAGCTGTACCGGCCGCCACCACCCATGCCCACCCTGATTTGCGACTGCAACAAGACGATGCCGCTGGACCCCCGGAACCTGGGGACGGCACTCGATGAGGAGCTGAAGCTCCATTCCACCTTGTGCCGGCGCGAAGCCGGCGCCTTCCAGCAGGCGGTGCAGGGCAGCGCGCCCGTCACGGTGGCCTGCACCCAGGAAAAGCGGCTGTTCACCGAGCTGGCCGCCCAGACCGAAGGCGCGGTCGCGCCCCTGCGCTTCGTCAACATCCGCGAAACCGGCGGCTGGAGCCGGGACGCCAAGGCGGCCACTCCCAAGATCGCGGCCCTGATCGCCGCGGCCCGCCTGCCCGACCCGGAACCGGTGGCCACGGTCACCTACAAGAGCACGGGCCGGCTGCTGGTGATCGGCCCGCTCCAGGATGCCGAGCGCGCCGCGGCGCTGGTGTCGGACGTCCTGGACGTCACCCTCTTCACGCAAGGGGGCGGCGGCCCGCAGGAGCGCCGCTTCCCGGTGCTGGGCGGTCGCATTGACAGCCTGACCGGGTGGCTGGGCGCCTTCCAGCTCAGCTGGAGCGCCGCCAATCCCATCGACCTGGACCTGTGCACCCGCTGCAACGCCTGCGTGGCCGCCTGCCCCGAGGGCGCCATCGGCCTGGACTACCAGATCGACCTGGCGCGCTGCACCGGCCACCGCGCCTGCGTGAAGGCCTGCGATGCGGCAGGCGCTATCGACTTCAGCCGCGAGCCCGAGACCCGCACCGAAAGCTTCGACCTGGTGCTGGACCTGCGCGAGCAGCCGGCGTTCGCGCAGCATGCGCCGCCCCAGGGGTACTTCCGCTGGGACGGCCGCGACCTGGGGACCCTTCTCAAGCTGCGTGACCTGGTCGGCGAGTTCGACAAGCCCAAGTTCTTTGCCTACAAGCCCAAGCTGTGCGCGCACAGCCGCAACGAGACCGTGGGCTGCAACGCCTGCGTGGAGGTCTGTTCGGCCGCCGCCATCAGCTCGGACAAGAGCCACCAGCAGATCAAGGTCAACCCCAACCTCTGCGTGGGCTGCGGCGCCTGCACCACGGTCTGCCCGACCGGCGCGCTGACCTATGCCTACCCCAAGGCCAGCGAGCTGGGCGTGCGCATCAAGACCCTGCTGTCCGTCCATGCCAAGGCGGGCGGACGGGACCCCGTGCTGCTCATGCACAGCCAGGAGCGGGGCCTGGAACTGGTCGAGGCGCTGGGGCGTGAGGCCCGGCTGGGCCGGGCCGCCGGCGTGCCGGCCAACGTGATCCCCCTTGCGCTGTGGCACACCGCCAGCACCGGCATCGACCTGTGGCTGGCCGCCATCGCGCAGGGCGCCACGCAGGTGGCCGTGCTGGTCACCGGTGAGGAAGCGCCCCAGTACCTGGACGCTCTGCAATCCCAGATGACGGTGGCGCAGGCCATCCTGCAGGGCCTGGGCTACACGGGCCGCCATTTGCACCTGGTCACAGGCGGCACTCCGGCGGCGCTGGATGCCGCGCTGCAGGCCTTGGCCACCCAGCCTGCCCGCGGCCCGGCGCAGCCCGCCCGTTTCGCGCTGGCGCCGGAAAAGCGCAGCACCCTGGAGCTGGCGCTGGACCACCTGGTGGAGCAGGCGCCGCAGCGCCCCGAGGCCATCGCGCTGCCGGCTGCCGGCTCGCCCCTGGGCAGCATCGAGGTCCACAAGGACAGGTGCACGCTGTGCCTGAGCTGCGTGAGCGCCTGCCCAGCCAGCGCCCTGCAGGACAACCCCCAGCTGCCGCAGCTGCGGTTCATCGAGAAGAACTGCGTGCAGTGCGGGCTGTGCGCCGCCACCTGCCCGGAAGACGCCATCACGCTGGTGCCGCGGCTGCTGCTCACCCCCCAGCGCAAGGAAGCCCGGGTGCTCAACGAAACCCAGCCCTACGGGTGCGTGCGCTGCGGCAAGCCCTTCGGCACGCTCAAGGCGGTCGAGGCCATGCTGGGCAAGCTGGCCGGGCACTCCATGTTCCAGGGCGCCGCGCTGGAACGCCTGAAGATGTGCTCCGACTGCCGGGTGATCGACATCTACTCGGCCACCGACGAGGCGAGGATCAACGACCTATGAAGCCGGCCATCCCGGTGTCGTCCGCGCTGGACGAGGAAACCGCCCGCGCCGAGGTGTACGGGCTGCTGGCGCAGCTCTACTACGCGCCCCCCACGCCGCAGCTGCTGGGTGCGCTG
The DNA here is from genome assembly GCA_964652405.1 of uncultured Ramlibacter sp. Classification (GTDB taxonomy): domain Bacteria; phylum Pseudomonadota; class Gammaproteobacteria; order Burkholderiales; family Burkholderiaceae_C; genus Ramlibacter. The sequence goes on from CAZZAW010000267.1 coordinate 3,613, forward strand.
CGGGTCGCTCCCACCGAGGCGCCGGCGGACGGCGGCTTCCTGGAGGAGCCCTGGCGGGCGTTCATCGCCGTGGCCCGGGAAAT
>CAZZAW010000268.1:0-3628 GCA_964652405.1 uncultured Ramlibacter sp.
TCAACCTCAAGCAGCTGTACGGCTCGACCGAGACCGCCGTGTTCGTGTGCCTGCAACCGGACGACCAGGCGCGGGCCGACACGGTCGGCGTTCCGATCCAGGGCGTGGAAGTGAAGGTGGCGGACAACGGCGAGATCCTGGTGCGCTCCCCCGGCCTGCTCAAGGGCTACTACAAGAACCCGCAGGCCACCGCTGAAGTGCTCACCGCCGACGGCTGGTACCGCACGAGCGATGCCGGCTTCATCGACGCCCAGGGCCACCTGAAGATCATCGACCGCGTCAAGGACGTGGGCCGCATCGCCGGCGGCGCCAACGACGGCGCGATGTTCGCCCCCAAGTACGTGGAGAACAAGCTCAAGTTCTTTCCCCACATCAAGGAAGCCGTGGCCTACGGCGACGGCCGCGACCGGGTCTGCGTGATGGTCAACATCGATTTCGACGCCGTGGGCAACTGGGCCGAGCGGCGCGGCCTGCCCTATGCCGGCTACACCGACCTGGCGCAGAAGCCGGAGGTGTACCAGCTCATCAAGGAGTGCGTGGAGAAGGTCAACGCCGACCTGGCCGCCGACGAGCGCCTGGCCGGCTCGCAGATCAGCCGCTTCCTGGTGCTGCACAAGGAGCTGGACGCCGACGACGGCGAGCTGACCCGCACCAACAAGGTTCGCCGCGGCTTCATCGCCGAGAAGTACCAGGTGCTGGTGGACGCCCTGTACGGCGGCAAGAGCGAGCAGTACGTGGAGACCCAGGTGAAGTTCGAGGACGGCCGCACCGGCAAGGTGAGCGCCACCCTGCGCATCGTGGACACCCGGACTTTCGACAGCGTGAAGGCCGCCGCATGAACACCATGACCGACGCCGCCGTCATCGCCCAGCAGACGGGCGCGCCCACGGCCCGCCGCGCCTTCGGCGACGTGATCCTGGACGTGCAGAACATCTCCCTGTCGTTCGGCGGCGTGAAGGCGCTGACCGACATCAGCTTCGACGTGCGCGAGCACGAGATCCGCGCCATCATCGGCCCCAACGGCGCAGGCAAGAGCTCCATGCTCAACTGCATCAACGGTGTCTACCAGCCCCAGCAGGGCCAGATCACCTTCCGCGGCAAGACCTTCCGGCACATGAAGAGCCGCCAGGTGGCCGAGATGGGCGTGGCGCGGACCTTCCAGAACCTGGCCCTGTTCAAGGGCATGAGCGTGCTGGACAACATCATGACCGGCCGCAACCTGCGCATCAAAAGCAACCTGTTCCTGCAGGCGCTGCGCATCGGGCCGGCGGAGAAGGAAGAGATCCGCCACCGCGAGTTCGTCGAGCACATCATCGACTTCCTGGAGATCCAGGCCTACCGCAAGACGCCCGTGGGGCAGCTGCCCTACGGCCTGCAAAAGCGTGTGGACCTGGGCCGGGCCCTGGCCATGGAGCCGCAGGTGCTGCTGCTGGACGAGCCCATGGCGGGCATGAACGTCGAGGAAAAGCAGGACATGTGCCGCTTCGTGCTCGACGTGAACGACGAGTTCGGGACCACCGTCGTGCTGATCGAGCACGACATGGGCGTGGTGATGGACATCAGTGACCGGGTGGTGGTGCTGGACTACGGCAAGAAGATCGGCGACGGCACGCCGTCCGAAGTCCGCAACAACCCCGACGTGATCAAGGCCTACCTGGGAACGAGCCACTGACATGGGATTCTTCCTCGAAACACTGTTCGGCGGCCTGATGGCCGGCATGCTCTATTCCCTGGTCGCGCTCGGCTTCGTGCTGATCTTCAAGGCCTCCGGGGTCTTCAACTTCGCGCAGGGCGCCATGGTGCTGTTCGCGGCGCTGGCCATGGCCCGCTTCTCGGAATGGATCCCGCAATGGACCGGCATCGAGAGCCGGGTGTTCGCCAACGTGGCGGCCTTCCTGATCGCCGGCGCCATCATGTTCGCGGTGGCCTGGCTGGTGGAGTGGCTGGTGCTGCGGCACCTGGTGAACCAGGAGGGCGCCACGCTGCTGATGGCCACGCTGGGCATCACCTACTTCCTGGAAGGCGTGGGCCAGACGATCTTCGGCAGCAGCATCTACAAGATCGACATCGGCATGCCCAAGGACCCGGTGATCGCCTTCGAGAACGTGTTCCAGGGCGGCATCCTGATCAACAAGGAAGACCTGATCGCGGCCATCATCGCCGCCGCGCTGGTGGCCTTCCTCAGCCTCTTCTTCCAGAAAACGTCCACGGGCCGGGCCCTGCGGGCCGTGGCGGACGACCACCAGGCCGCGCAGTCGATCGGCATCCCGCTCAGCCGCATCTGGGTGATCGTGTGGTGCGTGGCCGGCGTCGTGGCGCTGGTGGCCGGGATGATCTGGGGCAGCAAGCTGGGCGTGCAGTTCTCGCTGGCCACGGTGGCGCTGCGCGCGCTGCCGGTGGTGATCCTGGGCGGCCTGACCTCGGTGCCCGGCGCCATCATCGGCGGGCTGATCATCGGCGTGGGGGAAAAGCTCTCCGAGGTCTACCTCGGCCCGCTGGTGGGCGGCGGCATCGAGATCTGGTTCGCCTATGTCCTGGCTCTCGGGTTCCTGCTGGTGCGGCCGCAAGGGCTGTTCGGCGAAAAGATCATCGACCGCGTCTGACCGGAGACTCGCATGCTTTACAGGGAAAACGGCCAGTTCAAGACCAGCTACCGCGCCGACCAGCAGATCTTCCCCATCCTGCAGGACCGCTGGGCCATGCTGGCGATCGCGCTGGTCGCCTTCGTCGCGGTGCCGGCGCTGGCCAGCGACTACCTGTTCCGCGCCATCCTGATCCCCTTCCTGATCATGTCGCTGGCGGCCCTGGGGGTGAACATCCTCGTGGGCTACTGCGGGCAGATCTCGCTGGGCTCGGGCGCGTTCATGGCGGTGGGCGCGTACGGCGCCTTCAACTTCTTCGCCCGTGTCGAGGGCATGCCGCTGATCCCGGCGCTGATCCTCGGCGGCCTGTGCGCCACCGCGTTCGGCATCCTGTTCGGCCTGCCCAGCCTGCGGGTCAAGGGCCTGTACCTGGCCGTGGCCACGCTGGCGGCCCAGTTCTTCGCGGACTGGATGTTCCTGCGGATCAAGTGGTTCACGATGGACACGCCCTCGGGCTCGGTCTCGGTGTCCAACCTGCAGGTGTTCGGCCTTCCGATCGAGAGCGCCGCCTCCAAGTACCTGTTCTGCCTGGCCGTGCTCCTGGTCATGGGCGTTCTGGCCAAGAACCTGGTGCGCAGCGCCATCGGCCGCGAGTGGATGGCGATCCGCGACATGGACGTGGCCGCTGCCGTGATCGGCATCCGCCCCATGTACGCCAAGCTCAGCGCGTTCGCGGTCAGCTCCTTCATCATCGGCGTCGCCGGCGCGCTCTGGGCCTTCGTCTACCTGGGCGCCTGGGAGCCGGCCGCGTTCTCGGTGGACATGTCGTTCCGCCTGCTGTTCATGGTCATCATCGGCGGCCTGGGCTCCATCATGGGCAGCTTCTTCGGCGCCGCCTTCATCGTGGTCCTCCCCATCGTGCTCAACCAGGCGCTGCCGGTGCTGGCCGGGGTGGTGGGCATGACCATCTCCACGGCCGGCATCGCGCATGCCGAGTTCATGATCTTCGGCGCGCTGATCGTGTGGTTCCTGATCGTGGAGCCGCA
>CAZZAW010000269.1:0-2494 GCA_964652405.1 uncultured Ramlibacter sp.
TGCGTCTGCGCGTTCAATCATCACCACCAGCACGTGGCGACCTTCAAGGTCGCCGACGCGCGCAACATCGACTGGGAAGACCTGGCCACGTTCCGCTGGCAGGGACGCTCGTGGATCGCGATTGCCGACACCGGTGACAACGGCGGCCTGCGCGACACCCTGCGCATCATCGTGATCGAGGAACCGCGTCAGGTGCGCGATGGCATGCGCCTGCTCCAGCGCGAAGAAGATGCCTTCGCCGAAGCAGTCACCCGTCGCGATCGTGCCCACCACCTTGCCGTTGCGGAACGCCTCCGCCGAGCCGTACAGGATCACGTAGAAGGCGCTCATGGCCTCGTCCTGCGAGGTGACCGAGACGTCGGAGCGGAAGGTCCGGACCTGCGCCAGGTCCGACATGCGCCGCAGCCAGTCGTCGGGCACGGGCCCGAAGAACGAGCAGTTGCGCATGGCCTGGAAGCGGGCCGCGGGGTCCTCGGCCAGCTGCTTCGCGTAGGCCGTGAAGTGGTCGTCGATGCTGTCGAACTCGTTCATGACTGCTCCTCGTCAGGCCTTGGGCGGCGGCGGTTCCGGTTTCTTGATGTTGACGACCAGCGGGCCCGTGGGCTCCTCTTCGGGCTCGGGGTCCGGCTCCAGCGACAGCCCGCCGGTCGCGGCGTCACCGCTGAGCAGCTCTTCGCGGGAGTAGCGCTTGCTGCCCAGCTTCAGGCGCAGCATCAGCTCGCTCTTGGCGTCCGAGTTGACCTGCACCTCCTGCAGCGAGATCTCGCCGGCGTCGTACAGCTCGTAGAGGCACTGGTCGAAGGTCTTCATGCCCAGCTCGACCGACTTCTTCATGATCTCCTTGAGCTGGCCGATCTCGCCCTTGGCGATGGCGTCGCGCGAGGTCGAGGTGGACAGCAGGACCTCGATCGCGGCGGCGCGCCCGCCCGAGATCTTGCGGACCAGCCGCTGCGAAATGATGGCGCGCATGTTCAGCGCCAGGTCGTTGCGCACCTGCTCGTGCTTCTCGATCGGGAAGAAGTTCACGATGCGGTCGATCGCCTGGTTGGCGCTGTTCGCGTGCAGCGTGGCCATGCACAGGTGGCCGGTCTCGGCGAAGTTGAGCGCGTACTCCATGGTCTCGTGGTCGCGGATCTCGCCGATCAGGATCACGTCCGGCGCCTGGCGCAGGGTGTCCTTGAGCGCGTCGAACCAGCCCTGCGTGTCGATGCCCACTTCGCGGTGGGTGACGATGCAGTTCCTGTGAGGGTGCACGTACTCGACCGGGTCCTCGATAGTGATGATGTGGCCATGGGTTTCCTGGTTGCGCACGCCCAGCATGGCGGCGAGCGTGGTCGACTTGCCCGAGCCGGTGCCGCCCACCAGGAGCACCAGGCCGCGCTTTTCCTTCACGACCTCCTTCAGGATGGGCGGCAGCTTCAGCTGGTCAAAGTCGGGGATCTCGGTCGTGATGACGCGGATCACCATGCCGGTGCGCTGCTGCTGGGTGAAGATGTTGATCCGGAAGCGGCCCACGCCCTCCAGCGTGATCGCGAAGTTCTGGCCCTTGGTGTCGATGTAGCTTTGCCACTGCTTCTCGGACGCGACGGCGCGGGCCATCTTGGCGGTCTGGTCCGCCGTGAGCGCAGTCTCGTTGAGCTTGGTCAGCTTGCCGTTGAGCTTGATCGCCGGCGGGAAGCCTGCCGTGAGGAAGAGGTCCGACCCCTTCAACTGGACCATGGCCGCGAGCATCTTGTGCACGATGGCCTGGATTTGCTGTCGTTCCTGTTGCTCCATGCCGCTTCTCCTGATGAGCTCATCAGAATGTAAGCAACTGCTACGGCTTTGGGAAGCGCTGGACCGGTTTCAGCCTGCCGGGGGCCCCGCCGCCAGGTGCGCAAGCTCCTGCTCGCTGAACCCCGCCCGCCGGCGGGCTTCGTCGTTGAAAGGCGGGTGCAGCCGCGGCGCCGCATAGCGGTCGGCGAGCACCGCGTAGTGCGCCACCGGGTCCAGGCCCTGCCGCTCGCACAGCCAGCGGTACCAGCGGTTGCCGATGGCCACGTGGCCCACTTCATCGCGCAGGATGACGTCCAGGATCTCTACCGCGCGCTGCGCCGCGGGCGTGCCCACCTGGCGCAGCTTGTCCTGGATCTGCGGCGTGGCGTCCAGGCCGCGGGCTTCCAGCGTGCGCGGCACCAGCGCCATGCGCGCCAGCACGTCGCCCGAAGTCTTCTCGCACATGGCCCAGAGGTTGTCGTGGGCGGCGAAGTCGCCGTACGCGAAACCCAGCGCGGCCAGGTGCTCGCGCAGCAGCGTGAAGTGATGGGCCTCTTCGGCCGCGACCTGCAGCCAGTCGAGGTGGACTCGCGCGGCATCTGCTCGAAGCGCCAGGCCGCGTCCAGCGCCAGGTTGATGGCGTTGAATGAATGTTTATCCGGCTGGATGTCGCCTTCGGCCCGCAGACGCGCTTAGCCCCCTGCGCCCGCTTCTCGAGCGAGGCGGTTGATCATGAAGT
>CAZZAW010000269.1:2504-3578 GCA_964652405.1 uncultured Ramlibacter sp.
TGTTCGATGTGTTCGCGCGCAAGAGATTCCGCCTGCTTGCCGTCGCCTTTCGCCACGGCGTGCAGCAGCTTCTCGTGCTGGTCCCAGATGTCGCGCGGCCGCTCGTCGCGCATCAGCACTTCGCCCATGACACGCTGCGTGTTGGTCCAGTGCGTGTCCATGGAGGGCGCCACGAGCGGGTTTCCGGAGAGCTCATAGATGAACGCGTGAAAAGCCATGTCGGCGGCGATCATCTTCGCGATGTCTCCTTTCGCCGCCGCCGCTCGCCCGGCTTCGATGTAGGCAGGGCCTTCCTTTGCCGCGCGCCTGGCGTTGCGCTCGGCTGCCTTTCGAAACGCCAGGCCTTCGACGACGGAGCGCATGTCGTACATGTTGCGCACGTGTTCGAGGTCGAGCGGCGCCACCTGCAACCCGCGCCCGGGCGCGTCACGCAGCACCCCCAGGTTGCGCAGCACGACTAAAGCCTGTTGCACCGGCTGGCGGGAAACGCCCAGCTCCTGTGCAATCTGCTCCTGGATGATGCGGGCCCCGGGCGGCAGCTTTCCCGACGCGATCTCGGCGACGATCGCGTCCTGCACGAGTTCGACGAGCTTGGGCTGTGCGGCGAGGACCTTCATGCGTCGATGCTAGCCGTTTCGCCACGTTCTTTCCGCTTCGTCCCACGCCTCCAGCGGCTGCAGGTCGGGCACCCACGCAAGCCCGGATTTGGCGTCTGAAGACGCGGCCTCCGGCGTCACGAGAATGTCGAGCAGGGCCGGGCGGTTGGCCATCGCGCGCTCGATGGCCGCGGGCAAGTCCTCGGCCTTCTCCACGCGTTCTGCGTGCATGCCGAAGGCGCGCGCCATCGCGGCGTGGTCGGCGAATTGAAGCCGCGTGCCCACCACCTTCCCATGCGTTTCCTGCTGGTCGCGCACCTCGATGGCCCACGAGCCGTTGTTGGCGACAGCGATGAGCACAGGGGCCTTGTGGCGCACGGCGGTGTCGATCTCCATCGCGTTGAAGCCGAACGCACCGTCGCCTGTTGCGACCACCACGGTCTGCTTGGGGCGGGCCAGGCTCGCGGCGATGCCGAAC
>CAZZAW010000270.1:0-3571 GCA_964652405.1 uncultured Ramlibacter sp.
CGGCCGCGGCCTTGCCGGCCAGGCCGCCGACGACGGCGCCCACCACGCCGCCCACCACGCCGCCCACGGCCACGCCCACCGGGCCACCGATCACGCCAGCGGCTGCGCCGGCCACGGCGCCACCGGTCGCGCCTACGCCCGTGCCTACGGGATGCGCGCCAGGTTCATCGGTGATGGGATCGCGGTTCAGGTCTCGGTCTTCTGCAGCCATGTTCATGCTCCTTGCGTGTCAATGCAGTCATCTTCTGCCTTCGCGCGAACTGGGCCGTCAGCCGTTACTAGGAACCCGCGTAGGAGAAGGAGATGCCCAGACCGGGCGCACAGGCAGTGACTGCGTCGTCCTACAGGCGGCCCGGCGGTGCCGCCGCAACCTGCGGGCATGCGAAAGAACCTTTTGCCCCTGGCGCTGGCGGCTGCGCTGGCCCTGCCGGCCGGGGTCCTGGCCGATGCGGGCGCGCTGCGCATGCGCCATGCGGAGTTGCGTGACCAGCTGAGGAACAACCATTACCAGCGGCCGCTGCACATCGAATCGACCGAAGCCGAAGGCGTGCTCAAGGGCGACGTGCACGCGGTGCTGGACCATCCTTTCGCCACCGTGAGCCAGGCGCTGCAGGATCCCGCCAACTGGTGCGGCATCCTCATCCTGCCGTTCAACACCAAGTACTGCCACTCGCAGGACACGGGGGCCGGGCCCGGGCTGCAGATGCGCATCGGCCGCAAGTACGACCAGCCGGTGGAGCAGGCCTACCGCATCGACTTCAGCTTCCGCAAGGTCGCGGCGTCCCCGGGCTACTTCGAGAGCCGGCTGTCCGCGCCCAGCGGGCCGGTGGGCACGCGCGACTACCGCATCGTGGTCTCGGCCGTGCCGCTGGAAGGCGGCCGCACCTTCATGCACCTGAGCTACTCGTACGGCTACGGCACCATGGGCCGCATCGCCATGCAGGCCTACCTGGCCACGGCGGGCGCGGACAAGGTGGGCTTCTCGATCGCCGGCCGCGACGCCCAGGGCCAGCCGCTGCTCACGGGGGGCATGCGCGGCGCCGTGGAGCGCAACGCCATGCGCTACTACCTGGCCATCGACGCCTACCTCGACTCGCTGTCGGCGCCGCGGGAGCAGCAGGCCGAGCGGCGGATCCAGGACTGGTTCACGGCCACGGAGCGCTACCCGCGCCAGCTGCGCGAGATGGACCGGCAGACCTACGTGGCCATGAAGCGGCAGGAGGTCGAGCGCCAGCAGGTCGCGCTCCAGTAGGGCCGGCAGCCCGGCCGAATCCTCGTCCTACGTTCAGCTTCATTGCTGTCCCACATACGGCCGGGAAGAGCGGCTTCGATGATCCGGGCTCGCGCGGATGGGCCGCGCCACCCGGAGAACGCCCCCATGGATCAATCCCCCGCCAGGGCCGGCCCAGAGCCGGCCGCCGTCCTCGGCTTGCGCGAAGCCATCATGCTCATCGTGGGCGTGGTCATCGGCGCCGGCATCTTCAAGGCGCCGTCGATGGTGGCCGGGATGGCGGGGAGCACGGGCTGGATGTTCGCCGCCTGGGTGCTGGGCGGGCTGATCTCGCTGATCGGTGCGCTGTGCTATGCCGAGCTGGCCACCGCGTACCCGCACGCGGGCGGCGACTACCACTTCCTCAAGCGCGCCTATGGCCGCTCGGTGTCGTTCCTGTTCGGCTGGGCGCGGTTCTCGGTCATCACCACCGGCTCCATCGCCCTGCTGGCCTTCGTGTTCGGCGACTACATGCAGCAGGTGGCGCCACTGGACCTGGGCGGAGCGATCAGCGGGCCGGCCGTGTATGCGCTGGCCGCGATCGCCGTGCTGTGGTGGGTGAACTCCCGCGGCGTCAAGGCCGGCTGTTCGGCGCAGAGCTGGCTGACCGGCATGGAGGTGGGCGGCCTGCTGCTGATCGTGGTGGCGGCGCTGTGGCTGACCGCGGGGTCGGTCGCGCCGCAGATGCCGGCGGCTGCTGCGCCAGCGGCCGCGGGCTCCGGTCCCGGCCTGGCCTCCTTCGGGCTGGCGATGGTGTTCGTGCTGCTGACCTACGGCGGCTGGAACGAGGCCGGCTACATCAGCGCCGAGCTCAAGGACGAGCGCCGCAACATGGTGCGGGCGCTGGTGCTCTCCATCCTCATCATCACCGCGCTGTACCTGCTGGTCACCTGGGCCTACTGGCGGGGGCTGGGCCTGGAAGGCATGGCCAAGTCCGAGGCACTGGCGGCCGACCTCATGCGGCGGGCCTTCGGGCCGGTGGGCGAGAAGGTGATCTCGGTGCTCGTGGCGATCGCGGCCGTGACCTCGATCAACGCCACCATGATCGTGGGCGCCCGGACCAACTACGCCGTCGGGCGCGACTGGCCGGCCCTCCAGAAGCTCGCCCTGTGGGACGCCCGGCGCGGCACGCCCGCCAATGCCATGCTGCTGCAGAACGTGGCCGCGCTGCTGCTGGTGCTGCTGGGCGCCTGGACGGGCAGCGGCTTCCGCTCCATGGTCGAATTCACCGCGCCGGTGTTCTGGCTGTTCTTCCTGCTGACCGGGTTGTCGCTGTTCGTGCTGCGCGCCCGCGAGCCCCACGTCGAGCGCCCGTTCCGGGTGCCGCTTTACCCGCTGCTGCCGGCCCTGTTCTGCGCCACCTGCGCCTACATGCTGTGGTCCAGCCTGTCGTACGTGTACAGCCAGTCCCTGGGCGGCCTGAACGCCGCCTGGATCGGCGTGGCCGTGCTGGCCCTGGGCGGCGTGATCCTCTGGCTGGTGGGCATGGTGCCGCACCGGGGCCGGCTGGCGCCAAGCCAGCACCTTCGCTGAAAGGAGCTTCTTCATGGACACCCTCTGGACCCGCCGTCCCGCGCTGCTCGCCCTGCTGGGGCTCGTGGCCAGTCCCCGCCTGGCCTGGAGCCAGACGACCGAGGCGCCGCCCCGGCTCGACGTGCCCTACGTGCCCACGCCCCAGCCGGTGGTGGACAAGATGCTGGAGATGGGCAAGGTCGGCCGCAACGACCGCCTGTTCGACCTGGGCTGCGGCGACGGCCGCATCGTGGTGACCGCGGCCAAGCGCGGGGCGCGCGGGGTGGGCATCGACATCAACCCGGAACGCATCCGCGAGGCCAACCAGAACGCCAGGGACGCCGGCGTGACCGACCGGGTGGAATTCAAGGTCGGCGACCTGTTCCAGTCCGACTTCTCCGAGGCGACGGTGGTCACGCTCTACCTGCTGCCCGACATCAACAAGCGGCTGCGGCCGCAGCTGTGGCGGCAGCTGAAGGTGGGCACCCGCGTGGTCTCGCACGCCTTCGACATGGGCGAGGAGTGGCCGCCCGAGCGCACCGAGCGCGTGGACAACAAGACGATCTATTCCTGGACGATCCGGCCGGAGCACAAGAAGCGGGCCGCCTAGGAACGAAAAAGCCGCTATGGAAACCATAGCGGCTCATGCTGGCCCGGTGCGGGCTGGGAGCCGATCTGGCCTGAAAACCGGTTACTTGAGGCCTGCTGCCGCGCGCAGGGCCGCTGCCTTGTCGGTGCGCTCCCAGGTGAACTCCGGCTCCTCGCGGCCGAAGTGGCCGTAGGCGGCGG
>CAZZAW010000271.1:0-3548 GCA_964652405.1 uncultured Ramlibacter sp.
CCAAGGTCGAAAGCGCCGACACCTTCGAGCGCCCGATCTACGCCGGCAACGCCATTGCGACGGTGCAGAGCCAGGACGCCACCAAGGTGATCACGGTGCGCACCACCGGCTTCGACGCCGCGGCCGCCACGGGTGGCAGCGCTTCGGTCGAGACCGCCACCGCGGTGGGCGACAGCGGCAAGAGCAAGTTCGAGGGCAACGAGATCGCCAAGAGCGAGCGGCCCGAGCTGACGGCGGCTAAGGTCATCGTCTCCGGCGGCCGGGCGCTGGGCAGCGCCGAGAAGTTCAATGAAGTGATGACCCCCCTGGCGGACAAGCTGGGCGCCGCCATCGGCGCCAGCCGTGCCGCCGTGGACGCGGGCTATGCGCCCAACGACCTGCAGGTCGGCCAGACCGGCAAGATCGTCGCGCCGCAGCTGTACATCGCCGCGGGCATCTCGGGCGCCATCCAGCACCTGGCCGGCATGAAGGATTCCAAGGTGATCGTCGCGATCAACAAGGATCCCGAAGCGCCGATCTTCAGCGTGGCCGACTACGGCCTGGAAGCGGACCTGTTCGCCGCCGTTCCGGAACTCGTGAAAGCCCTGTGACGCCATGAGCTACCGCGCCCCCGTCAAGGACATGCTCTTCGACATCCGCCACCTGGCGGGCATCGACGAGATCGCAAAGATCCCCGGCTTCGAGGAAGCCGGCTTCGACACGGCGCAGGCCGTGCTGGAGGAATGCGCGAAGTTCAACGAGGGCGTGGTCGCGCCGCTCAACGTGGAAGGGGACAAGAACCCCTCGAGCTGGAAGGACGGGCAGGTCACCACCACGCCCGGCTTCAAGGACGCCTACCGGCAGTACGCCGAGGGCGGCTGGCAGGGGCTGCAGCACCCCGTGGATTTCGGCGGGCAGGGCCTGCCCAAGACCATAGGCGCGGCCTGCGGCGAGATGCTGAATTCCGCGAACCTGAGTTTTGCGCTGTGCCCGCTGCTGACCGATGGCGCGATCGAGGCCCTGCTGACCGCGGGTTCCGACGAGCTCAAGGCGGTCTACCTCGAGAAGCTGGTGAGCGGCGAGTGGACCGGGACCATGAACCTGACCGAGCCGCAGGCCGGCAGCGACCTGGCCCTGGTGCGCACCCGGGCCGAGCCGCAGCCCGACGGCACGTACAAGCTGTTCGGCACCAAGATCTTCATCACCTACGGTGAGCACGACATGGCCGAGAACATCGTCCATCTGGTGCTCGCCCGGGTGACGGGGGCGCCCGAAGGCGTCAAGGGCATCAGCCTGTTCGTGGTGCCCAAGTTCCTGGTGAACCAGGACGGCTCGCTGGGCACGCGCAACGACGCGCACTGCGTGAGCATCGAGCACAAGCTGGGCATCAAGGCCTCGCCGACCGCCGTGCTGCAGTTCGGCGACAAGGGCGGCGCCGTGGGCTACCTCGTAGGCCAGGAGAACCGCGGCCTGGAGTACATGTTCATCATGATGAACGCGGCCCGCTACGCGGTGGGCGTGCAGGGCATCGCGGTGGCCGAGCGTGCGTACCAGAAGGCCGTGGCCTATGCCAAGGACCGCATCCAGTCGCGGCCGGTGGACGGCTCTATCAACGCCAGCGCGCCCATCATCCACCACCCGGACGTCAAGCGCATGCTGATGACCATGCGGGCCTACACCGAAGGCTGCCGGGCGATGGCGACGGTGGCCGCGGCGGCCTACGACGCGGCGCACCACCATCCCGATGGCGAGGTGCGCAAGCAGAACCAGGCCTTCTACGAATTCATGGTGCCGCTGGTCAAGGGCTACAGCACCGAGATGAGCCTGGAGGTCACGTCGCTGGGCGTGCAGGTCCATGGTGGCATGGGCTTCATCGAGGAGACCGGCGCGGCGCAGTACTACCGCGACGCCCGCATCCTGCCGATCTACGAAGGCACGACGGCGATCCAGGCCAACGACCTGGTGGGCCGCAAGACGGCGCGCGACGGCGGGCAGACCGCGCGTGCGATCGCCGCACAGATCGAGAAGACCGAGGCCGAGCTGGCCCGCAACGGCAGTGATGCCGCGAAGGCCGTGCTCAAGCGGCTGTCGGCCGCGCGCCAGGCGCTGGTGCAGGTGGTGGATTTCGTGGCCGGCCAGACCAAGGCCAGTCCCAATGCCGTGTTCGCCGGTTCGGTGCCCTACCTGATGCTGGCGGGCAACGTGGTCGCGGGCTGGCAACTGGCGCGCTCGCTGCTGGCCGCGCAGGACCTGGCAGCCAGGGGCGAGGACGTGGATTTCATGAAGGCCAAGATCGCCACGGCGCGCTTCTACGCCGACCATATCCTCGCCAAGGCGCCCGGCCTGCGCGACAGCATCGTCGAAGGCGCCGACAGCGTCACGGCGCTGCCCGCCGAAGCTTTCTAGCCCTCCGGAGACCCCATGTCCCAACTGCCCCGCGCCCTCCAGGGCCTCGCGCTGCCGGTGATCGGCTCGCCACTGTTCATCATCAGCAACCCCAAGCTCGTGATCGAGCAGTGCAAGGCGGGCATCGTCGGGTCGATGCCGGCGCTCAATGCCCGGCCGGCCTCGCAGCTGGACGAGTGGCTGCACGAGATCACCGAAACACTGGCGGCCCACAACCGCGCCCACCCGGACCGTCCGGCGGCGCCGTTCGCCATCAACCAGATCGTGCACAAGAGCAATGACCGGCTCGAGCACGACATGGAGATGGTGGTCAAGTGGAAGGTGCCGGTGATCATCACGTCCCTGGGCGCCCGGACTGACGTGAACGACGCCATCCACAGCTATGGCGGCATCGTGCTGCACGACATCATCAACAACATGTTCGCCCGCAAGGCGATCGAGAAGGGCGCGGACGGACTCATCGCCGTGGCCGCCGGTGCGGGCGGCCACGCCGGCGTGAAGAGCCCGTTCGCGCTCGTGCAGGAGATCCGGCAGTGGTTCGACGGCCCGCTCGCCCTGTCGGGGTCCATCTCCACGGGTGGCGCCGTGCTGGCGGCGCAGGCCATGGGCGCTGATTTCGCCTACATCGGGTCGGCCTTCATCGCCACCCATGAGGCCCGCGCCTCCGACGCCTACAAGCAGGCCATCGTGGACGGGACGTCCGACGACATCGTCTATTCCAGCCTGTTCACCGGTGTGCACGGCAACTACCTCAAGCCCTCGATCCGGGCCGCCGGCCTCGACCCCGACAACCTGCCCGAGAGCGACCCCAGCAAGATGAATTTCGGCGGGGAGGGTGGCGCCAAGAAGGCCTGGAAGGACATCTGGGGCTGCGGCCAGGGGATCGGTGCCGTCACGGCCGTCACTTCCACGGCGGACTACGTGGCCAGGCTGAAGCGCGAGTACCAGGAGGCGCAACAGCGCCTGTTGCAAAAACGGGATGCTCTAGCAGGCTAGGGGCCCTGGCCGGGGCCCTGCCGGGTCGCGCCGGTCGCCAGATTCGCGTCCATCGTGTAATCTTTTTCCTACACGAGGAAGAGGTGGACGCAGAGATGGCCAGGATCACGCGCAAGCATTTTTTTGGTTTCACGGCGGTGCTCGCCGCAGCGGCCATGCTGGCAGCG
>CAZZAW010000272.1:0-3541 GCA_964652405.1 uncultured Ramlibacter sp.
GTCAACGACCTGCGGCTGCAGATCAAGCTCAACAGCCAGCGCGCCAAGACCCAGGACCTGGCCTCGGGCACCGAGCACCTGGCGATCGTCTGACCCGGCTCAGCGGGTCACCAGCACCGGCACCGGCGCCAGCCGGATGATCTGCTCGGCGCCGCTGCCCAGCAGCAGGCGGCTGGGCCCGCTGCGGCCGTGCGTGCCCACCACGATCAGGTCCGCGCCCCAGTCCGTGGCCGCCTTGGCCACCGCATCGCCCAGCCGCGAGCCCAGGCCTTGCAGGAAGACGTGGTCCGCCGCCACGCCCTGCGCCTCGGCAGCGGCCTGCGCCTTGGCCAGGATCTGCCGGCCGCTGTCCTGCAGCGCGCCGAACAGCGCCCCCGAGGAGCCCCCGGACGGGTCCAGCCCCGGCAGGTAGGCGGCCTGGTCCATGATGTGCAGCAGCCGCAGCCGCCCGCCGCTCTCGCGGGCCAGTGCGATCGCGGTCTTCAGCGCATGGTCGGACGGCTCGCTGCCATCCACGGGAACGAGGATCTGCTGGTACATGGGGCGGCTCCTTCGGTGAACGCCCATTGTGTCGCCTTGCGGCAGAATCCGGCCTCCACCCTCACGAGGCTTTCCACCATGCCGAGCACGAATCCGAAAACTTACGACTCCACTCCCGCCCGCAAGGTCGCGTTCCTCGGGCTGGGCGTGATGGGTTTCCCCATGGCCGGGCACCTGGCGCTGGCCGGGCACGACGTGACCGTCTACAACCGCAGCGCCGCCAAGGCCCAGGCCTGGACCGGCGAGTTCAAGGGCCGCTCGGCCCCCACGCCGCGCGAGGCGGTGGCGGGCTGCGACTTCGTGTTCTGCTGCGTGGGCAACGACGACGACCTGCGCTCCGTGGTGCTGGGCGCTGACGGCGCCTTCGCCGGCATGAAGAAGGGCGCGGTGCTGGTGGACCACACCACGGCGTCAGCCAACGTCGCGCGCGAACTCTCCGCGGCAGCGAAGGCACAGGGCCTGCAATTCGTGGACGCGCCGGTCTCGGGCGGCCAGGCCGGCGCCCAGAACGGGATGCTCACAGTGATGTGCGGCGGCGACGCGGCGGCCTTCGAAGCTGCCAAGCCGGTGGCGATGGCGTTCTCGCGCGCCTTCACCCTGCTGGGCGAGAGCGGCGCCGGCCAGCTGGCCAAGATGGTCAACCAGATCTGCATCGCCGGGCTGGTGCAGGGCCTGTCCGAGGCCATCGCCTTCGGCATGAAGGCCGGTCTGAACATGGAACAGGTGCTGGAGGTCATCGGCAAGGGTGCCGCCCAGAGCTGGCAGATGGACAACCGCGGCAAGACCATGATCGAAGGCAAGTTCGATTTCGGCTTTGCCGTGGACTGGATGCGCAAGGACCTGGGCCTGGTGCTGGACGAAGCCAAGCGCAACGGCGCCCGGCTGCCGGTCACCGCGCTGGTGGACCAGTTCTACGCCGACGTGCAGAACATGGGCGGCAACCGCTGGGACACGTCGTCGCTGATCAAGCGATTGAAGTAAGGCGGGGCTTGTCGTTGCGGGCTTGACCCGCAATCCATGCATCGCCTGCACACGACGGTGGATGCCGGGTCAGGCCCGGCATGACGACGTGGGGGTCAACGCCGGGGCTGGATCTGCTGCAGTTCCTGCTCGCTGATGATCTCGAACACGCGCACCACGCGCTGCACGCCGCTGATGGAGCGGGCGATCTGGGTGGCGCGGTCGGCCTCGCGCTGCGTCACGCGGCCCATCAGGTAGACGGTGCCGCGCTCGGTGACCACGCGGAACGCGGGCGCCGACAGCTGCTTGTCGTCCACGAAGGAAGCGCGCACCTTGCCGGTGGTCAGCGTGTCGGCCGAGCGCTGGGCGATGCTGGAGTTGCCCATCACCGCCAGGTCGTTCACGACCGACTTGACGTTCTCCACCTGAGAGACGATCTGCTGGGCCTGCTGCTTGTCGGCCTCGCTGGGCACCTCGCCGGTGAGCAGCACCTGGCGGTTGTAGCTGGTGATGTTGATGTGGCTGCGCGCGCCCAGCGTGTCGCGGATGCGGGCGCCGGCCCTCAGTTCGATGCCTTCGTCCTCGAGCTGCGCGCCCGAGGTGCGGCGGTCGATGGCGACCAGGGTGCCCACGGCGGCGCCGCCCAGCACCAGCGGGGCGCAAGCGGTCAGCGTGCCAACCGCGACCGTGGCGGCCAGCAGGGCGGGGACGAGGGTGCGGAGGGTTCTCATGTCGGGGATTCCTGTTCTCCAAGCAGTTGGGCGTCCACGCCGTCGCAAATGCAGTGCAGGGCGAGGATGTGGACCTCCTGGATGCGGGCCGTGCGCTCGTGCGGCACGCAGATGTGCACGTCGGTCTCGCGCAGCGCCTGGCCCATCTTGCCGCCGCCGCGGCCGGTGAGGGCGATCACGGTCATCTCGCGCTCGTGCGCGGCTTCCACGGCCGCCAGCACGCTGGCCGAGTTGCCGCTGGTGGAGATCGCCACCAGCACGTCCCCGGCCTGGCCGAGCGCGCGCACCTGCTTGGAGAACACGCGGTCATAGCCGTAGTCGTTGGCGATCGCCGTCAAGGCGGACGTGTCGGTGGTCAGCGCGACCGCGGCCAGCTCGGGGCGTTCGCGCTCGAACCGCCCCACGAACTCGGCCGAGAAATGCTGCGCGTCGGCGGCCGAGCCGCCGTTGCCGCAGGCCAGCACCTTGCCGCCGCTGGTGACGCAGGCCAGCACGGCCTGCACCGCCGCCGCGATCGGCTTGCTCAGCGATTGCGCCGCCTGGTACTTGAGGTCGGCGCTGTCGATGAAGTGCTGTTGGATGCGTTGTTCGAGCATGGCCGGGGATGATAACTGGCCGCTTGCTCAGCCCGCGTCGAAGGCGGCCCGTATCCATTCGATGCGCCCGGCCTCCACGGCCACCACGTCGAAGCGGCAGGGCGGCGGGCTGGGCAGCCGCATCAGGTAGTGGCGCGCGGCGAAGACGATGCGGCGCTGCTTGACCGCGCCCACGCTCGCCGCCGCGCCGCCGAAAGCCGCGCTGGCGCGCCGCCGCACTTCCACGAACACCAGGGTGCCGCCGGGCTCGCGCAGGATCAGGTCGATCTCGCCGCCGCCACGGCCCGGGGTCCGATAATTGCGCTGCACCAGGCGCAGCCCGGCCGCGGTCAGGTGGGCGAGCGCGCGGTCCTCGGCGGCGTCGCCGGCCTGCTTGGTGGTGGTCGTGGCGTTCAACGAAAGTCCCCCCTTGAGCCCTTCTTTTGCTTCCGTCCTGGCCGCCGCGCGCGAGGCAGCGGGCCCGCAGCATTATCCGCAGGGCGCGCTGTACGTCG
Source organism: uncultured Ramlibacter sp. (assembly GCA_964652405.1). GTDB lineage: Bacteria > Pseudomonadota > Gammaproteobacteria > Burkholderiales > Burkholderiaceae_C > Ramlibacter. The sequence goes on from CAZZAW010000272.1 coordinate 3,322, forward strand.
TGGCCACGCCCATCGGCAACCTCGCCGACATCACCTTGCGCGCGCTGCACGTGCTGGCCACCGTGGACGCGGTCGCGTGCGAGGACACCCGCCACACGCAAACCCTGCTGCGCGCCTACGGCATCGACCGGCCCGGCAGCCAGCTGCTGGCCCTGCACCAGCACAACGAAGCCGAAGCCGCGCAGGCGGTGGTCGCGCGGCTGCAGGCCGGCCAGCGCAT
>CAZZAW010000273.1:0-3525 GCA_964652405.1 uncultured Ramlibacter sp.
CGGTCACGGTGGGCTTCGAGCCCCAGGCCTGGGCGTTGCGCGCCCGCCGCTGAGCAGCGCCGCCGTTCCCAACTTTTACCGGCGCTTTACCGAGCGCGCAGCTCAGGCACGCCCGGCCTGCCTAGAATTTCCGCAATCCCCTCGCAGGAGGCCTGACCTCATGAAAAAACCTGTTCTTTTCTGTGCCGCCGCGCTGGCCGGCCTGGGCGCGGCCCAGGCCCAGGAAGCGGTGGGCCGCGTCCTCTCCAGCACCCCCGTCATCCAGCAGGTGGCCGTGCCGCGGCAGACCTGCAGCCAGCAGCCCGCCATCGTGGAGCAGCCGGCCACCACCGGCGCCGGCAGCGTGATCGGCGCCATCGCCGGCGGCCTGCTCGGCAACACCATCGGCCATGGCACGGGCCGCGCCGCCGCCACGGCCATCGGCGCGGTGACCGGCGCCATGGTGGGCAACCGGGTCGAGAGCGGCCCGGCCTATGCGCAGAACGTGCAGCAGTGCACCACCCAGACCTTCTACGAGAACCGCACGGTCGCCTACAACGTCACCTACGAATTCGCCGGCCAGCAGTACACCGTGCAGATGCCGCAGGACCCGGGGCCCACCGTGCGCCTGCAGGTCACGCCCGTCGGCGCGCTGGGCGCCCCGGGCACCTCCGCCCCCGTGGAACAGCAGGCGTTGCCGGCGCCGCAGCCGGTGCCCCAGGTGCAGACCTTCGTGACCCCCGCGCCGGTGGTGGTGCAGTCCTACCCCGCCTACCCGGTGTACTACGCGCGGCCGTACTACGCGCCGCCGCCCGTCAGCCTGCATTTCGGCTACGTCCGGGGCCACCGCCATCACTGGCGGTAGACCCGCTACACCGGCGCCTGGATCAAGGCGCCCTTGAACAGGACCGGGCCGGTGGGGCCGCTGCCTGCCGGCGCGCCGCCCTTGGGCTCCAGGCTGACGGCGAGCGCGGGCACTTCGCGCACCCTGTCGCCCTGCGCCTGCAGCCTCACCACCGGGCCGCCCTCCAGGACGCCCAGCGACTGCGGCCCGCCGCCGGGCGGCAGCGCCCACAGCTGCAGCGACTTGTCGGCGCCCACTTGCAGGCCATGCATGTGCTTGAGCGTCATCAGGTTGCGCTTCGGGTCGAACGTGACCAGGATGGACGCCGCCGACTTGTCGTCGGCCAGCACCGCCACGTACTGGATCTCGGGCCGCGCCTGCAACTGCGCCAGTTCCGCCCGGCTGCCCTCCAGGGTGCGGCTGAGGTTGAAACTCACGGCGCCCACGGCCACGGCCGCGACGGCAGCGGCGACGGCCGCTCCCCGCCACAGCCCCAGGCTGCGCGGCAACGTGTCCAGCATGGAGGCATCCTGTGCGCCGGCGCCCCCGGCGCGGCGTTCAGCCGCCACCAGGTTCTGGATGCGCTTCCAGACGTTGGGGCCGGGTGCGACGGCGGGCTCCAGCTCCGTGAGCGAGGCCAGGCGTTCCTGCCAGAGCACGGCGCTGGCCCGCACCGTGGGGCTTTGACGCGCCATCGACTCGAAGCGCCGCCGGGCGCCGCCGCGCAGCGTTCCCAGGGCATAGGCCGCCGCCAGGCGGTCGACCAGTTCGGGGTTGGAAACGATGTTCATGGCGGTCTCAGGCAAATCGCGCCATGCAGCCGCGCAGCTGCTCCAGGCCGCGGCGGATCCAGGTCTTGACGGTCCCCAGCGGCAGCTTGAGCTGCTCGGCCAGTTCGCTGTGGCTCAGGTCACGCAGGTAGGCCAGGCTCACCACCTCGCGCTGGCGGGCCTCGAGCTTGCGCAGGCATTCGTGCAGGGCCCAGGCCTGCTCGCTGGCCTGGGTGGTGTCCATGGGGCTGGGCGAGTCGCCCGCCACGGTCTCGGTGATCGCGTCGTCCAGCTCCAGCGCGGCGTCCGCGCGCTCGCTGGTGCGCCGTCGCAGGAAGTCCAGCGCCCGGCTGCGCACGATCACGCCCATCCAGGCCATGGGCGGGCTCAGGCTGACCCGGTAATCGCCGGCGATCCGCCAGATGTTCAGGTAGGCCTCCTGCAACACATCCTCGGCCCAGTCGCGGTTGCCGGTGACCCGCAAGGCCACGGCGTACAGCTTGGAGGAAGTCAGGTCGTACAGCTCCTTCAGCGCGGCTTCGCTGTCGGCATGGCGCCCCTGGGGGCCGGTGCGGGCAGCAATCCGCGCCAGCAGGGCCAGCAGGTGGGGGTCGGAAAGGTCGTGCGGCATGGGCGGATTGTCGGGCTCAAAGGGGATACGCGCCGGACCTTGCGATGGATTCACCCGGACGGGCGCGTGGAGCCGCTGACCTAAAATCCCCGGTTTGCCCCTGCAGCACTCCCCATGACCACCGACAAGATCGACGGCGTCAGCGTCGTCACGAAAGCGAACGTGTACTTCGACGGCAAGTGCGTCAGCCACGGAATCACCCTGGCGGACGGCACGAAGAAATCGGTGGGCGTGGTCCTGCCGTCCACGCTGACCTTCAACACCGGCGCGCCTGAAGTCATGGAATGCGTCGCAGGCGCCTGCGAGTACAAGCTGGCAGGCACCAGCGAGTGGAAGAAGTCCGCGGCCGGCGAGAAGTTCAGCGTTCCCGGCAACTCGAGCTTCGAGATCCGGGTCGCCGAGGCCTACCACTACATCTGCCACTTCGGCTGACGCCATGAGCAACATCCTCGAGCACCTGCCCGCCGGCCAGAAGGTCGGCATCGCCTTCTCCGGCGGCCTGGACACCAGCGCCGCGCTGCACTGGATGAAGAAGAAGGGCGCCCTGCCCTACGCGTACACCGCCAACCTGGGCCAGCCCGACGAGCCGGACTACGACGAGATCCCGCGCAAGGCCCTGCAGTACGGCGCCGAGAAGGCGCGCCTGGTCGACTGCCGCGAGCAGCTGGCGCAGGAGGGCATCGCCGCCCTGCAGTGCGGCGCCTTCCACATCTCCACCGCGGGCGTGACCTACTTCAACACCACGCCGCTGGGCCGGGCGGTGACCGGCACCATGCTGGTGGCCGCGATGAAGGAGGACGACGTCCACATCTGGGGGGACGGCAGCACCTTCAAGGGCAACGACATCGAGCGCTTCTACCGCTATGGGCTGCTGGCGAACCCGGCGCTCAAGATCTACAAGCCCTGGCTGGACCAGGCCTTCATCGACGAACTGGGCGGCCGCGCCGAGATGTCGGCCTTCATGACGGCGGCGGGTTTCGGCTACAAGATGTCGGCCGAGAAGGCCTACTCCACCGACAGCAACATGCTCGGCGCCACGCACGAGGCCAAGGACCTGGAGCACCTGAACTCCGGCATCCGCATCGTCAACCCCATCATGGGCGTCGCCTTCTGGAAGGACGACGTCGCGGTGAAGGCCGAAGAGGTGCGCGTGCGCTTCGAGGAAGGCCAGCCCGTCGCCCTGAACGGCAAGACCTTCGACGATCCGGTGGAGCTGATCCTCGAGGCCAACCGCATCGGCGGCCGGCATGGCCTGGGCATGAGCGACCAGATCGAGAACCGCATCATCGAGGCCAAGAGCC
>CAZZAW010000274.1:0-3513 GCA_964652405.1 uncultured Ramlibacter sp.
CGCCGCCGCCCGGCTTCATGCAGTTCCAGAAGAAGGTGTGGTTCCAGATCTGCGCCGAGTTGTTGTACACGCCGCCGGAGGACTTCTTGATGATCTCCTCGAGGGTCATGTTCTCGAACTCGGTGCCCTTCTGGAGGTTGTTGAGGTTGACCACGTAGGCGTTGTGGTGCTTGCCGTGGTGGAACTCCAGCGTCTCCTTGGAGTAGTGCGGCGCCAGCGCGTCGATCGGGTACGGGAGCGGGGGCAGGGTGTGTTCCATGGTTTTCCTCGAGTTTGTTGGTCTGGATGTTCGTCCGGGAAGGCGCTGATTCTAGGCACTAAACGAGGCGCGGCTGCGACACGGTGAGATCAACCTCGCCATCGGCGAGGGTGGCGCGCAAGGGCTGGCCCGGCCGCGTCTGCGCGGCACTGCTGACCACCCCGCCCTCGGTGTCGGTGAGCAGCGCATAGCCGCGGCGCAGCACGAGCTTGGGGTCCATCAGCTCCAAGCGCAGCTGCACGCGCTGCAGGCCCTGCTCGGTCCGCTCCAGGCGGCGCTGCACGGCAGAGCTGCGCCGGGCCTGCGCGGCCTCCAGCTGGGCACCTGCCCTGTCCAGGCGGGACAGCACGGTGTAGCGAAGCCGCCCGGCCAACCGGGCCAGCCGCTGGTGCTGCCCGGCCATGCGCGCCGACGGCCGGCCCAGCCGGGAGGCGGCGACATCGAGCCGCTGGCCGGCGAGGTCGAGCCGGCGCCGCAGGCCACCCACCAGCTGTTCCTCGTGCTGGTCGAGCAGGTCGAGCAGCGCCGCGCGGGGAAACGCGGCCAGCTCGGCGGCGGCCGTGGGCGTGGGCGCCCGCAGGTCGGCGCAGAAGTCGGCGATGGTGAAGTCGGTCTCGTGCCCCACGCCGCTGATCAGCGGCACCGGGCTGCGCACGATGGCGCGGGCCAGGGCCTCGTCGTTGAAGGCCCACAGGTCCTCCGGCGCGCCGCCACCGCGCACCAGCAGGATGACGTCGATCTGCTGCTGCGGCGCCGCGCGGTACAGCGCCTCCAGCGCCCGCACCAGGTCCGCCGGCGCGCTGGCGCCCTGCACGGCCGCCGGCGCCAGCACCACGGGGATGTGCGGCACGCGCCGCCGCAGGGCCGTGACCACGTCGTGCAGCGCGGCCGCACCCAGCGAGGTGACCACGCCGATGCCGCACGGCCGCTCCGGGATGGGCCGCTTGCGGGCCGTCTCGAACAGGCCTTCGGCCTCCAGCTTGGCCTTGAGTCGCAGGAACTGCTCGTACCAGGCGCCCTGCCCTGCCCGCGTCAGGCTCTCGACCACCAGCTGCAGGTCGCCGCGGGGCTCGTACACGGCGAGCCGGCCCTGCACCTCCACCAGGTCGCCCTCCTGCGGCGTGAAGGCCAGCAGGCCCGCCGCCCGGCGGAACATGGCGCAGCGCAGCTGGCCTTGCGGGTCCTTGAGCGTGAAGTAGCAATGCCCGCTGGAAGCGCGCGAGAAGCCCGAAATCTCGCCGCGGACCGCGACAGGATTGAACCTGGCCTCCAGCGCATCAGCAACGGCGCGGCATAGCGCCCCGACCTGCCAGATTCGCCGCGCCAATCCTGGGCCCGCAGCGTCCGGCATCAGCAAACACGCCCTTTTCCGGGCGTTTCGGGGGTGTATTTAGTCCACAGCGGCCGAGCCGGCGCCGCTGGACGCAGGGTTTGCCCGCGCAATGCAGATTTTTCCGAGCAAGTGATTGATTTCATTGAGAATTATCTTGCTCAAAATGTCATCGATTTGTCGCAATGAAGGATTGGCGCGGCTTTGCGAAGCGAGGGGGGCGGCTTCTGCACAAAGTTATCCACACGATTTGTGAGTCTCGTCCTACGGCGGCGGGAAGATCTCCTACAGCACGCCCCGTGCACGATAATCGCCCGCACCTTCAGCAGCACGTACCCGGCGGAGCCCCCTTTTGCTTTCGATCATACAAGCGGCCGGCTGGCCGATCTGGCCCCTGATTGCCTGTTCCATCCTCGCCCTGGCCCTGATCATCGAGCGCTTCATCAGCCTCAAGACCGACCGGATCGCGCCGCCCCGGCTGCTGGACGAAGCGCTGGCCGCCTCGCGCAGCGCCGTGCCGGCACCGGACGTGGTCACCCAGCTGGAGCAGAACTCCGCCCTGGGCGAGGTGCTGGCCAGCGGCTTCCGGGCGCTCAACTCCGACCCGCGCTGCAGCGAGGCCGACCTGCGCGCCTCCATCGAGAACACAGGCCGCGCGGTGGCCCACCGCCTGGAGCGCTACCTGAGCGCGCTGGCCACCATCGCCTCGGCGGCGCCGCTGCTGGGCCTTCTGGGCACGGTGATCGGCATGATCGAGATCTTCGGTTCGCAGGCGCCCACGGGCGGCGCCACCGGGGGCAACCCGGCGCAGCTGGCGCACGGCATCTCGGTCGCGCTCTACAACACGGCCTTCGGGCTGATCGTGGCCATCCCGGCGCTGATCTTCTGGCGCTACTTCCGCGCCCGCGTCGACGGCTACCTCCTGACCATGGAGCTGGCCTCCGAGCGTTTCGTGCGCCACCTGCTGGCGCTGCGCCGCGGGTAGGAGCAAGCGAGCCATGAACTTCCGCCCCCGCCCCAAGGAAGAGCCGGAGATCAACCTGATCCCCTTCATCGACGTGCTGCTGGTGGTGCTGATCTTCCTGATGCTGTCCACCACCTACAGCAAGTTCACCGAGATGCAGCTGCGGCTGCCGGTGGCCGACGCCGATGCCCAGCGCGACTACCCGAAGGAAGTCATCGTCGGCGTGAGCACCGACGGGCGCTACACCATCAACCGGCAACCGGTGGCCGGCCGCACGGTCGATGCGGTCTCCGCCGCGCTGACCGAGGCCGCCAAGGCCGGCAAGGACAGCGTGATCATCGTCAGCGCCGACGCCACGGCGCCGCACCAGTCGGTGATCACCGTGCTCGAAGCCGCGCGGCGCTCCGGCCTGAACCAGGTGACCTTCGCCGCGCAGTCCTCCACCCAGGGCGGCGGCAAGCCCTGATGCGCGAGGCGCTGCAGCGCGCATGGCTGCGGCGCGGGCCGCTGGCATTCGCGCTGTGGCCGGTGTCCCTGCTGTTCGGATGGGTCGCGGCCCTGCGCCGCGCGCTTTACCGGGCCGGGGCGCTGCAGAGCACGCGGGTGCCCGTGCCGGTGCTCGTGGTCGGCAACGTGGTGGCCGGCGGCGCCGGCAAGACCCCGGTGGTGATCGCCCTGGTGGAGCATCTGCGTGAGCGCGGCCTGCGCGTGGGCGTGGTCTCGCGGGGTCACGGCCGCAGCACCCGGGACTGCCGCGAGGTGCGGGCCGGCAGCACGGCCGACGAGTCCGGGGACGAACCGCTGCTGGTCGCGCGCCGCTGCGGGGTGCCGGTGTTCGTCGCCGCGCGCCGCGCGCAAGCCGCGCAGGCCCTGCTGGCCGCCTATCCCGGCACCCAGGTGATCGTCAGCGACGACGGCCTGCAGCACCTGGCCCTGGCGCGCGACCTGGAAATCTGCGTG
>CAZZAW010000275.1:0-3509 GCA_964652405.1 uncultured Ramlibacter sp.
TGAGGATCTCGGGCGGGATCTTCTTGTTGAGCTTGACGTACTGGTCGAACTGCTGCATCACCGCCCGGCGCAGCGCCTCGATCTCGCTGGACTTGGTTTCGCCCGCCGCCGGGTCCACCGGCGTCACGTTGGCGGTGAAGTGCTGCTCGCCTTCATCGATGCGGTTGACCCGGGCGCGCTGCTGGCCTTCCACCAGCACCTTCACGGTGCCGTCGGGCAGCTTGAGCATCTGCAGGATGGTGGACACGCAGCCCACCTCGAACATGTCGGCCACCGAGGGCTCGTCCTTGGCGGCGGCCTTCTGCGCCACCAGCATGATGCGGCGCTCGGCCTCCATCGCGGCTTCCAGCGCCTTGATGCTCTTGGGACGCCCCACGAACAGCGGGATCACCATGTGGGGGAAGACCACCACGTCGCGCAGCGGCAGCAGCGGCAGCTCGATGGGGGTGGCGGGCAGGGGAACGTGTCCGGACATGAAAATCCTTTCAGTGACCCGTCCTAGATGGACGGGATAGGCGGTTTTTCAACCCGTGAACAGGCACTCAGGCCTTCTTGGCAGCTTCCCGGTACACCAGGAGGGGAGGCTTGTTCTCTTCGATGGTGGACTCGTCCACCACCACCTTGTCCACGTTCGCCGCGTTGGGCAGCTCGAACATGGTGTCGATCAGGGACTGCTCCAGGATGGAGCGCAGGCCGCGGGCGCCGGTCTTGCGGGCCAGGGCCTTGCGGGCGATGGCCTTGAGCGCGTTCGGGCGGATTTCCAGGTCCACGCCTTCCATGGACAGCAGCTTGCCGTACTGCTTGACCAGCGCGTTCTTGGGCTCGGTGAGGATCTGCACCAGGGCGTCCTCGGACAGTTCGGCCAGGGTCGCCACCACGGGCATGCGGCCGACCAGCTCGGGGATGAGGCCGAACTTGATCAGGTCCTCGGGCTCTACCTCGCGGAACACGTCCGTCAGGGTGCGCTCCTTCTTGCTCTTGACCGAGGCGCCGAACCCGATGCCCGAGGCCTCGGTGCGCTGCTCGATCACCTTCTCCAGACCGGCGAACGCGCCGCCGCAGATGAAGAGGATGTTGGTGGTGTCGATCTGGAGGAAATCCTGGTTCGGGTGCTTGCGCCCGCCCTGGGGCGGCACGCTGGCCATGGTGCCCTCGATCAGCTTGAGCAGGGCCTGCTGCACGCCTTCGCCGGACACGTCGCGCGTGATGCTGGGGTTGTCGGACTTGCGGCTGATCTTGTCGATCTCGTCGATGTAGACGATGCCGCGCTGGGCCCGCTCGACCTCGTAGTTGCAGCTTTGCAGCAGCTTCTGGATGATGTTCTCGACGTCCTCGCCCACGTAGCCGGCCTCGGTCAGCGTGGTGGCATCGGCCATGACGAAGGGGACGTCCAGCATGCGCGCCAGCGTCTGGGCCAGCAGGGTCTTGCCCGAGCCGGTGGGGCCGATCAGCAGGATGTTGCTCTTGGTGAGCTCGACGTCGTCCTTCTTGGCCTTGTCCTTGTGGCGCAGGCGCTTGTAGTGGTTGTAGACCGCCACCGACAGCGCGCGCTTGGCCGCTTCCTGGCCGATCACGTAGTTGTCGAGGTTGGCCTTGATCTCGCTGGGGGTCGGCAGGTCGCCGCGGGCCTCGCGCGATTCCTCGCCCGCAGGCAGCTCGTCACGGATGATCTCGTTGCACAGGTCGATGCATTCGTCGCAGATGAAGACCGAAGGCCCCGCGATCAGTTTCTTGACCTCGTGCTGGCTCTTGCCGCAAAACGAGCAATAAAGCGTTTTCTCGCTGGAAGAGCCTTTTTTCTCGGCCATGGGACCTTGCCTCTCGACTTGAGATTCGATGATAACCAAATAGCGAAAGACGCCCCCCATGGAAGGGTGGCGCCGTTGCTGGGTTGCAACCGGAGGTTCGATTGCGAACGGGAGGCCGGGTTCAGCCCGTCAGGCCGCCCGGCGGCGGGCTTTACGGCCGCTTTGCAATGACCTGGTCGACCAGGCCGTAATCCTTGGCCTCGTCCGCCGACAGGAAGTAGTCACGCTCGGTGTCCCGCTCGATGCGCTCCAGCGGCTGGCCGGTGCGCTCGGCCAGGATGCGGTTGAGCACGGCCCGGGTCTTGAGGATGTCGCGGGCGTGGATCTCGATGTCGGTGGCCTGGCCCTGCATGCCGCCCAGAGGCTGGTGGATCATGACCTTGGAGTTGGGCAGGCAGAACCGCTTGCCCTTGGCGCCGGCCGCCAGCAGGAAAGCGCCCATGCTGGCCGCCATGCCGGTGCACAGGGTGGACACGTCCGGCTTGATGAAGTTCATGGTGTCGTAGATCGCCATGCCGGCGCTGACGCTGCCGCCCGGGGAGTTGATGTAGAACGAAATGTCCTTGTCGGGGTTTTCGCTCTCCAGGAACAGCAGCTGGGCCACCACGAGGTTGGCCGTCTGGTCGTTCACCGGACCCACCAGGAACACTACGCGCTCGCGCAGCAGGCGCGAGTAGATGTCGTAGGACCGCTCGCCGCGGCCGGACTGCTCGATGACGATCGGCACCATGCCGAGGGCCTGGGTATCAAGTGCGCTCATGGGGAGGAATGCTTTCGTGCTTTGGGGCTAACTGTAGCCAAAAATGAGATGGGGCCTGCAGCCTGGACTGCAAGCCCCAGCAGCGCGTGGCCGCGGACCGCCGCGTCAGCCGCCCTGCCCCATCAGCTCGTCGAAGGAGACCTGCTTTTCCGTGACCTGCGCCCTGGAAAGCACGAAGTCCGTGACGTTGTTCTCGATGACGATGGCCTCGACCTCGGCCAGGCGGCGGTTGTCGCTGTAGTACCAGCGCACGACGTCGGCCGGCTTCTCGTAGCTGGCGGCCAGCTCTTCCACGTGGGCCTTGATTTGCTCGGGCTTGGCGGCCAGGCCGTGGGCGCGCACCAGCTCGGCCACCACCAGGCCCAGGCGGACGCGGCGCTCGGCCTGGGGACGGAAGATGTCGTCGGGAATCGGGGCCTTGTCGGCGTCCTTGATGCCGCGCTGCTTGAGGTCGGCGCGGGCGCCTTCCACCATGCGGTCCACCTCGGCCTGCACGCTGCTCTTGGGCAGGTCCAGCTCGGCCTTGGCCACCAGGGCGTCCATGGCAGCCTGCTTGTTGCGGGCCAGCAGGCGGAACTTGACCTCGCGCTCGAGGTTCTTCTTGATGTCGGCGCGCAGGGCCTCCACGGTGCCTTCGGCGATGCCCAGCGATTTCGCCAGCGCCTCGTTCACTTCGGGCAGGTTCGCCTGCTCGATCTTCTTGACCGTGACCATGAAGTCGGCCTGCTTGCCGGCCACGTCCTTGCCGTGGTAGTCGGCCGGGAAGGCCAGCGGGAAGGTCTTGCTCTCCCCGGCCTTCATGCCGCGCACGGCGTCCTCGAACTCCTTGAGCATCTGGCCTTCGCCCACCAGGAACTGGAAGTCCTCGGCCTTGCCGCCCTGGAAGGGCTCGCCGTCGATCTTGCCCTCGAAGTCCACGGTGACACGGTCGCCGTCCTGGG
>CAZZAW010000276.1:0-3497 GCA_964652405.1 uncultured Ramlibacter sp.
GTCCTGCTGCATACGCCCCTGGCCTTTGGTTGTCGGGGAAGAATACAGCAGCGCGCCGGGCCCTCAGCTATTGAGCTGCGCCCACACCTTGTCCAGGCGCTTGACGCTCACCGGCTGCGGCGTGCGCAGCTCCTGCGCGAACAGGCTGACCCGCAGTTCCTCCAGCAGCCAGCGGAATTCCTGCATGCGGTCGTCCACGGCGCCCTTGCGCTCGGCCACCAGGCGCCAGTAGCGCTGCTCCTGGGGCCGCACTTCGGCCAGGCGGGCGGCGTCTCGGGCCGGGTCGGCGCGCAGCTTGTCCAGGCGCAGGGTGATGGCCTTGAGGTAGCGCGGGAAGTGCTGCAGCGCGGTCCAGGGCGTGGCGTCCAGGAACCGCTTGCCCACCAGGCGCTGCAGTTGCTGCGAGGCGTCCGCAGTGGCCTCGGGCTGGCTCCTGGTGTCCTTGATCTTGCGCGCGGCCGTGGCGTACTCGGCCAGGATGGTGCCCGCCAGCCGGGCCACTTCGTTGGCGATCAGCGTGAGGCGCCCGCGGCCCTCCTCCACGCGGCGCTTGAAGGCCGCCTCGTCCGCGGGCAGCGGGTCCAGCAGGAAGGCCCGGTCCAGCGCGACGTCGATGACCTGCTGGCGCAGCTCCTCCTGTGTCCCCAGCGGCATGTAGGCCACCGCCATCTTCTGCAGGTCGGGGATGTTCTTTTCCAGGTACTTGAGCGCGTCCTTCAGCTGCAGCGCGAACAGGCGCCGCAGCCCGGCGCGGTGACGGGCCGCCGCCACCTCGGGCTCGTCGAAGACCTCGATGGCGACCGCGTCGCCCTGGTCCACCAGGGCCGGAAAGCCGATCAGGCTGGTGCCGCCCTTGCGGATCTCCATCAGCTCGGGCAGCTCGCCGAAGGTCCAGGCCGTGTGGCGCTGGTCCGCAGCCAAGCCGGCAGGCGCTCCTTTTTCCATAGCAGCCGGCGCCCGCGCGGCGGGCGCTGCGGCCGCTTTCTCTTCCGAAGCAGGCACCTGCAGGCCGGCCAGGGCCTGGAACGCTCCGCGGGCCTTGGCCCCCAGCTCCGCCTTCAGCGCGCCCAGGTTCCGGCCCATGCCGAGCTGGCGCCCGTGTTCGTCGACGACGCGGAAGTTCATGAACAGGTGGGCCGGCACCATGTCCAGCTTGAAGTCGGTGCGCTTGACGTCCAGCGAGGTCTGGTCACGCACCATTTTCAGCAGCACCTCGAGCAACGAGCCCGCGCCGAACCGTTCGGGCGCCGTGAGCTCACCGGCCAGCCGCGCCGCCGATTCCGGCAGCGGCACGAAGCGCGACCGGGGCCGCTGCGGCAGGCTCTTGAGGAGCGCCTGGACCTTGTCCTTGAGCATGCCGGGCACCAGCCATTCGGCCCGGTCCTCGCTCACCTGGTTCAGCACGAACAGGGGCACGGTCACCGTGACCCCGTCGCGCGGGTCCCCCGGCTCGTGCAGGTAGGTGGCGGTGCAGTCCACCCCGCCCAGGCGAAGGGTCTTGGGGAACGCGCTGGTGGTGATGCCGGCCGCCTCGTGCCGCATCAGCTCCTCGCGCGTGAGTATGAGGAGGTCGGGGTTCTTTCGGCTCTCGGCGCGCCACCAGGCCTCGAAGGTGTGGCCGTTGAACACGTCCTGCGGCAACTGCTGGTCGTAGAACGCGTAGATCAGCTCCTCGTCCACCAGCACGTCCTGCCGCCGCGACTTGTGCTCCAGCTCCTCCACCTGCTTGACCAGCTTGAGGTTGGCTGCGAGGAAGGGGAGCCGGGTGTCCCGCTGGCCGGCGACCAGGCCCTCGCGGATGAAGATCTCGCGCGCGCCCTGCTGGTCGGCGTTGGCATAGGACACGCGGCGCCCGCTGTAGATCACCAGGCCGTAGAGGGTGGCGCGCTCCAGCGCCATGACCTCGGCCGCCTTCTTCTCCCAGTGCGGGTCCAGCAGCTGCTTCTTGAGCAGGTGGCCGGCCACCTGTTCGATCCATTGCGGCTCGATGTTGGCGATGCCGCGGCCGAACAGGCGCGTGGTCTCCACCAGCTCGGCGCAGACGATCCAGCGTCCGGGGCGCTTCTTCAGGTGCGCGCCGGGGTGGCGGTAGAACTTGATGCCGCGGGCGCCGAGGTAGGTTTCCTCTTCCTCCATCTTCCAGCCGATGTTGCCCAGCAGGCCCGCCAGCATGGACTTGTGCAATTCCTCGTAACCCGCCGGCTGGGCGTTCAGCCGCCACTTGTGCTCGGCCACCACGGTGTGCAGCTGGCTGTGGATGTCGCGCCACTCGCGCACCCGGCGCACGTTGATGAAGTTCTGGCGCAGCAGCTGCTCGTACTGGCGGTTGGAGAGCTTGTGGTCCTTCCCGTGGCCCCCACGGGCCTCGTCCAGCCACTGCCACAGCCGCAGGTAGCCCGAGAACTCGCTCTTCTCGTCGTCGAACTTCGCATGCTGCTGGTCGGCCTGGGCCTGCAGCTCCAGCGGCCGGTCGCGCACGTCCTGCACCGACAGGGCCGAGGCGATCACCAGCACCTCGGCCAGCGCGCCGCGCTCGCGTCCTTCCAGGATCATGCGGGCCACGCGCGGGTCCAGCGGCAGGCGGGCGAGCTCGCGGCCCACCTCGGTGAGCTCGTTGTTGTCGTCCACGGCGCCCAGCTCGCCCAGCAGCTGGTACCCGTCGGCGATGGCGCGGCGCTGGGGCGCCTCGATGAAGGGAAACTGCTCCACGTCGCCCAGGTGCAGCGACTTCATGCGCAGGATCACGCCGGCCAGCGACGAGCGCAGGATCTCGGGATCGGTGAACCGCGGCCGCGCGGCGAAGTCCTTCTCGTCGTACAGCCGGATGCAGATGCCGTTGGCCACGCGGCCGCAGCGGCCGGCGCGCTGGTTGGCCGCGGCCTGGCTGATCGGCTCGACCAGCAGCTGCTCCACCTTGCTGCGGAAGCTGTAGCGCTTGACGCGGGCGGTGCCGCTGTCGATCACGTAGCGGATGCCGGGCACGGTGAGCGAGGTTTCGGCCACGTTGGTGGCCAGCACGATGCGGCGGCCGCTGTGCGGCTCGAAGATGCGGTCCTGCTCGGCCTGGGACAGGCGCGAGAACAGCGGCAGTACTTCGGCCGTGCGGGTCAGCGGGCTGTGCGAGAGGTGCTTGCGCAGGTGGTCGGCGGCCTCGCGGATCTCGCGTTCACCGGGCAGGAACACCAGGATGTCCCCCGCCGCGTTGCCCTGCCAGAGCTCGTCCACGCCATCGGCGATGGCGTCGTTCAGGTCGTACTCGCGCGACTCCTGGAACGGGCGCCAGCGCTGCTCCACCGGGTACATGCGCCCGGAAACGTAGATGACGGGCGCCTTGCCTTTGGCCGAGGCGAAGTGCTCCGCGAAACGCTCGGCGTCGATGGTGGCCGAGGTCACCACCACCTTGAGGTCGGGCCGGCGCGGCAGGATCTCGCGCAGGTAGCCCAGCAGGAAGTCGATGTTGAGGCTGCGCTCGTGGGCCTCGTCGATGATCAGCGTGT
>CAZZAW010000277.1:0-1476 GCA_964652405.1 uncultured Ramlibacter sp.
CCGGCGTGCAGGACATGCGCTTCCAGGAGCTCATGCCCGACGTGCTGCACTGGCTGGGCATCCGCAAGATCCACCGCTTGGTGTCCATGAGCAACATGAAGTTCGACGCGATCACGGGCTCCGGCATCGAGATCGGCGAGCGCATCAACATCCCCGACGAGCTGATCCCGGCCGACGCGGCGGTGGAGATGCAGGCCAAGATGGCCGCGGGGTACTTCACGCCCGGCAAGGTGCCGGACGCCGACCAGTTGAAGCAAACCAAGGGACGTTCCCTCGAATGAGCCTCGAACCCCACTCTGCTACAGATTTTGTAACACCCCGCGCCCAGGCGGGGCGGGCTGCAGCCGAATTGCGCTCCACGAACACGGTGCGCGAGCGCTGCGGCCAGGTCCTGGAGCACATCCGCATCGGCCACTCGCACTGGTTCGAGCTGGACGAGCGGCGCATGGACGACGCGGCCCAGGCCGTGGTGGAGGCCACGCGCCGGCGTTACCCCAAGGGCCACATCCCGCTGCACAGCCGCTGGCGGCATTTCCAGGCCGGCGGCGTGGACCGCAAGGCGCAGCTGGACCAGCTGCTGGAAGGCCTGCCGGCCGCCAGCCGGGCCAAGGCCATGATCGACCTGGCGGTGGTGAGCGTGCTGCTGGACGCGGGCGCCGGGCCGGACTGGAAGTACACCGAAGCCGCCACCGGCCAGACCTACACCCGGTCCGAGGGGCTGGCCGTGGCCAGCTTCCATGCCTTCACGGCCGGCATGTTCTCCAGCAACAAGCTCAAGCCGCTGCAGGTGGACGCGCAGGGGCTGCGGTCCCTGGTGACCGACCGGCTGGGCCAGGCCTTCCAGGTGAGCGAGTCCAATCCGCTGGTCGGCCTGCAGGGCCGCGCCATCCTGCTGCGGCGGCTTGGCGAGGCGCTGGCCGAGCAGCCCGAGGTCTTCGGCGAGGAAAGCCGCCCCGGCGAGCTGTTCGACATGCTGATCGGCGGCCCCGACGTGCCGCACACGGCCGACGTGGCGGCGCACGACATCCTGTCGCAGGTGCTGGAGACCATGTCCGGCATCTGGCCCCTGGGCAGCCGCCTGCACGGCGTGCCGCTGGGTGACTGCTGGCAGCACGGCGCGGCCCGGTCCGACGGCCCCTCCGATGGCTGGGTGCCTTTCCACAAGCTGTCGCAGTGGCTCACCTACTCGCTGCTGGAGCCGTTCGAGTGGGCGGGGGTGAACGTTCGCAACATCGGGGCGCTCACCGCCCTGCCCGAGTACCGCAACGGCGGCCTCTTGATCGACAGCGGCGTCCTGCGCCTGCGCGACGCGCACGCGGCCCAGGAGGTCTGGCACCCGGGCGACGAGATCATCGTGGAGTGGCGCGCCGCCACCGTGGCCCTGCTGGACGAACTGGCGATCAACGTGCGCCAGCAGATGGGCCTGGACGAGCACAAGCTGCCGCTGGCCGCGATGCTGGAAGGCGGCACCTGGGC
>CAZZAW010000277.1:1576-3480 GCA_964652405.1 uncultured Ramlibacter sp.
ATGAGCAAAGTCCACCTCATCGACCACCCCCTCGTCCAGCACAAGCTGACGCTGATGCGCAAGAAGACGGCCAGCACCAACAGCTTCCGGCGGCTGCTGGGCGAGCTGGCCTCCCTGATGGCCTACGAGGTCACGCGCGACATGGCCCTGTCCGACGTGGAGATCGAAACCCCGCTGGAAGTCACCACCGGCAAGGTGATCGACGGCAAGAAGCTGGTGTTCGTGTCCATCCTGCGGGCCGGCACCGGCATCCTGGACGGCATGCTGAACGTGGTGCCGGGCGCCCGCGTCGGCCACATCGGCCTGTACCGCGACCCCAAGACCCTCACGGCGGTGGAGTACTACTTCAAGATGCCGCAGGAGATGCAGGAGCGCGACGTGGTGGTGGTCGACCCCATGCTCGCCACGGGCAACAGCGCCATCGCCGCGGTGGAACGCCTGAAGGAACTCAAGCCCAAGTCCATCAAGTTCGTGTGCCTGCTCACCTGCCCCGAGGGCATCGCGGCGATGCAGAAGGCGCACCCCGACGTGCCGATCTACACCGCCGCCATCGACCGGCAGCTCAACGAGCACGGCTACATCCTCCCCGGCCTGGGTGACGCCGGCGACCGGATCTTCGGCACCAAGTAGATGGGGCGCCTGGCTCCCGCGCGGCTGCTGGCCGCGGCGCTGTCGCTCGGCCCCCTGCTCCACGGATGGGCTGCCCCGTTCACCCCGGCGAGCGACGGCGAGGTGGTCGAGCGCCTGCCCCTGGCCAGCGACCCTGCCGCGCGGCGCGTGGAGTCCATGCGCAGGCAGCTGGCGGCCCGCCCCGGCGACACGGCCCTGGCCGTGGAGGTGGCCCGCCGCTATTTCGAGCTGGCCATGGCCCAGGGCGACCCGCGGCTGGTGGGCTACGCCTCGGCCGCCCTGGCCCCGCTGAAAGGCCAGGCGGATCGGGACGCCGGCTACTGGCTGGTGCAGGGCCTGGTGCAGCAGTACGGCCACGACTTCCAGGGCGCGCTGGCCAGCCTGGCCCGCTCGGCGCAGCTGGCGCCCCAGTCGCCCGAGCCGCTGTCGTGGCGCGCCGCCATCTTCATGGTGCAGGCGCGCTACCCCGAGGCCCGCGCCGAATGCGAGAAGCTCGCGCCGCTGGCCGAGCCGCTGTTCGCCACCGGCTGCCTGGCCTATGTGCGCGCCGCCACCGGCGAGCTGCAGCCGGCCTACGACAGCCTGGTGGCCGCACTCGCCGATGCCCCGGGATCCGCGCCGGAGCTGCGCCTGTGGGCCCTGACCCGCCTGGCCGAGATGGCGGTGCGGCTGCAGCGTCCGCAGGACGCCGAGCAGCATTTCCGCCAGGCCCTGGCCCTGGGCCTGACCGACCAGTTCCTGCTGGCCGCCTATGCCGATTTCCTGCTGGCCCGCCAGCGCGCGCCCGAGGTGCTGCAGCTGCTGGCCGGCTGGGAGCGCTCGGACGTGCTGCTGCTGCGCCTGGCGCTGGCCGGCCGTGCGGCCAGCCACCCCAAAGCCACCGAATGGGTGTCGCAGCTGCAGCAGCGCTTCAACGAGGCCGCCCGCCGCGGCGACACGCTGCACGAACAGGAAGCGGCGCGCTTCGAGCTGGAGCTGCTGGGCCACGCCGGCCCCGCGCTGACGCTCGCGCGCAGCAACTACACCCGCCAGAAGGAGCCGCGCGATGCCGAGGTGCTGATGCGCGCGGCCCTGGCCGCCTTCCAGACCGCGCCTGCCCAGCCGGCGCTGGACTGGCTGCGGAGCAGCCGCTACGAGGACCCGGTGCTGCAAGGCCTGGCCCAGCAGCTGGAAGCGCGCAAGGGGAAGCGGAAATGAGGCGGGTACTGCTCCTGCTGGCCGCCCTCCTCGCCCTGCCCGCCTGGGCCCACAAGCCCAGCGACAGCTACCTCACG
>CAZZAW010000278.1:0-3439 GCA_964652405.1 uncultured Ramlibacter sp.
TGGGCGGCGTGATGACCAAGATGATCGCCAAGAACACGACCATCCCGACCAAGTTCGCCCAGACCTTCTCCACGGCCGACGAC
The DNA here is from genome assembly GCA_964652405.1 of uncultured Ramlibacter sp. GTDB lineage: Bacteria > Pseudomonadota > Gammaproteobacteria > Burkholderiales > Burkholderiaceae_C > Ramlibacter. The sequence goes on from CAZZAW010000278.1 coordinate 84, forward strand.
AACCAGCCGGCTGTGACCATCAAGGTGTTCCAGGGCGAGCGCGAGATGGCCAGCGGCAACAAGCTGCTGGGCGAGTTCAACCTGGAAGGCATTCCGCCGGCGCCGCGCGGCCTGCCCCAGATCGAGGTGACCTTCGACATCGACGCCAACGGCATCCTGCACGTGAGCGCCAGGGACAAGGGCACGGGCAAGGAAAACAAGATCACCATCAAGGCGAACTCGGGCCTGTCGGAGGAAGAGATCCAGAAGATGGTCAAGGACGCCGAGCTGAACGCCGCCGAGGACAAGCGCAAGCTCGAGCTGGTGCAGGCCCGCAACCAGGGCGAGGCGCTGGTGCACAGCGTGAAGAAGAGCCTGTCCGAGTACGGCGAGAAGCTGGACGCGGGCGAGAAGGAAAAGATCGAGGCCTCCCTCAAGGAACTGGAAGAAGCCCTCAAGGGCGACGACAAGGACGCGATCGAGGCCAAGTCGAACGCGCTGATGACGTCCAGCCAGAAACTGGGTGAGAAGATGTACGCCGACATGCAGGCGGCGCAGGCGGCCCAGGCCGCCGGCGGCGGCGCGGGTGGCGCGGAAGCATCGGCTTCCAAGCCCGCGGATGACAATGTCGTCGATGCCGAGGTGAAGGAAGTCAAGAAGGGTTGAGGCTGCGCGAGGGCTTCGACAGGCTCAGCCCGAACGGGAATTCCTCGTTCGGGCTGTTGTGTTTCCCGCTCGCAGTTTTCTGATACGACATGGCAACCAAACGCGACTACTACGACGTCCTGGGCGTCCCCAAGAACGCCTCGGACGACGAGATCAAGAAGGCCTATCGCAAGCTGGCGATGAAGTACCACCCTGACCGCAACCAGGGGGACGCCGCCAAGGAGGCCGAGGTCAAGTTCAAGGAGGCCAAGGAGGCGTACGAGATGCTCTCGGACGCCGACAAGCGCACGGCCTACGACCAGTACGGCCACGCCGGCGTGGACCCCAACATGCGCGGCCCCGGCGGCGCCGGCCCGGAAGGCTTCGGCGGCTTCGCCGACGCCTTCGGCGACATCTTCGGCGACATCTTCGGCCAGGGCCGCGGCGGGCCGGGCCGCGGCGGTCGCCAGGTGTACCGGGGCAGCGACCTCTCGTACGCCATGGAGATCACGCTGGAGGAGGCGGCGGCCGGCAAGGACGCCCAGATCCGCATTCCCAGCTGGGACCAGTGCGACACCTGCCACGGGTCGGGCGCCAAGCCGGGCACGCAGGCCAAGACCTGCACCACCTGCCAGGGGCAGGGCGTGGTGCAGATGCGCCAGGGCTTCTTCTCAGTGCAGCAGACCTGCCCGCATTGCCGCGGCGCCGGCAAGATCATTCCCGAGCCCTGCACCACGTGCCACGGGCAGGGCAAGGTGAAGAAGCAGAAGACGCTGGAAGTGAAGATTCCGGCGGGCATCGACGACGGCATGCGCATCCGCAGCGCCGGCAACGGCGAGCCGGGCACCAACGGCGGCCCGCCGGGCGACCTGTACATCGAGATCCGCCTGAAGAAGCACGACATCTTCGAGCGCGACGGCGACGACCTGCACTGCGTGGTGCCGATCTCCTTTACCCGCGCCGCGCTGGGCGGCGAGATCGAGGTGCCCACCCTCTCGGGCAAGGCCGCGATCGACATTCCCGAGGGCACCCAGGCCGGCAAGCAGTTCCGCCTGCGGGGCAAGGGCATCAAGGGCGTCCGGTCCAGCTACCCCGGTGACCTGTACTGCCACATCAGCGTGGAGACGCCGGTCAAGCTGACCGAGCACCAGCGCAAGCTGCTCAAGGAACTGGACGAGTCGCTCAAGAAGGGCGGCGCCAAGCATTCGCCCGGCGAAGAAAGCTGGTCGGACAAGCTCAAGAGCTTCTTCAGCGCCTGACCGCTGCGGCCACGGGCAGGCTTGCCCTGCCGCGGCGCCGGAAGTACAAAGCGTGGAACGGGGGAGAATGCGACCATGTCGCTGAAACTGTTCCGATCCACGGGGTATTCGTCGATCCTGGCACCGGGCGAGACCCGCGTGGCCATGCATCCGGCCTGGATGGTGCTGGCCATCAGTGCCTGGATCGGGATCGCGTGCAATGTGGCGCTCTGGCGCGCGCTGGGCTCGGGAGGGTCCGCCGGCCTGGGCTTGGCCCTCGTGGCTGGCCTTCTCGCCGCCGCCAGCTGCGCCCTGGTCCTCAGCCTGCTGGGATGGCGCCGCACCCTGAAACCCACGGCCACCGTGCTGCTGCTGCTCAGCGCCTTGATCGCGGCGGGCCTGTGGAGCCAGTCGGTGCCGCTCGACGCCACCCTGTGGGACAAGCGGCCCAGCGCCCTGCTGCCCTCCTGGGCCAGCCTGCTCGGATGGCAGGTTCCCCTGCTGCTCGCGGTGCTGCTGCTGCCGCCGCTGCTCTGGGTCTGGCACACGCAGCTGCGGCGCTTGCCGGGGCCGCAGCAATTGACCACCAATGTGGCGGGCATCGCAATCTCGGCGGTGGTGATGGCGGCCAGCGGCTGGCTGCTCGCCAGCGGACTGGCCTGAGCGTTCCGTCGGACTAGAACAGGGCCGTTTGCCCGGCGGGGCCGGGGCGGCGGAATGCGGACAGGTCCATCTCCACGCGCTCCCGGTTGAAGCCCAGCTTCTGGGTGGCCTTGCGGAACCTCTGCGCGATCAGCTCGGCCCAGGGCCCGCTGCCTTTCATGCGTGTGGCGAAGTCGGCGTCGTAGTCCTTGCCGCCCCGCATGTCCTGGATCCGGGCCATGATGCGGCCCGCCCGCTGCGGGTAGTGCACCTCCAGCCACTGCCTGAACAGGGGGCTCACCTCCCAGGGCAGACGCAGCACGTGATAGAAGGCGCTGCGCGCGCCGGCCTCCCAGGCGGCTTCCAGCACCTGCTCCATGTCGTCCGTCAGGAAGGGAATCTGCGGTGCCAGGCTCACGCCGCAGGGCACGCCGTTCTCGGCCAGGGTGCGCAAGGTGCGCAGGCGCCGGTGCGGGGCCGCGGCGCGCGGCTCCAGCTTTCGGGTCAGGCCGGCGTCCAGCGTGGTGATGGTCACGTACACGGCTGCCAGCCGCTGCGCCGCCATGGGCGCGATCAGGTCGAGGTCGCGTTCGACGCCACTGGACTTGGTGACCAGCGCGAAAGGATGGCGGGTTTCGTGCATCAGCTCGATCACCGACCGCGTGAGGCGCAGTTCGCGCTCCACGGGCTGGTAGCAGTCGGTGACGGTGCCGATCGCGACCATGCCCGGCTGGTAGCTGCGCCGCGACAGTTCGGCCCGCAGCAGCGGGCCCAGGTTGCGCTTGGCGATGATCCGGGTCTCGAAGTCCAGCCCCGGCGAGAGGTTCAGGTAGCTGTGGGTCGGCCGCGCGT
>CAZZAW010000279.1:0-3432 GCA_964652405.1 uncultured Ramlibacter sp.
TGCTCTGGCGCGGCAACGTGGACGCGCGAGAGCTCAACGGCTACGTCGAATACCGCCAGCCCTCGGGTGCCGGGGCCGGCCGGGTCTATGCCCGGCTGGCGCGGCTGTCGATCGCGCCCGGCCGCGCCCGGGAAGTCGAGGCGCTGCTGGACGAGCAGCCCAACATCATCCCGGCGCTGGACGTGGTGGTGGACGACTTCGAGCTGCGCGGGCGCAAGCTGGGCAAGCTCGAGATCGACGCGGTCAACCGCGGTGCCGGGACCGTGGCCCGCGAGGGCGGCATCCGCGAGTGGCGCCTGAACAAGCTCAGCCTCAGCATGCCCGAGGCGGTGTTCAACGCCAGCGGCAACTGGGCGGCGATCGATGCCCAGGCGGTGCCGGCGGGCGGCCCGCGGCCCGGCCCGCGCCCGGCCAACGAACCGCGCCGCACCGTGATGAACTTCAAGCTGGACATCCAGGACTCGGGCCAGCTGCTGGCCCGCTTCGGCATGAAGGACGTGATCCGGCGCGGCCGCGGCCGCATGGAAGGCCAGGTGGCCTGGGTGGGGTCGCCCCTCACGCTGGATTACCCCTCGCTCACCGGGAGCTTCTTCGTGAACGTGGAGAACGGCCAGTTCCTCAAGGCCGACCCGGGGCTGGCCAAGCTGCTGGGCGTGCTCAGCCTGCAGTCGCTGCCGCGCCGGCTGACGCTGGATTTCCGCGACGTGTTCAGCCAGGGGTTCGCCTTCGACTTCGTGCGCGGCGACATCACCATCCAGCAGGGGATTGCCGCCACCAACAACCTGCAGATGAAGGGCGTCAACGCCGCGGTGCTGATGGAGGGCAAGGCCGACATCGCGCGCGAGACGCAGGACATCAAGGTGGTGGTGGTGCCGGAGATCAATGCCGGCACGGCGTCGCTGGTGGCGACCGTGATCAACCCGGCCATCGGCCTGGGCACCTTCCTGGCCCAGATGTTCCTGCGCGAGCCGCTGGCGCGGGCGGCCACGCAGCAGTTCCACATCGACGGCACCTGGGCCGACCCGCGCATCACCCGGGTGCCCCGGCAGGCGGCCGCCGACACCAAGGCCGCGGGGAACAACTGATGAAAGTCGCTGCCGTCCAGATGGTCTCGGGCACGGTGCTGCAGGACAACCTGCACAGCGCGCGGTCCCTGCTTGAACAAGCTGCGCAGCAGGGCTGCGAGCTGGCCGTGGTGCCGGAGTACTTCTGCATCATGGGCCACAAGGAGACCGACAAGGTCGCCCTGCGCGAGCGGCCGGGCGACGGGCCCGTCCAGCAGTTCCTGTCGCAGGCCGCGCGCGAGCTGGGCCTGTGGCTGGTGGGCGGCACGCTGCCGCTGCAGGCGGGCGACGAGGCGCACGTGCTGAACACCAGCCTGGCCTACGCGCCCGACGGCCGCTGCGTGGCGCGCTACGACAAGATCCACCTGTTCCGCTTCGACAACGGCAGCGAAAGCTACGACGAGGCCCGTGTGATCGAACGGGGCTCGCAGCCCGCGGCGTTCGAGCTGCGCGCGCGGGACGGCCACACGTGGCGGGTGGGCCTGTCGGTCTGCTACGACCTGCGCTTCCCCGAGCTGTACCGGCAGCTGGCCGCCGACGTGCTGCTGGTGCCCAGCGCCTTCACCTACGTCACGGGGCAAGCCCACTGGGAGACCCTGCTGCGCGCGCGGGCCATCGAGAACCTGGCCTACGTGGTGGCGCCTGCGCAGGGTGGCCGCCACGAGAACGGGCGCCGCACCTGGGGCCACTCGATGCTGGTCGATCCCTGGGGCCAGCTCCTGGCCCGGAGGGACGCCGAAGGCGCAGGGCTGGTGATGGCCACCCTGGACGCCGCGCGGCTGGCGCAGGTGCGCCGGCAGCTGCCCGCGCTGGAACACCGGGTGCTATGAGCACGGCCTCTTCATGAGCCGCCGTCCGCAGGGCATGCTGCGCTGGACCCTGTGGGGCCTGCTGGTCGCGCTGGTGGGCGCCTTGCTGGCCACGCTGGTATGGCTGGCGGGCCGCTACGAAGCCACGCAGCTGCAGTCCAAGCTGGAGCGCGACACCGCCGATGCGCTCAGTGACATCCGCTCGGCCCTGACCCGCAACGTGCAGACCCTGCAGGCGCTGCAGTCCGGCGACCCCCGGCCGGCGGCATGGACCGCCGAGGCCCAGGGCCTGCTGCGGCAGCACCGGGAATGGGTGCGCCTCGAATGGCGCGACCCGCAGCTGCGCACCGTGGCCGGCGCGGACACGCCGTTCCGCCCGCCGGTGTTCGCGCGGCTGGGCCGGGCCAATGCGCAGTCCGACGTGGCCCTGGCCTGCGCCAACGCCCGGCGCCTGAGCGGGCCGGGTTATGCCACCAGCTATTTCGTGCCGCAGATGGACGGCCTGGGCATGGAGGTGATGGAGCTGTGCCTGCCGCAGGTGACCGCGGGCGAGGTGACGGGCTACGTGGTCGCCACCTACTCGCTCAGCGAAATCCTGGCCAACCTGGTCGGGCCGCAGCTCACGCGCAGCCAGGAGGTCTCGTTCACCGAGGCCGACGGCACGCGGCTGGCGATGCAGGGCACGGCGCGCCGCGGCAACCGTGTCTTCAGCTCGCAGCAGCTGCTGGACCTGCCGGGCTACACCCTGGTGCTGCGCATGGACAGCTGGCGCGGCGCGCCCGACCTGTTCCCCAACGTGCTGACGGCGCTGCTGACCGCCATGTCCATCGCGCTGCTGCTGGTGCTGTTCCTGCTCGGCAAGGACACGCGCCGGCGCTTGGCGGTGGAGCAGGACCTGGCCGACGCGCTGGCCTTCCGCAAGGCCATGGAAGATTCGCTGGTGACCGGCCTGCGCGCGCGCGACCTGCAGGGCCGCATCACCTACGTCAACCCCGCCTTCTGCGCCATGGTGGGCTTTTCGGCCGAGGAGCTGCTGGGCCACGGCACGCCGGCGCCCTACTGGCCGCCGGAGCTGGCCGGCGAGTACCAGAAGCGGCAGGACGTTCGGCTGGCGGGCCAGCATGCGCCCCCGCGCACCGGCTTCGAATCGGTGTTCATGCGCAAGGACGGCTCGCGCTTCCCGGTGCTGATCATCGAGGCGCCGCTGATCAACGCGCAGGGCGTGCAGACCGGGTGGATGAGCGCCTTCCTGGACATCAGCGAGCAGCGCCGCATCGAGGAGCTCTCGCGTGCCAGCCAGGAGAGGCTGCAGGCCACCGCGCGCCTGGCGACCGTGGGCGAGATGGCTTCGCTGCTGAGCCACGAGCTGAACCAGCCGCTGGCCGCCATCTCCAGCTACGCCACCGGGTCGCTGAACCTGCTGGAGGGCGAGCGGGACCCGGGGTTCGCGGCCGACCTCCAGGTGGCGATGCGCCGCATCGCGGAGCAGGCCGAACGCGCGGGCAAGGTGATCAAGAGCGTGCACGACTTCGTGCGCCGCCGCGACAAGGACCGGGAGC
>CAZZAW010000280.1:0-2276 GCA_964652405.1 uncultured Ramlibacter sp.
GAGCAGCGCTGCGGGTTGCGGCTCGAGGCGACGCCGCCCGTCCTGGCGCGCGACCTCGCCGCTCCCGAGATCGACGGTGACGCCGGACAGGAAGCGAAGCTGGGACATACGGGCTTGGACGGCGCGCGGCGCGCCGGCGTTCGCCGCGGCCCCGTACAAAGTACCGGCCGGACCCCTCGCGCGGATCCGGCCGGACCGGTCGTCGCTGGTCGGCGCCCTTACGGCAGCGCCATGGCGGTGTAGCCGCCGTTCACCGGGATGATCACGTACTGCTTCCCCTGGTGCAGGTAGGTCATCAGGCCGTAGCCTCCGAGCCGCGGCGTCTCCACCGAGCCGACCCGCTTGCCGCTGCGCTTGTCGATGCCGAACAGGTGCGGCCGGTTGTCGGCGGTCTGCCCGGTGGCCAGCAGCAGGGTCGAGGTGGCGGCCAGCGCGGGATGGCCGCGGCGGCCCCAGTTGGTGTCGAGGTTGGCGACGCCCTTCAGCAGCGGGTTGGCGCGGAAGTTGTCCTGGTCACGCTGCGCCATGTCGCCGTGCGGGATCCGCCACAGGTGCTCGCCGGTGTTCATGTCGATGGCGACGATCTTGCCGAACGGCCCCTTGAAGATGTCGGGGATGCCGAGCAGCGGATCGTTGGCCATCGGCGGCGCCGGCTTCTGGCCCTCGCGGATCGGCACCCAGTCGGCCAGCGTCTTGCCGGTCATCTTGTCGTTGTCGCGCTCCTTGGCCGGCTGCAGCAGCGTCGGCGTGCAGCCGTTGCTGGAGGCGACGAAGATGATGCCCGAGGCCGGATCGGCCGCCGGCGGCCCGGTGATGTTGGCGCCGCCGCCGCCGCCGGGGCAGATGTTGGCCGGCCCGCGCCCTTCGGCGTTGCCGCGGTGCCGCGGCGGTTCGAACAGCACGGCCAGCAGATCGAGCTTCTTCGCCCGTTCCAGGGCCAGCGCCTTCACCTCGGGCGTGTAGTCGATCAGGTCGGACTCCAGCCGGCCCTGCTGGTCGTACGGCTTGGGCCTGGTCGGGTGCGGCTGCATGGTCGCCAGCTTCTCGCCCGGCACCTTCGACGCCGGCGCCGGCCGCATTTCGATCGGCCAGATCGGCTCGCCGGTCTGCCGGTTGTAGGAGTAGACGTAGCTCTGCTTCGTGATCTGGAAGAGGCCCGGAATGCGCCGGCCGCCGACGGTGACGTCGAGCAGCATCGGCGCGGTGGGGGTGTCGTAGTTCCAGATGTCGTGCTTGACCAGCTGCTGATGCCACACCCGCTTGCCGGTCTTCACGTCGAGGGCGATGACGCTGGTCGAGAACAGGTTGTCGCCGGGACGGAAGCCGCCGTAGTAGTCGATGGTCGCGCCGTTGGTCGGGATGTAGACCAGGCCGCGGGCCGGATCGGCCGACATCGGCGCCCACGACGACACGTCGCCGGTCCACCGCCACGCGTCGTTCTCCCACGTCTCGTGGCCGAACTCACCCGGCCGCGGGATGACGTGGAACTTCCACAGGAACTTCCCGGTCTTGACGTCGTAGCCGAGGATGTCGCCGGGCACGTTCTCGACGCGCGTCTGGTTGTAGCCCTGCTCGGCCGAGTTGCCGACGACCAGCACGTCGTTGACGACGATCGGCGGCGACGACGTCGTCACATAGCCGAGTTCGAGCGGCAGGCCTTTGACCGGGTCGTACTTCTGCTCGGTCTGCCGCCACGGCTGCCAGTCGCCGATGAGGTCCTTCAGCATGTCCACCGACCCGGTCTTGGCGAAACCAGGCACTGGCACCGACTCGCCCCAGCCTTCGATCGGCTTGCCGGTCTTGGCGTCGAGGGCGTGCAGGAAGAAGCCGGGCGTGGTGACCAGGACGATCGGCCGGCCGTTCAGCCGATAGAAGGCCACGCCCTTGCCGTGATTCGACCGCATCGAGTAGTCGTGGCGCGGGGTGGTCGGCTCCTGGAACGTCCACAGCGTCTTGCCGGTGGCCGGGTCGAGCGAGACCACCGTGCGGCGCGGGCCCGACACCGTGATCAGCATCCCGTCCACGTAGATCGGCAGGCCGCGGGCGTTGATCTCGCCGATGTCCACGGCCGGCATCAGCTCGGCGCCGCGCCACTCCCAGGCGACCTTCAAGGTGTTGAAGTTCGCGGCGTTGATCTGGTCGAGCGGCGAATAGCGCGTCGAGGTATCGCCGCCGGTGATGCCCGGCCACTCGCCCTTCTGCTGGGCGCCGCCGGTCAGGCCGGCTATCGCCAGTCCGATTGCCACCACCGCCCCGCCGATCAGGGCGTGGGCCGT
>CAZZAW010000280.1:2286-3417 GCA_964652405.1 uncultured Ramlibacter sp.
ATGGGCACCTGTGCTCCTGGAAACGGGCGACGGTCGGATGGGCCGCCTCAGCCGGGGCCAAGGATGCGCGCCACCGGGCCGATTTGTCAAACCGATGACCGCGATGCGGCCGGAGCACCCGTACAGACGTCGGGCCGGACGTCTCACCGACGCCCGGCCCGTTGGAACGATCGCCCGGAACGCGAACCGGTTAGGGCAGCGACACCGCGGTGTAGCCGCCGTTGACGGGAATCACCACGTACTGCTTGCCCTGGTGCAGGTAGGTCATCAGGCCGTAGCCGCCGAGCCGCGGCACGGCGATCGAGCCGACGCGCTTGCCGGTCTTCTTGTCGATGCCGAACAGCGCCGGCCGGTTGTCGGCGGTCTGGCCGCTGGCGAACAGCAGCGTCGAGGTGGCGGCCATCGCGGCCTGGCCGCGCCGGCCGACGTTGGTGTCGAAGGTGACGCCCTTCATCAACGGCTGGTTGCGGAAGGCGTCCTGGTCGCGCTGCGCGGTGTCGCCGTGCGGAATCGTCCACAGGTGCTCGCCGGTGTTCATGTCGATGGCGACGATCCGGCCCACCGGGCCCTTGAAGAGCGACGGGAAGCCGCGCAGCGGGTCGTTCTCCATGGGCGGAGCCGGCGGCTTGCCGCCACGCAGCGGCACCCAGTCGGCCAGCGTCTTGCCGGTCATCTGCGGGTTGTCCCGCTCACTCGCCGGCTGCAGCAGCGTCGGCGAGCAGCCGTCGTACGACGTGACGAAGATGATGCCGGCCACGGGATCCGCCGCCGGCGGCCCGGTGATGTTGGCGCCGCCGTTGCCGCCCGGGCAGATGTTGGCCGGGCCCTTGCCTTCGGCGTTGCCGCGATGACGCGGCGGCTCGAACAGTTCGGCCAGCAGGTCGCGCTCCTTGACGCGCGCCAGGGCCAGCGCCTTGACCTCGGGCGTGTAGTCGATCACGTCGGATTCCTTGCGGCCCTGGAAGTCGTAGGGCGCCGGCTTGGTCGGATGCGGCTGCACCTTCGACAGTTTTTCGCCAGGCACCTTCGACTGCGGCGCGGGCCGCAGCTCGATCGGCCAGATCGGCTCGCCGGTGTGCCGGTTGTAGGAGTAGACGTAGCTCTGCTTCGTGATCTGGAAGAGGCCCGGAA
>CAZZAW010000281.1:0-3407 GCA_964652405.1 uncultured Ramlibacter sp.
TCAGTCCATCAGTCATCAGCTGAACTCGGTTGATATCCACAGCTATTATTACGGTCCTGATATTGGTTGCCCCGGATGGAAGCCCTTCGCTGATTGCAAGCTGCCAAGCATCAACAGCCTGCAGCCTCCAATCGACTTGGAGCGTGGAAAGGCTTACGATATGGGGAAGACCTTGCGCACCCACATGCTGGTGGCGCTGGGCTCGGCCCTGTTCGTGATGATCCCGCTGCAGGCCGGCCTGCAGATGGAGGACCTGAGCCGCGTGATCCAGGGCCTGCTGGCGGGCATCGGGTTCCTGTGCGCCGGCTCCATCCTCAAGGCGAACAACGAGGAGCAGGTGCATGGCCTCACGACCGCCGCCAGCCTCTGGCTCACCGCCGCCATCGGCATGGCGGCCGGCCTGGGACGGGATGCCACCGCGGTGCTCAGCACCCTGCTGGCCCTGGCCATCCTGATGCTGGAAGGCCCGCTGCAGCGCCTGCTGGCTCGGCGGCGCAAACGGGTGGTGGTGACCGAAGACCCGCGCTAGCGCATCAATTGCGGGGCTTTTTGGCATCAATCGCCGGGCGGGCGGCGGCTAGCATCGCCTCCACTTTCCACCAGAGGGACTCCATGCTCACGCTCTACATCGGCAACAAGAACTACTCGTCCTGGTCCATGCGGCCTTGGGTACTGCTCACCCAGGCGTGCATCCCCTTCGAGGAGGTGAAGATCTCCCTGGGCACCATGGCCGCCGATTCGGAGTTCAAGAAGACCATCCTGAAGGTGAACCCCGCGGGCCGCGTGCCGGCGCTGGTGGACGACGGCTTCGTGGTGTGGGACACGCTGGCCATCGCGGAGTACGCCGCCGAGAAGTTCCCGGACAAGCCGGTCTGGCCTCGGGACGTGAAGGCGCGCGCCCGCGCCCGCAGCATCTGCGCCGAGATGCATTCGGGCTTCTCGGCGCTGCGCAGCCACTGCCCCATGAACATCGAGGCTTCGCTGCAGCACATCGGCGCCCTGGTCTGGCGCGACCAGCCCGCCGTGCGCGCCGACGTGCAGCGCATCGTGCAGATGTGGACCGAGCTGCTGGAGCAGCACAAGGGTCCCATGCTGTTCGGCGAGTTCTCCAACGCCGACGCCTATTTCGCGCCGGTGTGCATGCGCATCAAGAACTACGGCCTGCCCGTGCCCGGCCACATCACCGACTACATCCGCCGCGTGTGCGCCCTGCCCGCCGTGGCCGCCTGGGTGAAGGACGCGCTGGCCGAGGACGACTTCCTGATCGTGGACGAGCCTTACCGCATCAGCCGATGAGGCCCCGTTACTTCGGCGCTGTCATGAGCGCCATGGTGACGCCGTTTGACGCCGAGGGGCGGCTGGACCTGGACGCGGCTCAGCGCCTCGCGCGCTGGCTGGTGGCCCACGGCAACGACGGCCTGGTGGTGTCGGCCACCACCGGCGAGGCGGGCACCTTGACCGACGACGAGCGCTGCGACCTGGTGCGCGCCGTCGCCGAGGCGGTGACGGTGCCCGTCGTCGCCGGCATGACCAGCAACGACACGGCCCACAGCATCGCCCTCACCCGCCGCGCCAAGAGCCTGGGCGCGGCCGGCGTGATCGCGGTGGGCCCGTACTACAGCCGTCCCCCGCAGGCCGGCATCGAGGCGCACCTGCGCACCGTCGCCGCGGCCACCGAACTGCCGGTGATGGTGTACGACGTGCCGCTGCGCACCGGGCGACGGATCGCCGGGGACGTGCTGCTGCGCCTCTTCCGCGAGGTACCGAACATCGTGGCCTTCAAGGACGCCACGGCCGACCCGCCGGCGGCGGCCGCCCTGGTTGCGCAGGCCGGCAAGCACTTCGACCTGTACTCGGGCGACGATCCCTACACGCTGCCGCTGCTGGCGGCCGGCGCCGTGGGCGTGGTGGGCACCAGCACGCACTGGACCGCCCCGCTGTTCCAGCAGATGATCGCGGCCTTCCACCGCGGCGAGGTGGCCACGGCGCGCGAGATCAACGCCCGGCTGCTGCCCTCGTTCCGCTTCATCAACAGCGACGAGTCGGTGTTCTCCATGTCCATCAAGGCCATGCTGCGCACACTGGGCCAGGACGTGGGCGAGTGCCGCCTGCCGCTGCCGCCCGCGCCGGCCGGCACCGAGGAGCGGGCCCGCGCCGTCTGGCAGGAACTGAACGGCTAGCCCGCGACTTACACTTTCGGCCATGCGGATGTACATGGTCGGCGGTGCGGTGCGCGATGCCCTGCTCGGGCTGCCCGTGAACGACCGCGACTGGGTGGTGGTGGGCGCCTCGCCCGAGGAGATGATCCTCTCCGGCTTCCTGCCCGTGGGCCGCGACTTCCCGGTCTTCCTGCACCCCGAGACGAAGGAGGAGTACGCCCTGGCCCGCACCGAGCGCAAGACGGCCAAGGGCTACCACGGCTTCACCTTCCACGCCGAGCCCGGCGTCACGCTGGAGCAGGACCTGGCGCGGCGCGACCTCACCATCAACGCCATGGCCCAGGACGAGCGCGGCGAGGTGATCGACCCTTTCCATGGCCGCCAGGACCTGCAGCGCCGCGTGCTGCGCCACGTGACCGAGGCCTTCCGCGAGGACCCGGTGCGCATCCTGCGGCTGGCCCGCTTCGCGGCGCGTTTCCACGACTTCGGCGTCGCGCCTGAAACGCTTCAGCTCATGCGGGCCATGGTGGAGGACGGCGAGGTGGACGCGCTGGTGCCCGAGCGCGTGTGGCAGGAGCTCTCGCGCGGGCTGATGGAGGTGCGGCCCTCGCGCATGTTCGAGGTGCTGCGCGACTGCGGCGCGCTCGCCCGGCTGATGCCGGAGGTGGACCGGCTGTGGGGCGTGCCCCAGCGCGCCGAGTACCACCCCGAAGTGGATACCGGTGTCCACCTGATGATGGTGCTGGACATGAGCGCCCGCCTGCAGGCGCCGCTGCCCGTGCGCTTTGCCTGCCTCACCCACGACCTGGGCAAGGGCACCACGCCCGAATCCGTGCTGCCCAAGCACATCGGCCACGAGGAGCGCAGCGCGAAGCTGCTGCAGAAGCTGGCCAACCGGCTGCGCGTGCCCACCGAGTGCCGCGAACTGGCCGACGTGGTGGCGCGGGAGCACGGCAACATCCATCGCAGCGCCGAGTTCGGCGCCGCGGCGCTGGTGCGCCTGCTGGAGCGATGCGACGCGATCCGCAAGCCGCAGCGGTTCGGCGACGTGCTGCTGGCGTGCGAGTGCGATGCCCGGGGCCGGCTGGGATTCGAGGAGCGACCGTATCCGCAGCGCGCACGGCTGCTGTCGGCGCTCGCCGCCGCGCAGTCGGTTGCTACAGCTTCCATAGCAGCTGACGCCCAAGCGGCGGGCGCTGCGGGCCCGAAGGTCGGGGAAATCATCCACAAGGCCAGGGTGGCGGCGGT
>CAZZAW010000282.1:0-1532 GCA_964652405.1 uncultured Ramlibacter sp.
ATGTTGGTGCTGGCGTCCGGCGCCTCGAAGTTGCGGTAACCCCAGTAGTGGCCGATGCCGTTGATCACGCCGGCGGCGCTGACCGGGATCCAGAGCATCTGCACCGCCCAGACCGTGGCGCCGACGGCGCCGAACAGCAGCAGGTCAATGATCAGCAGCAGGCCCACGCCCTGCCACGTGAAGCGCGAATACACGTTGCGCTCGACCCAGTCGTCCGGGGTCCCCAGGCCGAATTTCGCGATGGTGTCCCGGTTCCTGGCTTCCGCACGGTAGAGCTCGGCCCCTTTCCAGAACACGGTGTCGATGCCGCGGGTCTGGGGACTGTGCGGGTCGTCCTCGGTCTCGCACTTGGCGTGGTGCTTGCGGTGGATGGCGACCCATTCCTTGGTCACCATCCCGGTGCCCAGCCACAGCCAGAACCGGAAGAAGTGGGCCGGAATCGGGTGCAGGTCCATGGCCCGGTGGGCCTGGGTGCGGTGCAGGAAGATCGTGACGCTGGCGATCGTGATGTGGGTGGTGACCAGCGTGAACAGGACGATCTGCCACCAGGAGAGGTTCCACAGGCCGTTGGCCAGCCAGTCGATGACCGTGTTCAGCACGGCCCAGTCGGGGAGCAACATGAGGGGAGATTCACTTTCAAACGGACGCACGGGCGAGGTGCCCGTGTATCTCTGACCCATTGTACGGCCCAGGGTTCAGAAAAGCTTGTTTTTTATCAAGCCCGGGTCCAGATTGCCGCGAAGAAGCCGTCCGTTGCGTGCCGATGGGGCCACAATCGCAGAAAGTCGCCGCTGATGAGGTCCCCCGGCTCGATCTTCAGGTGCCCCAGCACGTCAGCCACCGGCAGCGGCCGGAACTCCGGATGCCCAGCCGTGAAGGCCTGGGCGATCGCCTCGTTCTCCTGCGGCAGCAGGCTGCAGGTGGCGTACACCAGCCGCCCGCCCGGCTTGAGCAGCCGGGCGGCGCTCGCCAGGATGGCCGCCTGCTTGGCCGCCATCTCTGCCACGGCCTCGGGTGACTGGCGCCACTTCAGGTCCGGGTTGCGGCGCAGCGTCCCCAGCCCTGAACACGGGGCGTCCACGATCACCTGGTCGATCTTGCCGGCCAGCCGCTTGATGCGGTCGTCGCGCTCGTGCGCGATGGCCGCCGGGTGCACGTTGGACAGCTTGCTGCGGGCCAGCCGCGGCTTGAGCGCTTCCAGCCGGTGGGCGGACACGTCGAAGGCGTACAGCCGCCCGGTGTTGCGCATGGCCGCGCCCAGCGCCAGGGTCTTGCCCCCGGCCCCGGCGCAGAAATCCACCACCATCTCGCCGCGCCGGGCTTCCAGCAGCAGCGCCAGCAGCTGCGAGCCCTCGTCCTGCACCTCGATCGCGCCGCGGGCGAACGCGTCCAGGCGCGTCAGGGCCTGCTTGTCGGCCAGGCGCAGCCCCCAGGGCGAATAGGGCGTGGGCTGGGCGGCGATGCCGGCGAGCTTGAGCTCCTGCTGCACCTCCTCCCGCCTGTCGTGGAGGAGGTTCACGCGCAGGTCCAGC
>CAZZAW010000282.1:1542-3368 GCA_964652405.1 uncultured Ramlibacter sp.
GGGCCCAGAACCCCGCGTCGCCCAGCTGGTCCTTGAGGGGTTGCACCAGCCATTCAGGCAGGTTGTGGCGATGGCGCTCCAGCAGGTCCTCCGGCCGGACGCTGTCGCACTGGTCCAGCCAGGCCTTTTCCTGGTCGCTCAGCGCGCTCTTCAGGAAGTCGCGCGGGCCGTGGAACCCGAGGATGGCCAGCCGGCGCTCCTTGCCGCCACTGCCCGAGCGCGCGAGGTGCTCGAACAGCCGCTTCTTGCGCAGCACGGTGTACACAGTCTCGGCCAGCGTGGCCCGCTCGCGCGGCCCCAGGCCGCGATGGTCGCGGAAGTAGCGCGACACCACGGCGTCCGCAGGGTGCTCGAACCGCAGGACGAGCTTGACGAGGTCGGCGCAAGCGTCGAGCAGGGCTTTGGGATGCATGGGTCAGAGCCGGGGCAGCAGCCGGGCGATCGCCCGGGGATAGATGAGGTGCTCCTGCGTGAGCACGCGGGCGGCCAGGGAGTCTGGCGTATCGCCGGGGAGGACAGGCACCGCCGCCTGGTCCAGGATGGGCCCGTGGTCCAGCTCAGCCGTGACCTGGTGCACCGTGGCGCCAGCGAAGCGGCAGCCCGCTTCCAGCGCGCGCTGGTGCGTGTGCAGGCCGGGAAACGCCGGCAGCAGGGACGGGTGGATGTTGAGCAGCCGACCCGTGTAGCGCGTCACGAAACCGGGCGTGAGGATGCGCATGAACCCCGCCAGCACCACCAGCGACGGCTGGTGGCGCTCGATGGCGGCGGCCAGCTCCGCCTCGAAGGCCTCCCGGCCGTCGAAACGCTTGTGGTCCACCACCTCGGTGGCGATGCCCTGCTCGCGCGCGAACCCCAGGCCGCCCGCGTCGGGGCGGTTGCTGATGACCGCCGCGACCTGAGCGCCGTGGCGCTGCTCCCAGCCCTCGCGCGCGGCGGCGCGCACGATGGCCGCCATGTTGGAGCCGCCGCCGGAAATCAGGATCACGATGTTCTTCATGGAAGGCCGGGATTATCCCTGCCGGGCTGGCCGTTCTGCGGTGCAAAACCGGCGGCTGGATTTGTCGCCACATGGACACCCGAAAAAGAACGGGCGTGCGGATAATTCCGCGATCACGTGGAGAGACACATGGATTTGGCATTCACCCCCGAGGAACAGAAGTTCCGCGAAGACATCCGCGCCTGGGTCCGCGAGAACCTGCCCCAGGACATTTCGAACAAGGTGCACAACGCCCTGCGCCTGTCGCGTGAGGACATGCAACGCTGGGCGAGGATCCTGGGCAAGAAAGGCTGGCTCGGCTACGGCTGGCCCAAGGAATTCGGCGGGCCGGGCTGGAATGCGGTGCAGAAGCATCTGTTCGAGGAAGAGTGCGCGCTGGCCGGCGCGCCGCGCATCGTGCCCTTCGGCCCGGTGATGGTGGCGCCCGTCATCATGGCATTCGGCAACGCGGAGCAGCACAAGCGTTTCCTGCCCGGCATCGCCAGCGGCGAGGTGTGGTGGAGCCAGGGCTACAGCGAGCCGGGCTCGGGCTCGGACCTGGCCTCGCTCAAGACCCGCGCCGAGCGCAAGGGCGACAAGTACATCGTCAACGGCCAGAAGACCTGGACCACCCTGGCGCAGCACGGCGACTGGATCTTCTGCCTGGTGCGCACCAGCACCGAAGGCAAGCCGCAGACCGGCATCTCCTTCCTGCTGATCGACATGAAGTCGCCGGGCGTGAGCGTGCGGCCGATCATCATGCTGGACGGCGAGCACGAGGTGAACGAGGTGTTCTTCGACAACGTCGAGGTGCCGGCCGAGAACCTGATCGGCGAGGAGAACAAGGGCT
>CAZZAW010000283.1:0-3348 GCA_964652405.1 uncultured Ramlibacter sp.
CCGTGTTCTGGGGGCCGCAAGGCGAGCGCAGCCTGGTGCTGGAGCCCTGGGACACCATCAGCATCCCGCCGGGGGTGTCGCGCGGTTTCCGCAACATCGGCGCCGAGCCGGCCTACCTGCTGGGCATGGCGAGCGGGCAGGACCCCGGCCAGATCAACTGGCCGGAGCAGGTCAAGGCCGCGGCCCGGGCCGTGGGCGTGGAGCTGCGCTGAGCCTGCCCGGCCCGCCTTGCGCCACTCCGGCCGGCGTGCTACGGTGGCCGCATGCCTGAGCCGCCCGTCCATGCCGACTTGCTGGAGCTGCTGCGAAGCGGCTCCACGCAGCTCATTCTGCGCAAGGTGGCGGAGCTGGCGCGCCTGATGAACCGGCAGTCCAGCCGCGCGGCCATCATGCTCAACCGCGGCCAGGGTTTCCTCAGCCACGCAGCGAGCGACGGCCTGGAGTCCGACTACATCGAACACATCCAGGCCATCCGGATCGATGCCGACTATCCCTCGTGCGGGCGGTGCGCGGCCCTGGGCACCGAGGTGCTGGTGGACGACGTGGAGCACGACCCGGCGTGGCAGCCGTTTGCCGATCTCACCCGCAAGTACCAGATCGCGGCGTGCTGGTCGTTTCCCATCTGGTCCGACGACCGTGTGGCCGGCACCTTGGCCGTGTACCACCGCGAAGCGCGCCTGCCCACGGAGCTGGAGCGCGACGCCATGCGCTACCTCGCGACCTTGGCCGGACTGGCGGTGGGAAAGGCGGGTCAACCGGTCGTCGCCGGCGAAGCCTGAGCGCGCGGCTGCGGCTCACAGCAGCAGCCACAAGCCGGTCCCCAGGTAGCAGGCACCCAGCACCAGCACGATGCGCTGGGTCAGCTCGCGGAAGCCCGCGTCCGACAGCCGGTCCAGCACCAGCCGGGAGGCGCTGGTCCCCACCACCGCGCTGGCCACCAGCAGCAGCGCGAGGCCGGGACCCAGCGCCTGGCCGGACGTGGCCAGCAGCGTGCCGAAGAAGAGGATGCGGGCGGCATGGCTCAGGGTCTGCACCGCGGCCTTGGTGGCCACGACTTCATGGCGGGTCATGGCCGAGCGCACGAAGAAGGTGTCCAGCAGCGGGCCGGACACGCCCGAGAGCATCTGCACCCCCATGCACACCAGGCCGCAGGCGAACGGGTGGCCGCGCCGGTCCACGTTCAGCTGCAGGTTGCGGGGCAGCAGGAAGGCCAGGAAGGGCGTGAGCCCCAGCACCACCATCACCGCGGGGCGGCTGAGCGACAGCTGCACCGCCGGCCTGGCCAGCAGCACCAGGACCGCGCCCAACGCGTAGCCGTAGAAGACGCGCAGGCGGATGTGGCGCCACCAGAGCACCGCGCGCCAGCCATTGGACGCGAACTGCGCCACGCCGTGGATCACCATGGCCTTCTCCACCGAGAGCAGCGCCAGCAGGATGCCCATGAGCACCATGCCGCCGGCCATGCCGAAGATGCCCGACAGGAAGGAAGTGGCCAGCACCGAGGTGGACAGGATCAGCAGCATGGCCGCGGATTCTGGGTGCCGGCTCAGCATAAGTAAAATGAATTTGTCGCACTGATTGCTGCAGATTCCTGATGAAACTCGACGTGCTGGGCATGGAGGCCTTCGTGGGCGTGGCCACCCTGGGAAGCTTCGCGCGCGCCGCGGACGCCTTGAGCGTGACATCGCCGGCCCTCACCCGCCGCCTGCACAACCTGGAGGCGCAATTGGGCGTGCAACTGCTGGAGCGCACCACGCGGTCGGTGGCGCTCACGGCGGCGGGCGCCAGCCTGCTGCCCCGCGCGCAGCACCTGCTGGAGGAGCTGTCCACCACCTTCCGCGAGATCAGCGCCAGCGGGCGCGCGCAGCGCGGCACGGTCACCCTGGCCTGCGTGCCCACGGTGGGCGTGCAGTTCCTGCCGGCGCTGGTGCGCGAGTACAGCCGCCGCTTTCCGGAGAACCGGATCCGCATCCTGGACCACACCTCGTACGGCGTGGCCGAGGCGGTGCAGCAGCGCGAGGCGGAGTTCGGCATCAACATGGCGGACGCGCAGTTCTCCGACCTGGACAGCACGCCGGTCCTGGCCGACCGCTTCGGCCTGATCTGCCGGCGCGACCACCCGCTGGCGCGCCGCCGCTCGCTGCGCTGGAGCCAGCTGCAGGGGCACGCGCTCATCGTCCCCGGGGGCGGCAGCAGCAACCGCCCGCTGCTCGACGCGGTGCTGGGCCCCCTGAACATCCACCTGCCCGCCACCTACGAGGTGCAGCGCAGCGCCACGGCCGTGGGCCTGGTCGCGCAAGGCCTGGGCGCGGCCATCGTCCCACAGCTGTCCATCCAGCCCGGCGCCTACCCCCAGCTGCGGCTGATCGCGCTCACCGACCCGGTGGTGGTGCGCCAGTTCGTGCTGCTGCGCCGCAAGGGCGCGGCGCTGTCGCCGGCGGCGAAGGCGCTGCACGACCTGATCCTGGCCCGCGCCTTGCCGCTGGCGGCGGCCCCCGCCGCGCCAGCGCCCAGCAGGCAAAAGCGAGGGTGAGCGCATTGAGCAGGTGCCAGGCGAAGTGGGTGCCGTGCGGCCAGAGGCTGCACAGGGGCGCATCCAGCTGCCGCAGCGTCATGCTGGCGGGAAACGCCAGCGCGGCCAGCGCCATCGCGGGCCAGCCCGGTGAGCGCCGCCACGCCGCATGCGCCAGCGCCAGCAGCAGCACGGTCCAGGCCGCCAGGTAGGCAGCCGGCTGCAGTCCCGCGGCCTTCCACCCGGCATGCGCCAACGCGGCGAGCACGCAGAAACCGGGAACGCCCAGCCACGCCAGGCGCCACGGCCAGTCCAGCTGGCGGCGCAGGTACAGCACGGACCATGTCACCAGGAAGAGGGCGATGGCGCCGGTGTCCAGGGCGCCCGTCAGGCGCGAAGGCGCCGCGTGGAACGCGAGGCTGCCCGCGCCGACGGCGACCACCAGGGCGAGCAGCAAGCGAAGCTCGGCATCCAGGGCCTGGCCGCTCTGGCGGCACCGCCACGCCACCCCCCACGCGGCGGCGAAGAACGCGAGGTTGGTCACCGCGTTGAGCGGCTCGCCCGCAAGGCCGGGCGCCACCCGCTCGCAGTAGAGATCCACGGCCGCCCACCAGTCCATGCGCGGAGCATGCCGGATGCATGTGACACGCAAAAAAAACCGCGGCTTCGCAGCCGCGGCCAAAGAACAGGAAAGCTGCGCCGGCGGTGCCGGCGCCTGCGCTTACGCGGGCTTGGTCAAGGGTTCCACCAGTTGCCGGAAGCCACCACCATGGGCAGCAGTTGCAGCTCGGCGTCGTAGTACTTGGGCTCCCAGATCCGGTTGTTCAGGTCCCACA
>CAZZAW010000284.1:0-392 GCA_964652405.1 uncultured Ramlibacter sp.
CGCCAAAACATTCGCCGCCAGCGCCCATAACTGTCACCATGTGAATTTCTTGGGTCTCGGGAACGACGACACCAAATAAATCAGTATCAGTAATGTGATCCCATGGTTTTGAGTCATAAAATAAACGGGCTTTTTTAAAAAACTGCTTTAGAAGTTCAGTGCTTACTTTTGGAGATTTTGGCTCTTGGAATTCGCTCATCGCCGAAAACTATCAAAGAGAGCCTATTTTATCTACTGAAAACGTTTATATGTTGCAATAGATGGGGTGCTGTAAACAAAAACGGAGGATTAAATTCAAAGAAAGCTGTTTCTAAAAATAAAAAGCCTCTAGAATTTTTTCCAGAGGCTTTGTTTGCAGGGGTCGCTTCAAAATGAAGTGGTTTTAACTACAG
>CAZZAW010000284.1:410-3333 GCA_964652405.1 uncultured Ramlibacter sp.
CCCTCGTATTTTCCATTTCCATTTCCATTTACATCTAATTTGGCATAAATGGTGCACGTTTGAGATTTTTTACAGTTAACTTCTTTCATCGTGTACTGTTTTTTAAAAATGGGACAGAAATTGCAGATTTAGTTCGTCATAACCGAAAGGAAATGACGAGTGGAACAGAAAAGAAAAGCGAAAAGATTTTTTACACCTGAGCAAAAAGCAAACATTCTGCATCAAATTGAGACGGATATAAAAGGTGGCATGACGACCGGTCATGCCGTTGAAAAACAAAGTCTCGCCTACAGTGTTTACAACAAATGGAAAAAGCAATTGGCCGTTGGTATTAAATCCAGTCTTCGTAACGGCAAGATTCCCGCGGACAAAGAAAAAAAGCAGATGGAGCGAAAGATCGCGCGCCTTGAAGCGTTGGTTCTTTCGCAGGCGCAGGCCATTGCGGATTTAAAAAAAGAGACGAACTGGGAATAATTAAAAAAAGCGAGCATTTAATGAAAATTCAGAAGCAAGAAATATTGTCTTTCGTTGAGAGCGAGAGACAAAAGGGCCGCATTTTGTCGGAGATCTTAAACCATCTTCAGGTGCCGCGATCAAATTACTATCGCTGGTTGAAGAACTCAGCGCCGGAAGTTGAGGCGGAAACAAAGTCCAGAGCGACGGTAAAAACCGTGACGGAAGTGGAGCATGGCCGTATCGACGCCATGAAGGTGGAGCATCCTGAAATGCGACATCGTCAGATCCAGGGGATGTTACAGCTGGAGGGTTGCTATTATCAGCAACGAGCGTTTACAAGCGATTAAAATCGCAAGGTCAGATTGAGTATTACGAGAGGAGACCAGCGCCCTGGGATGAGCCATTGTACGAGGTGATCGGCGCCAACATAATGTGGGGAGCTGACTGGACGCAGATGCGAATCGCGGGAAAACGATGGTATCTTTTAAACTTAATTGATTTCTATTCGAGATACGTTGTGCATTTTGAGATTGTGGAGAATGTCTGCGCTCGTCATATTATAGCGCTCTACGAGATGGGACTTGCGACGTTAAATATCCCACTGGATCACTGGTGCAAGCCGGAGTTGCGACTCGACCAAGGCTCACCGAATACGGCACGTGTAACGAGAGAATTTTTTAAAGACATCAAGGCCGATCTTTCTTTTGCGAGAGTCCGGCGGCCCACTGACAACGCCAGAACGGAACGGTTTTACCGAACAATCAAGCAGGAGGAAATATATCTGGTTGGTGACTATCAAGATGAGACGACGGCTCGAGAAACGATCGGTGAATATATCAAGTGGTATAACGAACGAAGGCCGCACCAAGCGCTTTGGAACTACACGCCGTGGTTGGTTCACGAGACGAACAATAAAACGTATTTACGAAATGCTTTGAAAAAATTGAAACAAAAAACATGGGAGGATCGAAAGGAATACTGGCTAGAAATAAAAAAGAAGAAAAATAATTATTGACAAATAATCGACATCCGCATAAAAAATAAACAGTTTTTAACGACGAACCAAATTCTTAAAGTTTGTCTCACTCCAAAAAAAACAGTTCATGAGATTAGACTTTTAGAGAGTTTTCTTAACTCATTGGTTTTATGAAGTATTATTATTAACCAAAGCAATACATATTGCGTATTTTGTTTGACATAAAATACTTCGGCGTTGTTAAATTTTCTAATGAAAGATTCACGTTCTCTCGACCAAGCCGCTCAAGAAATTTTACGAATAAAATCCGTCAAGGCACTTATCGCTGGTAAGAGTCAGACAGAAGTTGCTGAGATTTTCGACGTGTCGTTGCGTTCGGTGAATAGTTGGTGGAAAACATATCGCAGTTTAGGTTTACCAGGTCTTCGAAAGAAGTCCCGCCGGCCAAAGTCGGCAGATGAGGGCGGCAAATTGAAAGGTTGGCAGTGCTCGAGTATTGTCCGCACAATCATGAGCAAAACCCCTGATCAGGTAGAGTTCGGTTTTATGCTTTGGACGCGCGATGCAGTTGCAGAATTAATCAAGGATCGTTTCAAAGTTCGCCTTTCAAAGTGGACAGTGGGTCGCCTGCTAAAACAGTGGGGAATGTCGCCGCAAAAACCAGTAAAGAAAGCATACCAGCAACAGCCGGAAGTCGTGAAGGAATGGCTTGATAAAGAGTATCCTCGAATCGCCCGTAAGGCCGCTCTGGAAAAGGCTGAGATTCAATGGGGCGACGAGATGGGCGTGCGTTCGGACGATCAAATTGGTCGAACCTATGGCAAGATTGGACGGACACCGGTTGTTAAAGTTTCTGGGCAAAGATTTTCTTGCCAAATGATTTCGACGGTTTCTAATCGTGGGACTCTACGGTTCATGATTTTTGACGGAAAATTCAACGCCAATGTCTGTATCACGTTTTTGAAGCGTTTGATTAAGGACGCCAAGCGAAAAATATTTTTAATTCTCGACGGCCACCCAGTTCATAAATCCAAAAAGATAAAATCCTGGATTGCGGCGAATGCTGCAAAGATCAGTCTTTTTGTTTTGCCAGCTTATAGCCCGGAGCTAAATCCAGACGAGCTATTGAATCAAGATGTGAAAACAAACGCCGTCAGAAAAAAGCGTGCAACTAACAAAGAAGAGCTCAAGCGAAATTTAGTTGGGTATCTGCGGGGCCGACAAAAGCGGCCGGACCTTGTGCGACGATATTTCGAAGCAAAACACGTGCGCTACGCTGCGTGAAAATACGCACTATGTATCTCTCCTGGTAATATGAGGCTAATTTTCGATGAAGAGCACTTTTTGATAATTTTAGCTTTTTCGCAGCACTCCTGATTGTTTTTTCAGATTTTATCTTTCCCGATAAAAAATCATACTCTTTCTTTTGAATATATTGCTGTGCTGCTTTTGCGAACGATTCGTAGTCAGAATCAATGTCTACATTGAAAC
>CAZZAW010000285.1:0-3318 GCA_964652405.1 uncultured Ramlibacter sp.
CGTAAGCCAACAGATTTACAGTCTGCCCCCTTTAGCCACTCGGGCACCCCTCCGGCGAACCTCGAAATATACCATGTTTTCGCGGCTACAGACCACCTGCTCGGCAGGCCAAAACGCCGCGCGCGGTGCGTGTCACGCGCGCCGCCCACAATGGCCGCATGAATGTTGCTTCGTCGGCCGCCATGCGCACGCTCAACCTGGCCTTGCAAGGCGGCGGCTCGCACGGCGCGTTCACCTGGGGCGTGCTCGACGCGTTGCTGGCCGACCCCCGCATCACGCCCGAAGGGCTCAGCGGTACCAGCGCGGGCGCCGTGAACGCGGTGGTGCTGGCGCACGGCTGGGTTCAGGCCCTCGCCCAGGACCGCGATCCCCGGGCCGGCGCCCGTGAGGCGCTGGGACGCTTCTGGGAGCAAGTCGCCACCTGGGGCAGTCTGGGTGCCTTGCACAAGCAATGGAGCAGCCTGCTCTGGGGCGGTCTACCGCAGGAGTTTGCGCCCACAAACATCATGACGTCTGCCTGGCGCGGCCTGTTCTCCCCCTACCAGGCCAACCCGCTGGACATCAACCCGCTGCGCGACTGGCTGGAGCGCGAGGTGGACTTCGACGCCCTGGCCCGCGGGCCGCTGAAGGTGTTCGTGTCCGCCACCCACGTCACCACCGGCAAGGCGGTGATCTTCAGCGGCGCGCAGCTCACGGCCCAGGCGGTGATGGCGTCCTGCTGCCTGCCCATGCTCTTCAAGGCGGTGGAGATCGACGGCGAGCACTACTGGGACGGCGGCTACTCCGTGAACCCGGCGCTCACCCCGCTCATCCACAGCTGCGCCAGCGCCGACCTCATGGTGGTGCAGATCAACCCGCTGCGCCGCGACGAGCGGCCCGACAGCCCCGGCGAGATCCTGGACCGCATCAACGAGCTGACCTTCAACGCCAGCCTGCTGACGCAGATGCGGTCCATCGACTTCGTCAACCGCCTGCTGGCCGAGGGCTCCCTCAAGGCCAGCCGTTGCCGGACCTTGCTGGTGCACCGCATCGATGGCGGCGAGGCCATGCGGGCGTACGGGAGCTCGACACGCACCTCGGCCGACGCCACCCTCATCCGCGAGCTGTTCGCGCTGGGCCAGTCGGCCGCGACGGACTGGCTGGCCCGGCACTACGACGCCCTGGGCCGGCATGGCACCGTGGACATCCGCCGCGACTACCTGGACGACACGCGGCTGTCGCTGCCGGTGCCCACAGCCACAGCGCCCCGCGGTTTCAGGCCCTGGCTGGCACGGCTGCTGCGCCGCCGGGCCTAGAACACCCCGGGATGGCCGCGTTCGGCCAGCCAGTCGCGCGCCTGCGCGAAATGGCCGCAGCCCACGAAAGGCACGGGGGGCCGGTTCGCGGACAGCGGCGAGGGATGGTTGGCCTGCAGCACCAGCGCCTCGCAGCCGCGTTCGTTCGCAGCGGCCTGGATGAGTCCGGATTTCGCCTGGGCATGGGCGCCCCAGAGCAGGTACGCGCAGGGCGAAGCCGTGCGGGCCACCTCCTGCAGCAGCGCGTCGGTCAGCTGCTCCCAGCCCTTCTTCGCGTGGCTGCCGGGCTGCCCGTCCTCCACCGTGAGGCTGGTGTTGAGCAGCAGCACGCCGCGCCGCGCCCAGTCCAGCAGCGACCCGCTGGCCGGCAGCGGCTCACCGCGCGCACCGTGCAATTCCTTGAAGATGTTGCGAAGCGAGGGCGGGAGTTTCACGCCCTCGGGCACCGAGAACGCCAGCCCTTCGGCCTGGCCCGGACCGTGGTAGGGGTCCTGGCCCAGGATCACCGCCCGCACAGACGCGAGTGGTGTCTCCTCCAGCGCCCGAAGCGGCCGCGGCGGGTAGATGACCGCACCGGCTTCGATCCGCTGCCGCAGGAAGTCGCTGAGCCTGCGGCCGGTCTCGCTGGCGAAGAACCGGTCCACCACCGGCGCCCAGCCAGGCGCCAGCGCCCAGTCGCGGCCCGACCAGGCTTGCAGGCGGGCCGGGTCAGCCACCGAAGAGGCGGGCCAGCGCCTCGCCCGGGTCCGGCGCCCGCATGAAGGCTTCGCCGACCAGGAAGGCGGACACCCCGGCGTCGCGCATCTTCTTCACGTCGGCCGGCCCCAGGATGCCGGACTCGGTCACCAGCACGCGGTCCACCGGCACGTCGGCCAGCATGCCCAGCGTGGTGTCCAGCGTGACCTCGAAGGTGCGCAGGTTGCGGTTGTTGATGCCCACCAGCGGTGTCTTGAGCCTGAGCGCGCGCTGCAGCTCCGCCGCGTCATGCACCTCGACGAGCACGGCCATGTCCAGGCTGTGCGCGATGGCCTCCAGCTCGGCCATCTGCGCGTCGCCCAGGCAGGCGGCGATCAGCAGGATGCAGTCCGCGCCCATGGCCCGCGATTCGTAGACCTGGTAGGGGTCGACCAGGAAGTCCTTGCGCAGCACAGGCAGGTCGCAGGAGGCTCGGGCCTGCTTCAGGTAGTCGGGCCGGCCCTGGAAGAACTGGCGGTCCGTCAGCACCGACAGGCAGGCGGCGCCGTGCTCGGCGTAGCTCTGCGCGATGTCCGCCGGATGGAAGTCCTCGCGCAGCACGCCCTTGCTCGGGCTCGCCTTCTTGATCTCGGCAATCACGGCGCTGCGGCCCGCATCGATCCGCTGGCGCAGCGCCCCCACGAAGTCACGGGTCAGCACGCGGCTTTCGGCGTCGGCGCGCATCGCCTCCAGGGGCACCTTTGCGCGGGCCGCCGCGACCTCTTCGCGCTTGACGGCGACGATTTTGTCGAGGATGTCCGCCATGCTCAGCCGGCCGCCTTCCTGGAAAACGCGATCAGCTGCGCCAGCCGGGCCTTGGCCGCGCCGGATTCGATCGCGGCGCGGGCCTTCTCCACGCCCTCCTTCATGGTCGGCACCACGTTGGCGGCATACAGCGCCACCCCGGCGTTGAGGATCACGATGTCGCGTGCCGGTCCCGGCTGGTTGTCCAGCACGCCCACCAGCATCTGGCGGGACTGCTCCGCCGTCTCCACCTTCAGCGCGCGGTTGCTGGCCATGGGCAGGCCGAAATCCTCGGGATGGATTTCGTATTCCGTGACCTGGCCGTCCTTGAGCTCGCCCACCATGGTGGCCGCGCCCAGGCTCACCTCGTCCATGCCGTCACGGCCGTAGACCACGACCGCGTGCTCCGTGCCCAGGCGCTGAAGCGCCCGCACCTGGATGCCCACCAGGTCGGGGTGGAACACCCCCATCAGGATGTTGGGGGCGCCCGCCGGGTTGGTGAGCGGGCCCAGGATGTTGAAGATGGTGCGCACGCCCAGCTCCT
>CAZZAW010000286.1:0-3314 GCA_964652405.1 uncultured Ramlibacter sp.
CTGATGGATCATCGCGGATCGCGAAAGTTCAAGTTATTTATTGCCGGATCAATAAACTGGAATCTGCCTCGCCCTAGTGGCAAAGCAAGCGGCAACGCATCGTCGGCCGCCTCCGAAAAAGTCGGGAGTCTTCGGGCTTCCGAACAGTCACCGCAAGGTGATTTTGGCTCTTTAACACGATTGGCCGGTGCCTTCGGGTGCCGGACATCTGTCGAAAGACAGATCGACCCAGATAAAAGAAGCGCCAGTAGCTGATTCTCGGCACTGGCAAGTGATTGCAGCGGGCTTGCGTGTTTCCGATCTGGCGAAAGCCTCTTTTGGATTCTCCAACCTCCGCGTGCTGCAGTCACTAAGGCATTGGCCCTCCAGGCGGGCTGGTGCGCGTCGTCCTCTGGTGGCATTGCAACAGTGCCACGAGAGGGCGACGTGCCCGGTTTCAGAATGGAGAATCCAGATGCCGAATACTTCTGCTGTGACGAACGTGATCACGCCGCTGTCGCCGGAGACGATGGCAGCGGCGCAGGTCCCGATCTCCGATGCGCTGTGGTACCACCGTATCCCCAGCGGCCGGAAGCGTCTCCAGGCACTGAGCACCCCCACGGGGCGCCGCATCCTGGAACGTGTCCGTGCCTACGTGGGTGCGATGGACGCCAACTCCGCCATGCCGCTCGCGGCGTAGCTCGCATCCATCAGAACAGGCCACCGGGGCAACCCGGTGGCCTTTCCCTTTTTCGGGCGACAGCAGCCGAGGCCTTGTCCATCACATTCCTCCTCGTACTCGCGTGCTGTGTGCCTTCTCAGGCCCGCATGGCCACCCCATAACGGCGGCGACCGACGCTGGCGCAAAACGCCGCCAGGGCCCCGAAGGGCCGGTTAAACTGGACTCGCCTTTGCGGCCGAACTGACCGGCGCAGATGACGAGCTGCCGTGCAGCCTCCCAGAGCGAAAGCCACCGTTGGTAGTTGCGCCTCGCGCAGCGCCCACCCGGCGGCCTTTCCTTCGCGTGCCATTCGGTGTGCGCGAATTGATAAACCCTACTGCTCGCGCGCATCCACACCCGCTCAGCCGCGAGGCAGCAGGGTGCGGTGCTGCGTGCGAGTGGTTCAACTCAGAAATGCCCATGCATCCCGCCCTCAAGAGACTCGTGGAGGATCCGGCCCTCGGCTGCGCTCTCTACGCGCTGATTGCAGACGATCACCACTGCGTCTCCCGCTTCCATGTCATCCCTTACCCCACGTACGACGTCGACGGCGACGACGTGGTGCTCCAGGAAACCGAGGTCGCTCTGATCCTCGACGCCATCCAACAGAGCACGGGCCTGCGCGTCGCGCTGATCGACGAGCCCATGGGGCCGGCGCAGACGCGCGTGAGCCTGCCGCAGGAGGCGCACCTGCCGCTGCTGCGTGCCCTCCTGATTCCTGAAGAGTACGCGTAGATCCACGCACACCGACACGCCCCAAGGTCACGAGCCTTGGGGCGTTCGTCGTTTCTGCGCCACCTCCAGCACGCCAGCAACGCGCACGGCGGCCGTGGGCGACACGCGTGCTTGCTTACGGCTATGCTCGGGACCACCACAGTGACCATAGCAGCAGACCCATGTCGAACCTGGCCACCGCGTTCAAGCAAGAAATTGCCCGTGTTGCGCGTCGAGAACTCCGCGCCGAGATCGACGCACTGAAGGCCGCCGCGGTCCGGCAGCGCGCCGCGGCTGCGGAGGTCCGACGCGAGCAGGTAGCGATGCACCGCGAGCTCGCGGTGCTGCGCAAGCAAGTCAAGGTGCTGACCTCCAACGCCGCCGAGCAGGGCGGCGGCAAGCAGCTGCGCTTCAGCCCGGAGCGCCTGGGGGCCGCGCGCAAGAAGCTGGGGCTTAGCGCCCGCCAGCTCGGCTTGCTGATCGGGGTCAACGAGGCTTCCATCTATGCCTGGGAGTCGGGCAAGGGCAGGCCCGGCCAGGAGCAGTTGCAGTCGATTTCTGCCGTGCGCAAGTTGGGTCTGCGTGCGCTGCGCGCCCGATTGGCCGAACTCGAAAGCGAATAGCCCGGCCATCACATCAGGCCAGTACCCCTGTCGCTCGCAGCCCGCGCACACGCTGGCTGAGGAAGGAGGCGGCTTCCCGCCGTGCCTTGCCCTCGCGGGCCGCGACGCCGTGCGCGGCAGAGTAGTTCGCCCGGCTCAGGTGCAACACGGGCATGCGGCTGCGCCTGGCCAGCGCCTGCAGCCGCCGATGGTCGTCGTCACGCAGCGGTCGCAGCCCTGGCTCGCCGTTCGTGTTCAGGTGCTCCTCCGCGAACCACACGCCGGCTTCGACGTGGCCCCAGCGGTCCTTCTGCGCCCACAGAACATGCGCTGGCTGGTAGGCCTCGGGTGGCGCTGGCGCCTGCCGCTCGGCCAGGGGCAGGGCGACCCGTGCCATGTAGGTGTTCAGCGGCATCGCATGCACCAGCACCGGTTCGGCCGGAATCAAGTCGCACACATCGACGGGGCGCACCCGGCAGACCATGCCGCCTGGAGAGCGGATTTCGAGCAGCTCGCCCACGCAGCGCTGGAAGAAGTGAAACGGCAGATCTCCCGCCAAGCCGGCCCTCATGTCCAGCAGGGAGTCGGCGATCGCGGCGCGGTCGTTGAGCTGGACGCGCCAAAGCGGCTGCAGGCCCAGCGCGCAGGCAAGGTGGACGGCGAGGGAGTGTGAAGCACAGGCGGTCATGCGCTCACCTTCTCATGGCTGCCGCTGTTGTCAAGGACTCGCAGCACAAGGCCCTGCGGACTGCAAAATGGCTTGAAGCGGCGAGAAGGTGCGATAAGCTGGTCGCACAACAATGCAGTGGATGACGGCAATGCACCAGTTCGGATGGCTTCTCGCAACTGCGCTCTGCGGTGTTGGCGTGGCGAATGCACAGGTGTACCGGTGCGAGGACGGTGGCAAGGTCACCTATTCCGATGCGCCATGCCGCAAGGGTCACACCGCACGCGAGGTCGAAGTCCAGCCAAATTCGGTTCAGGCGCTTCGCGCTCCGGTCGGGCAACCGGCGGGCATGGCGGCGCACGAACTGCCGCCACCGAGGGGCCATCAGCGCGGCCCCGCCGGCGGGGCCGCGCCTGGCGCCTGCCCCTCTGCAACCGACATTGGCAACATCCATACCCGGCTGAGTGCGCGCGTGGTGCCGGCGCGGAACCGGGTGGCGCTGCAGCAAGAACTCGCTAAGGCGCAGCGTTGCATCGAGCTGGGCACCAAGTACAGCTACGACGATTGGAAGCGTCTGGAGGCGGTGCTGCGGGGTGACGACTGATGTAGGGAGGCGCCGGCATTCGCTGCC
>CAZZAW010000287.1:0-3284 GCA_964652405.1 uncultured Ramlibacter sp.
TCCACCACGATGGTGCCGGCCAGCAGCTCGGCGAACTGCAGGCCCATGACGGTGACCACGGGGATCATGGCATTGCGCAGCACGTGGCCCCACAGCGTGGCGCGCTGCGACACGCCCTTGGCCCGGGCGGTGCGCACGAAGTCCTCGCGCAGCACTTCGAGCACGGCCGAGCGCGTGATGCGCGCGAGGATGGCGGACTGCACCACGGCCAGCGAGATGGCCGGCAGCAGCAGCGCGCGCAACCCTGGGATCAGGCCCTCCTCCCACCCGGGAAAGCCGCCCGCGGAGAACCACTTGAGGTGGACCGAGAACAGCAGGATCAGCAGGATGGCGAACCAGAAGTTGGGGATGGCGATGCCGATCTGCGACAGGCCCATCACGCCCACGTCCCCCAGCTTGTTGTGGCGGGCCGCGGCGTAGACGCCGGCCGCCAGGGCGATCACCGAGGTCAGCAGCATGGCCATGACGGCCAGCGGCACGGTCACCGCCAATCGCTCCAGCACCAGTTCGGACACCGGGGTGCTGTAGGCATAGCTCAGCCCCAGGTCGCCGGTGAGCAGGCCCGTGACCCAGTCCCAGTACCGCTCCAGGGGCGGGCGGTCGATGCCCAGCTTGGCGGCCAGGGCCGCGACAGCGTCGGGGGAGGCGTCAGGGCCCATCAGGATCTGGGCCGCGTTGCCGGGCAGGATCTCCAGCACCAGGAACACGACCACCGAAGCGCCCACCAGTGTCGCGATCAGGGTGATCAGGCGCTTGACAAGGAAGAGTCCCATCGAGCCGGGGATAATGCCAGAACCATGGCCCTGATGATCACCGACGAATGCATCAACTGCGACGTCTGCGAGCCGGAGTGCCCGAACCAGGCGATCTTCCTCGGGCCCGAGATCTACCAGATCGATCCGGCCAAGTGCACCGAATGCGTGGGCCATTTCGACGAGCCGCAGTGCGTGCAGGTCTGCCCCGTGGCCTGCATCCCGGTGAACCCGGCCCACGTGGAAGACCGTGAGACGCTCTGGCAGAAGTACCGGCGGCTGACCGCGCAGGCTGCCCCGGGCGGCGGCTCCTAGCGGGCGGCGGGCTTGTCCACCGGCTTCTTTTCAGCCGGCTTCGCCTTTCCGTCCTTCTTCTTGTCGTCTTTCGCGGGCTTGCTGCCCGGCACCACCGCGGTGAACGCCTCCGGCTTGCGCGGCTTGGACGAAGGCTCTGGCTTCCTGTCCGGCGTGGGTGGGAAATTCGGCGGCGGCACGTAGGAGGGCACGGGCTGCGCCTCCTGCTTGAGCCGCTCCTTTTCCATGCCGTCGGCCAGGCGGGCGTCGCGCCGGGCGGCGGCGCTGGCCTGCTTCTTCTGGGCGTCCGAGCGGCTGTCGTCCACGGCCAGGCTCTTGCCGCCGGGGCAGGGCTGCTGGCTGTAGCCGTCGCCGCATTTGTAGATGTTCTGGGCTGCAGCGCCCGCCGTACCGGCGCACATTGCTATCAATACGATAGCGTGAACCAGCGTCCTTTCCATCCTCTCCATGGTTTCCCCTCCCTGGTCATGGCTCTGGCGGCCTCGGCGGCTTGGGCCGGGGCGGCTTGTGCGTGTGGACGATCAACGTCGCCTTGTCCATTTCGCCGGCCAGCATGGCGGGCACGGCCTTGAGCGTGCGGGCCACGCATTCCTCGATGGCCGTGCGCTGTTCCGGGGCCGGTTTCCTGAGCACCCAGTCGACCACCTCGGACTTCACGCCCGGGTGGCCTATGCCCAGGCGCAGCCGCCAGTAGTCGCCGGTGCCCAGCTGGGCGTGGATGTCGCGCAGCCCGTTGTGCCCGGCGTGGCTGCCGCCGAACTTGAGCTTGGCCTGGCCCGGCGCCACGTCCAGCTCGTCGTGCACCACCAGGATCTCCTGGGGCTGGATCTTGAAGAAGCGCGCCAGCGCCGCCACCGACTTGCCCGACAGGTTCATGAAGGTCTGCGGCTCGAGCAGCCAAACGGTCTGGCCCTGCACGCTGGCGCGTGCCGCCAGGCCGTGGTAGGCCTTGTCCGGGGCCAGGTTCACCTTCAGCTCGCGCGCGAGCGCGTCCACCCACCAGAAGCCCGCGTTGTGGCGGGTGGCTTCGTACTCGGTGCCCGGGTTGCCCAGGCCAACGAAAAGTCGGATTGCGGTCATGAAAAGAAAAACGGCTCGCGAAGGCGAGCCGTTGATGTGGGCCGGCCTTGGGGCCGGATATTAGGTCACTTTTTCTTGGCGTCCTTGGCCGGGGCGGCTGCCTTGGCGTCCTTGGCGGGCGCGGCCTTGGCATCCTTGGCCGGAGCTGCCTTGGCGTCGGCGGCCGGGGCGGCGTCGGCTGCAGGCGCTTCCTCGGCGACGGTGGCCACCACGGAGACCAGCACCGGGTTCTTCTTGCCGCCGGTCACGGCCGTCACGCCCTTGGGCAGCTGGATGTCGTTCAGGTGCAGCGACATGCCCTTCTTCAGGCCCGACAGGTCCACCTCGATGAACTCGGGCAGGTCGCCCGGGAAGCAGGAGATGTCCAGTTCGGACATCACGTGGTTGACCACGCAGTGCTCGAACTTGACGGCCTGGGATTCCTCGGCCTTCACGTAGTGCAGCGGCACCTTCATGTGCAGCTTGGTCTTGGCGTCCACGCGCTGGAAGTCCACGTGCTGCACCAGCTGCTTGTAGGGGTGCATCTGCACGTCGCGCAGCAGCACCTTGCTGGTCTTGCCGGCCAGTTCCATCTCGAGGATGGTGGAGTGGAAGGCTTCCTTCTTCAGCGCGTGCCACAGCGCGTTGTGATCGAGCTCGATCAGCTGGGGCTGGCCTTCGCCCCCGTAGACGATGCCCGGCGTCTTGCCGGTGTTGCGCAGACGGCGGCTCGCACCCGTTCCCTGCTTGGCGCGCTCAAAGGCGACGAATTTCATGACTGACTCCAAAAGGAATCCACCGCGACCAGTGTGATTCCGGGTTTAACAAGGGGCAGCCGGATGCCGCCCCGCTCATTGCCTCAGAACAGGTTTTCCTGGTCCGAGAACAAACTCATCACCGACTCGCCCTTGGCGATGCGCTGGATCGTCTCGGCGATCAGCGGCGCCACGGTGAGCTGGCGGATCTTGCTGCACGAACGGCCACCGTCCGACAGCGGGATGGTGTTGGTCACCACCACTTCGTCCAGGGCCGTGCCCTTGGCGATGCGGTCGATGGCCGGGCCCGAGAAGATGGCGTGCGTGCAGTAAGCGTAGACCTTCTTCGCGCCGCGCTCCTTGAGCACCTCGGCCGCCTTCACCAGCGTGCCGGCGGTGTCGA
>CAZZAW010000288.1:0-3281 GCA_964652405.1 uncultured Ramlibacter sp.
GCCTTGCGCGGCACCGTGAAATTGAGGTTGGGCGCGGTGCCGGGGCCGTAGCGCAAGCCCGGCTGCGCCCATTCCATGCCCGACAGGTTGGTGCCCAGGGACGGCCCGGGCCGCGGGAACATGCGCAGCCACAGCTGGTGCAGGGGCGTGCCGCAGCCCGACAGGGCCACAACGGTGCCTGCCGTCACGGCCTGGGCAAAGGTCCGCCTGCGCATCTGGCTGACCTTAGCGGCTGCCGCCGCTCCGGTGGGCGCTTGGTTACGCTTTGATGCTTACACTGCCTTCATGAGCACCATCAGCGAGCTGCGCCACCTCCTGGGCACCTGCCGCACCGTCGCGGTGGTGGGCCTGTCGCCGCAATGGCACCGCCCCAGCTACTTCGCGGCCAAGTACATGCAGGCCCACGGCTACCGCATCGTGCCGGTGAACCCATCCGCCACCGAGATCCTGGGCGAGCCCTGCCATGCGAGCGTCACCGCGGCGGCCGCGGCGCTGGCCGCGCGCGGCGAGAAGATCGACATGGTGGACTGCTTCCGCCGCAGCGAGGACATCCCGCCGATCGCGCAGGAGGCCATCGCCATCGGCGCGCGCTGCCTGTGGCTGCAGCTGGGCGTGGTGAACGAGGCGGCCGCGGCAAGCGCCCGGGCCGCGGGCCTGGCGGTGGTGATGGACCGCTGCGTGAAGATCGAGCATGCCCGCCTGTTCGGCGGCCTCAACTGGGCCGGCGTGAACACCCGCGTGATCTCCTCGCGCCGGCCGCAGCAGCTGCCTTACTGAACGAGGTTCGCACCATGGGACAAGACCGCGACTGGGGCTTCGCCACCCGCGCCATCCATGCCGGGGCCGTGCCCGACCCGGTGACCGGCGCCCGGGCCACGCCCATCCACCAGACCACCAGCTTCGTGTTCGACTCCGCCGAGCACGCCGCCAGCCTGTTCAACCTGCAGACCTTCGGCAACGTCTACAGCCGCATCAGCAACCCCACGGTGGCGGTGCTGGAAGAGCGCGTCGCCGCGCTGGAGGGCGGCCGCGCGGCGCTGGCCTGCGCCACGGGGATGGCCGCGCAGATGACGGCGCTGCTGGCCATCCTGAAAGCCGGCGACCACATCGTGGCCGCCTCCACGCTGTATGGCGGCACGGTGGGGCAGCTGGGCGTGGGCTTCTCGCGGCTGGGCATAGAAACCACCTTCGTCGACCCGCGCGACCCGGACAACTTCCGCCGGGCGATCCGCTCGAACACCCGGGCGGTGTACGGCGAGACGCTGGGCAACCCGCGCGTGAACGTGTTCGACATCGAGCCCGTGGCGGCCATCGCCCACGAGCACGGCCTGCCGCTGGTGATCGACAACACGGTCGTCAGCCCCTACCTGTGCAATCCCTTCGCCTTCGGCGCCGACATCGTGGTGCACAGCGCCACCAAGTACCTGGGCGGCCACGGCACCACCATGGCCGGCGTGGTGGTCGAGTCGGGCAAGTTCGACTGGGGCTCGCCGTTGTCGCGCGACAAGTTCCCCGAGATGCTGGAGCCCAGCCGCGCCTACCACGGCGTGAAGTTCTACGAGACCTTCGGCGACTTCGGCTACACCATGAAGGCCCGCATGGAGGTCAACCGCACCTTCGGCGGCAGCCTCTCGCCGCTGAACGCCTGGCTGATCCTGCAAGGCATCGAGACGCTGCACCTGCGCATGCAGGCGCACTGCCGCAACGCGCTGGCCGTGGCGCAGTTCCTCTCCGGCCATCCGCTGGTGAGCTGGGTCAACTACCCCGGCCTGCCCGGCTCGCCCGACCATGCGCTGGCGAAGAAGCAGTTCCGCGCGGTCGACGGCACGCCGGGCTGCTCGGGCATCCTCACCTTCGGCATCCGCGCTGCCGACCCGGCCCGGGCCGGCGAGCGCTTCATCGACGCCTGCGAGTTCCTCTCGCACCTGGCCAACATCGGCGACGCCAAGACGCTGGTGATCCACCCGGCCTCGACCACGCACCGCCAGCTGGGCGACGAGGAGCTGGCGCGCGCCGGCGTGTCGCCCGACATGGTCCGGCTGTCGGTGGGCATCGAGGAAACGGGCGACATCCTCTGGGACATCGACCAGGCGCTGCGCCAGGCCGTGGCCTGAGCCCGGCAGAGGAAATCTCCGACGCACGGTCACTCGCGAAAGCCGAAGCCGGCAGGTGCTCGGCGGCTGTATGGTGCCCCCAGCACCGAAGGAAACGCACCATGGACATGCCCGACAAGCCGCAGGCCCTCAAGCGCTACGACAACCCCAAGCCCCTGTTCCCCGGCGAACACTGGGCCGCGCTGGCCGCCGGCCTGGGTGCCTGGCTGGCCACTCGCAAGCATCCCTCGCTCTCGGTCCGCACCCTGGGCACCTTCGTCGGCGCCGCCCTGGTGGCGCGCGCCGCCCACGGTCGGCGCAACCTGAGCAACGTGATGCGCTGGACGCCGGGGGGTGGCGGCATCCGGCGGCGCTGCGCGGTTTCCCCGGCAGCACGGGCGGCGCACAATGGGCTCTGCCGTTCCAACTGCGAGCCGCCATGCCCACTGCGCCCATCACCGATGTCAATCCGACCGTGGCCGAGATGGAGGCGCGCGTGGCGCGGTTCCATCAGCTGCGGCCCACCTCCGACTACACGGACGCCGCCATTCCTGGCTGCGAGCGCACCACCTTCCGCGTGCTGGGCCACCCGCCCGATGCGCCGCTGGCCGCGCAGGACTTCCACCTCAACATCGTGCTGTGCCAGCCCGGCAAGTCCGCGCCGCTGCACAACCACCTCACGCAGGAGGTGTTCATCCCTCTCACCGGCCGTTGGGCCGTGTTCTGGGGGCCGCAAGGCGAGCGCAGCCTGGTGCTGGAGCCCTGGGACACGATCAGCATCCTGCCGGGGGTGTCCCGCGGCTTCCGCAACGTCGGCGCCGAGCCGGCCTACCTCCTGGGCATGGCAAGCGGGCAGGACCCCGGCCACATCAACTGGCCCGAGCACGTCAAGGCCGCTGCGCGGGCCGTGGGCGTGGAGCTGCGCTGAGCCCGTCCGAGGGCGCCTTGCGCCGCCCCGGCCCGCGTGCTACGGTGCCTGCATGGCTGAGCCACCCGTCCACGCCGACCTGCTGGAGCTGCTGCGAAGCGGCTCCACGCAGCTGATCCTGCGCAAGGTCACGGAGCTGGCGCGCCTGATGAACCGGCAATCCAGCCGCGCGGCCATCATGCTCAACCGTGGCCAGGGCTTCCTCAGCCACGCGGCGAGCGACGGGCTGGAGGCGGACTACATCGAGCACATCCAGGCCA
>CAZZAW010000289.1:0-2582 GCA_964652405.1 uncultured Ramlibacter sp.
TGGGCTATGACGACGCGCCGCACGGCCACATGGAGATGTACTTCGAGAACGTGAAGGTGCCCGCCGGCAACATCCTGCTGGGCGAGGGCCGCGGCTTCGAGATCGCCCAGGGCCGCCTGGGCCCGGGCCGCATCCATCACTGCATGCGCCTGATCGGCCTGGCCGAGCGTGCGCTGGAGCTGATGTGCCGCCGCGCGCTCTCGCGCACCGCCTTCGGCAAGACCGTCGCGCAGCAGACCGTAACGCAGGAGCGCATCGCCGAGGCGCGCTGCAAGATCGACATGGCGCGCCTGCTCACGCTCAAGGCCGCGTGGATGATGGACCTGGCCGGCAACAAGGTGGCCCGCACCGAGATCGCCATGATCAAGGTGGTGGCGCCCAGCATGGCCTGCCAGGTGATCGACTGGGCCATGCAGGTGCACGGCGGCGGCGGCATGTGCGACGACTTCCCGCTGGCCTCGGCCTATGCCCACGCCCGTACGCTGCGCTTTGCCGACGGCCCGGACGAGGTGCACCGCAACGCCATCGCCAAGTGGGAACTGGGCAAGTACGGCAGCTACGGCCGCGACGCCCAGGCCGCGGTCACCCGCGGCAGCTGACCGGTCAGAAGCCGATATCGGTCGAGAAGGCGCCGACCGCGGACTCGCAGGCGCTGGTGAAGACCTGCGCCGCGTGCTGCAACGTGGTCATGTCGCCGCCCCGGTGCTCCATGCGCAGGTAGGCCTTGCCGCGCATCAGCAACAGCATGAAGGGCACCTGCGCGTCGGGCGCGGGCGCGGGCCAACCGAGCATCAGCTGGGCGAGCGTGGGGTCCAGCCAGGCCAGCGCGTGGTCCCGCTGGTCGGTCAGCACCGCATAGCGGGCCCAGAACACGCGCGGCATGCTCTCCCAGCCCACCTCGTCGTACATGGCCAGCCAGCGCATCTCTTCCGGCAGGTTGGGATCGGCCGTGGTGCGCAGGCTGTCCGTGAACATGGAATACGCCTCTTTTTCCAGCGATTCCTTCAGCGGCCGGTTGATCACCATCAGCGACACGTCCTGGTTGATGCCCAGTTCGGCGCGCGCGCGCAGTTCCTCGCCCTGGATGTACTTGCGGCTGGGTTTTCCCACTTCCATGCGCCAGGGCTTGCCGGCCACGCTGCCCTGGATCGAGTAGCTCTGGCCCGAGCCCTGGGCCGAGAAGGTGAAGCCCTGGGTGGCCGCCCATTCGGAGACCGGCGCCAGCTGCGGGGCGGCAGGCGCCGCGGGCACCGCGGGCCCGGGTTCGCGCGCCTCCCGCACGAAGGCCTTTTTGATCCGGTCGAACATGGAAAAAGCGCTTGACCTAAAGTCCCATTATCGAGTCAAACACTTCAGCAGGCACTGCCCATGATCAAGGTTTTCTCCTGGCCCACGCCCAACGGCCACAAGGTCCACATCATGCTGGAGGAATGTGGCCTTCCGTATGAAGCCATCCCGGTCAACATCGGCCAGGGCGACCAGTTCAAGCCGGACTTCCTGGCGATCAGCCCCAACAACAAGATCCCCGCGATCACCGATCCCGAGGGTCCCGATGGGAAGCCCATTTCCCTGTTCGAGTCCGGCGCCATCCTCGTGTACCTCGCCGGCAAGACCGGCCGCTTTCTCCCGCAGGACGTGCGCGGCCGCTACGAGGTGCTGCAGTGGCTGATGTTCCAGATGGGAGGCGTGGGGCCCATGCTGGGACAGAACCACCACTTCCGCCAGTACGCGCCCGAAAAGCTGCCCTACGCCATCGACCGCTACACCAACGAGGCGAGGCGCCTCTATGGCGTGATCGACAGGCGCCTGGCTTCCAGCGCGTGGCTGGGCGGGGCGGACTACTCGATCGCCGACATCGCCACCTGGCCCTGGCTGCGCAACTGGAAGAACCAGGGCATCGAGCTGTCCGACTATCCGCACCTGAAGGCCTGGTACGAGGCCATCGAGGCACGGCCGGCCGTGCAGCGCGGGGTCAAGGTGCTGGCCGACCTGCGCAAGCCCATCACCGACGACAAGTCGCGCGAGGTCCTGTTCGGGAGCACGCAGTACCAGCGCCGGTGAGCCCGGCGCCGGACCTCTCCGACAAGCCAGCCTGACCGCGTCCGACGCGGACTCAGGCTCATGGGAACTGTTCCCACCCTGCCCCTCGGCCCATTCTGGACTTCCGGGAGGCGCAGCCCCCATGGCGCGCCTCACGTCCCCCAAGACTTTCAAGGAGTTCAACAATGAGCAAAACCATTCTCGCCCTGGCCTGCGCGGCCGCCCTGAGCGCCTGCGGCTCCGGTCCCAGCATGTCGGGCTCGGCATCGGGCACCGCCTCGGGCATGGGATCCACCGGCGGATCCGCCAGCGGCTCGGTCACGCCCTCTTCCTCGTCCACGGCCAGCCCCTCCGGCGGCACCTCGAGTTCCGGCACCAGCTCGGGCATGGGCGCTTCGGGCTCGTCGACCGCCACGACGCCGTCCACCGGCGGCAGCGCGGGCACCAGCAGCGGCTCGGGCACCAGCGGCAGCACGGGCTCTTCGGCCTCGGGTGGCACGACGACCCGCTGACAGACAGGCTGGGAGCGAACAACGAAGGGG
>CAZZAW010000289.1:2592-3250 GCA_964652405.1 uncultured Ramlibacter sp.
GACTTGACGACTTCGCTTTCTTCCATGTTTCGAGAATAGTCGAAATATTGGAGCGACGTCAATCCCGTGCGCTGGACGTGGACATGAAGGGGAATCTGGCCTGCCCGGAGGGAATCGAACCCCCGACAACCTGCTTAGAAGGCAGGTGCTCTATCCAACTGAGCTACGGGCAGGTGGGAAGGGATGGGCGGGTGGGATTGGTCGGAGCGATAGGATTCGAACCTACGACCCTCTGGTCCCAAACCAGATGCGCTACCAGACTGCGCTACGCTCCGAAGCGGCCATTCTAGCCGCCGGCCCCCGAGGAGAAGACCCATGCCCGTCCGCATCGTCCGCCTTGGCAGCCCCCGCGCCCCCGGGGAAGGTTTGAGGATAGGCACCGTCCGCCGCCCGCCGCGCGGCGTGCCCAGGGACCAGTTCGCCTCGGGTGACTGGTATGACGTCTGGTACCCCAATCTCGCCCCCAGCGCCGAGGCCGTGGCCCAGGCCCTGGCCGCCGCCACCGACAAGGAATGGGCGGCGTTCACCCGGAAGTACAAGGCCGAGATGGCCCAGCCCGAAGCCAGCCGGACGCTGGATCTGCTGGCGGCACTGTCCAGGACCGCCAGCTTCTCCGTCGGCTGCTACTGCGAGAACGAGGCCCGTTGCCACCGTTCGC
>CAZZAW010000290.1:0-3248 GCA_964652405.1 uncultured Ramlibacter sp.
AAGGAGTAGCAACATGCCCTGGACCCAAGACCAGATGGCCGCGCGCGCGGCGCAGGAACTCGAGGACGGCTTCTACGTGAACCTCGGCATCGGCATCCCCACCCTGGTGGCCAATTTCACCGGCGACAAGGAAGTGTGGCTGCAGTCCGAAAACGGCATGCTGGGCATCGGCCCGTTCCCCACCGAGGCCGAAGTGGACGCCGACCTGATCAACGCCGGCAAGCAGACCGTCACCACCATCAAGGGCAGCTCGATCTTCGGCAGCCACGAGAGCTTCGCCATGATCCGCGGCGGCAAGATCAACCTGTCCATCCTGGGCGCCATGCAGGTCAGCGAGAAGGGCGACCTGGCCAACTGGATGATCCCCGGCAAGATGGTCAAGGGCATGGGCGGCGCCATGGACCTGGTGGCGGGCGTCAAGCGCGTCATCGTGCTGATGGAGCACGTGGCCAAGAAGAAGGACGGCACCGAGGACCTCAAGATCCTGCCCCAGTGCACGCTGCCCCTCACCGGTGTCGGCGTCGTGGACCGCATCATCACCGACCTGGCCGTCATGGACGTCACCGAGCAGGGCCTGAAGGTCGTCGAGCTCGCGCCCGGCGTCACCCGCGAGTTCCTGCAATCCAAGACCGGCGTTCCGCTGCACTGATCGCAACAGCCGTTAACAAGCGGCAACACGCCCCCGGCGCCCGCTGACACGCGGGCGCTCCCCGCGCCTGCCTCGCGCTGGCCAAGCTCTGCGGATCATCTTCGGGACACCGGAGATGACCATGCTCAAACCCCTGCTGATTTGCGCGCTGGCGGCTGCCGCCGGCAATGCCCTGGCCTGCTACACCGTCTACGACCGCAGCAACGCGGTGGTCTACCACGCGCAGACGCCGCCGGTGGACATGAGCCTGCCCCTGCACCGGACCCTGCCGGCGGCGTTCCCCGGCGGGCACCTGGTGTTCGGCGACAGCCTGGACTGCCCACGCGAGCACACCGCGCCGGCCCGGCTGCCGGCCCGTCCGGTGGCGGGTGCGTCGCCGCTGCTGACCGACCGCGGCACGGCGCAGGCCCTGGGCCTGCCGCACACCGCGGTGGCCGGCAACGTGGTGGTGGTGCCGGCGCAGGCCGTGGCCCGGGTCGACCTGCCGACCTTCTCGGTGGTCCCGGCCGACCCGGTGGTGGCGCGCGCCGCCGCGCCGGACACGCGTGCCATGGGCGCAGGCCCGGCGCCCGGCAGCGTGATCACCGAGATGCACAACCCGCCGATCACGGCGGTGCAGCCCGGCCGCGCACTGCCGCGGCGCTAAACGCGCGCTGCGGGCGTGCGGAACACCAGCACCAATCCCAGCACGATCGCCGCCATGCCGGCCAGCGCCAGCGGTGCCAGCCGGTTGCCCAGGAACAGCCAGTCCAGCACCGCGGTGCCCGCGGGCACTAGGTAGAACAGGCTGGTCACGTTCACCAGGTTGCCGCGCTGGATCAGCCGGTACAGCAGCAGTGTGGCCACCACCGAGATCACCACGCCCAGCCAGGCGACGCACACCCACAGCTGCGGCTCCCAGCGCACCTGCAGCGGCTGCCAGGGCAGGAAGGCCACGCACAGCAGCAGGCTGACCGCGTACTGCAACGGCAGCACCTGCAGCGGCGCCTGGGCCGAGCGCTTCTGCAGGATGGCGCCGGTGGTGACGCAGGCCAGTGAGGCCAGCGCGAACAGCATGCCGGTCCAGCCCAGGCCGGACAGCGCCACGCTGTCGAACACCACCAGCACGAGCCCGGCGAGCGCCACCGCCAGGCCGGCGAGCCTGGGCGCGGAGAACCCGCGCTCGGCCCACAGCAGCGTGAGCACCGGCTGCACGCCCAGGGTGGTCGCCAGCACGCCGGGCGTGACGCCCGCCTGCAAGGCCAGCAGGTAGAAGACGGAGTAGCCGCCGATCATCAGGGCGCCGGTGGCGGCGACCAGGCCCCAGGTGCCCGGCGCCGGCCGCCACTGCCGGCTGAGCGCCAGCAGCACCGCCAGCGCCAGGGCGAAGCGCAGCAATAGGAAAGCGAACGGGCTGGCATAGTCCAGCCCCCATCGGGCAAAGAGCGCGCCGCTGCTCCACAGCAGCACGAACAGCCCCGTAGGACCGTAGGAGGTCATGAGATCACCTGTC
Organism: uncultured Ramlibacter sp.; assembly: GCA_964652405.1. Classification (GTDB taxonomy): domain Bacteria; phylum Pseudomonadota; class Gammaproteobacteria; order Burkholderiales; family Burkholderiaceae_C; genus Ramlibacter. The sequence goes on from CAZZAW010000290.1 coordinate 2,142, forward strand.
GAATGAAACGAACGCGGGAAGCCCTGTGCTGCCGCCTTCGCGGGAGCGACGTCAAGGCTTACGGGAGGGCCGAGGGACTCAGCCGAGCGCGGCCGCCGGCGGGGGCGGGGCGCTGCCACCGCGCTGGGGCGGTGCGACAGGCAGTCGGAGGGCGTTCATGCGTGAATCATAGCCGCGCTCAGCGGAACGGCCGTGAGAGGAAACGCGAACCCGCCAGCCCGAAGCGCCAGGGCTGGTCCACCGCCTTGCTGATGCCGATGCGCGGCCCGGTCACCACCGGCAGGTCCTGCGAGGCCGCCAGCACCTGGAACGGCGGGCGGTCCAGCCGGCAGCCATTGAGGCCATGGGTGATGCCCAGCGCCTGGCCCACCCGGCCCGGGCCCGCGCACAGCAGCCGCAGGTCCTCCAGGCCACGGCGCTGCCGCATGGCCTCGATCCCGTGCGTGGGCTCGATGGCGCGGATCAGCACCCCGGCGCCGTGACCTTCCTCGCGGCACACGAAGTTCAGGCACCAGTGGATGCCGTAGGAGCGGTACACGTAGGCCCGCCCGGGCGGGCCGAACATCGCCTGGTTGCGCGGCGTGGGGCCCGAGTAGCTGTGAGAAGCCGGGTCCTCGCGGTCGTAGGCTTCGGTCTCCACGATCATGCCGCCCACGCCATCGACCAGCAGGGTGGCGCCGATCAGGGCGCGGGCCACTTCATGGGACGGTCCCGAGAAGTCGGCCGGCTTCCAGCCCCTAGCCATCGGTGCTCTCGCCCAGGAAGCCCCCGCTCTGGTGCGCCCACAGGCGCGCGTACAGGCCGCCCTGGGCCAGCAGCTGGCGGTGCGTGCCTTCCTCCACGATGCGGCCCTGGTCCATCACCACCAGCCGGTCCATGGCGGCGATGGTGGACAGGCGGTGCGCGATCGCGATCACCGTCTTGCCCTGCATCAGCTCGTCCAGGCTGGCCTGGATCGCGGCTTCCACCTCGGAATCGAGCGCACTGGTGGCCTCGTCCAGCAGCAGCAGGGGCGCGTCCTTGAGCATCACGCGGGCGATCGCGATGCGTTGCCGCTGGCCGCCCGAGAGCTTGACGCCGCGCTCGCCCACGTGCGCGTCGTAGCCC
>CAZZAW010000291.1:0-3237 GCA_964652405.1 uncultured Ramlibacter sp.
GTCACCACCAGCCGGTTGCCTTGCTGGCTGAGGGCGGCAGCACCGTGGATGGCCTGCGCGCCGCTGGGCTGGGCCAAGGCGGGCCCAGCGAAGCAGCCGGAAAGCGCCGCCGCCAGCAGCAGGGGCTGGTGGCCGGCAGCCGCCGGGGCGCTGGCCGTGCGCGGTCCGGGGTGGGGGGGGTGGGGTCGTGACATGCAAGCCTCTTGCCGCTACAAATTCCATAGCTGCCGGCGCGCAGGGGGCGCGGACAGCGTCTTGAAAGTTCTTGTTGCCGGGGCGCGGGGCAGCCCAGGTACAGCGGAGCTTATTGTCCCGTTGTTTGGACGGGCCACCACCCCTGCGGCGTGGAATCCGTCACGGACTCGGCCGGTCCGTGCGTTCCCGAGGCCATCAGCCGGGCTTGCACTGGTCCTGCGTGACCTTGATCTCGATCTCTTTTTTCTTTTCCTCGGCCTTCTCGGACTCTTCCTTCAGCACGGTGGTGGCGAACTTGGCCACCACGGTCTCCTGCTCGACCACGGCTTTCTGCACCACATCCACCGGCGCGGAATTGCCCAGCAGCTCGACGATCTTCTCCACGGCGGGAGCGGAAGCCTGGGCCGGAGCCGGAGGCGCCGGGGCGGGTGCCGGGGCGGGCGCGGGAGCCGGGGCCGAGGGGGCGGGCGTGGCCGGAGCGGGACCGGGAGCAGGTGCAGGAGCCGGCGTCGACGGCGCAGGCGCCGCGGGAGCGGGCGCAGGTGGCGCAGGTGCAGGCGAGGCCGGCGCAGGCGGTGCGGGTGCCACGGCAGGGACGGCGGCGGTGGCCGTGTAGATCAGCTTGCCGGGAGGGCCCAACACCGCGGAGGGAGTGCCGCCGCCGCCAGCGGGCGCGGTCCCGGTGAGCGTGCCGCTGGCGGTGATCACCTCGAACGCGGTGCCCGCGGCATAGCTGGCCGACACATCCGAATGGCTGGCCGTGGCCCCGGCCACGATCACCACGTTGCCCGTCACATTGAGCTTGTCGTAGGCCGCGGCGGTCGTGGTGTCCACCTGGAGCGTGCTGCCCGACTCCAGGCGCAATTCGTTGGCGTTGATGTTCAGCGTGCCCACGACGTTGAAGCCCCCGGCCTTGATCGTCCCGTGGTTCACCAGGTTGCCGGCCCCGACATCCACCGTCGCCGCCCCCGAGGTGGAGCCCGCGATCACGCCCGTGGAGGTGTTGGCCAGTGTCGAGCCGCTGGTGCCCAGCGTGGTGCCCGCCGCCAGGGTGATCCAGCCGTCGTTGCTGGGGAACTTGGCGGAACCGAACGTGAGCGAGCCCCCGGCCACGGCGAGGGTCGCGCCGTTGGCGTTGGTGGTGGTCACGCCGACGGAACTGGCGCCGCTCACGTTCTTCAGGGTGCCGGTGTTGGCGATGCTTCCGGTGCCAGTCACGGAGGCACCGGTGAGCTGCAGCGTGCCGCTGTTGCCGGCTGCACGGTCCAGCACCACCGACCCGCTCACCGAGCTGGTCCCGGACAGCGTGAGCGTGCCCGAACCCGCGATCGTGCCGCCGGTCCAGGCGAGCGAGGTCGGCACCGTGAGATTGCCGGCGCCATTCAGCGTCCCGGTGGTCACCTTGAGCTTGGGGATGGTCACGTTGCTGCCTGTCCCTATCGTCAGCGTGCCGCCGTTGACATCCAGCTCGTTGGCGCTGGTGATCGACGACTTGAGCGTGGTGGTCCCGCTGCTGAACTTGACGACCCCGGTGGCGTTCAGCGTCGCCAGGCCGGTGCTCTCCACCGTGCCGGTGCCGCTGAACAGCAGGTCGCCCGCGGCATCGATGCCGATCGTGGTCGTGCTTGCGCCGCCGAGGTTGCCTGAAATGGTGAGCGCGCCGTTGTTCTTGAACTGCAGCGCGCCGGTGCTGGTGGCCTGCAGGCTGGCCACGTTGTTGCCCGCATCGGTCAGCGAGACCGCGCCCGTCGAGGACAGGGCCAGCCCCTTGTTGGACTGGATGGTCGCCCCGGACTCCTGCGACACTCCGTTGCCCGTGAGCTGGATGGCCAGCGTGTCCAGGGCAGCGGCATGCTGGACGCCGGTCACCCCGTTGACCTTGGACACCGAAATCGCGTTGGAACTCGTGTACTTGAAGACATCGCCGGTCGCGGACCCGTTCGCCTTGCCGGCAATCACGCCGGTGGGGTTGCTCGCGGTCAGTTCGACCTTGCTGCCTTCCGCGTACACGGCCTTGCCGCCCAGCGTGCCGGATTGGGTCACGGCGCCGCCCGCCGTGAGCGCGATGTACCCGTCGGGCGAGGCGCTGTTGTAGCCGCCGCTCAGCTGGATCGAGATGCCGCTGGCACCCACGTTCAGCCCGTCGAAATCCTTGAACTTCAGGAACTGGTTCTTGTTCGTGGCGTCGCCCAGGCTGGCGCTCAGGTTGGTCACCATGTTGCTGGCCGAGTCCAGCGTCACGTTGCCCAGCGCTTCCAGCGCCAGGTTGGTGACGGAGATGGTGCCGGTGGCGGCCTGGGTGATCGCGCCCCCCGAGATCAGCTTCAGCGTGCCCGCCCCCGAAGGCGCGATGGCGTCGCCGACATTCAGCGCCCCGGAAGTCGTCGTCCCGATCTGCAAGGTGCCGGACGTGCTGAAGGTGGTCAGCTCGTTCTTGTCCAGCTGGAGGGCCGCGGGGTCGAGCGCCGAGCCCAGCTCGATCTTGCGGCCGGCGGTGCTGGTGGCCAGCGTGATGTTGCCGCTGGCGGCCACGATGGAGCCCGGCCCGGTGGGCAGCACCATCTGGTCGGCAGTCAGTGAAACGGTGCTGCCCTTGTACGTGCCGGAGGTGTTGAGCGTCAGGGTGTTGCCGGCGGTGAGGGACAGCGCCGATGTGCCGGCGTTCAGGCTGAGCGTGGTGCCGAGGTTGCCGCTCGCCTTGATCCTCGTGGGCGCGTTCGCGGCGGGGTTGAAGCTGGTGAGCGTCAGGTCGCCGGTGTGCTCGATGTAGACCTCGCTGGGGCCGCCGGTCGCGCCCACCGTCAGGCTGGTGGCCGCGCCGTTCGATTCGGTGAGCAGCGGCGTGAAGGTGGTGCCTATGGTGCCGGAGGGCACCGCGCCGGCCTGCAGGCTGATGGTGTTGGCCTTGAGCTTGCCGCCGCCCTGCACCAGGGCGCCGGTGCCCCCGGTGGACATGGCTATCGAGGAGGCGCTGCCCGCGGTGACGGTGCCCGTGACGAGGATGTCCTTGCCGTTGCCGGACGAGAGCGACACGGACGACGC
>CAZZAW010000292.1:0-3179 GCA_964652405.1 uncultured Ramlibacter sp.
CAGGCCGTGCAGCGGCCACACGCCCAGCACGTCGTCGATCTTCCAGCGGTTCTGCACCAGCGTGAACATCACGACGAAGACCGCGCCGGCCACGCCGCCCACCACCAGCGCCCCCAGCGGGTGCATCAGGTCGGAGCCGGCGCACACCGCCACCAGGCCGGCCAGCGGCCCGTTGTGCACGAAGCCCGGGTCGTTCCGGCCCAGCGCCAGCGCCGCCAGCGTGCCGCCCACCATGGCCATCAGCGAGTTCACGGCCACCAGGCCCGAGATCTTGTCGATGGTCTGGGCGCTCATCACGTTGAAGCCGAACCAGCCCACGGTCAGGATCCAGGCTCCCAGCGCGAGGAAGGGGATGTTGGAGGGCGGGTGGGCCGAGATCGCGCCATCCTTGCGGTAGCGGTTGCTGCGCGCGCCCAGCAGGATGACGGCGGGCAGAGCCAGCCAGCCCCCCACGGCATGGACCACGATGGAGCCGGCGAAATCGTGGAACTCCTCGCCCGCCACCGACTTGATCCAGGCCTGGACGCCGAAGCCCTGGTTCCAGGTGATGCCCTCGAACACCGGGTAGACCACGCCCACGATCACCGCGGTGGCGATCAGCTGCGGCCCGAACCTGGCCCGCTCGGCGATGCCGCCCGAGATGATGGCCGGGATGGCCGCCGCAAACGTGAGCAGGAAGAAGAACTTCACCAGGTCGTAGCCGTTCTTCGCGGCCAGCTGCTCGGCGCCCACGAAGAAGCTGGTGCCGTAGGCCACGCTGTAGCCCACCATGAAGTAGACGACGGTGGACACCGAGAAATCGACCAGGATCTTGACCAGGGCGTTGACCTGGTTCTTCTTGCGCACGGTTCCCAGCTCCAGGAACGCGAAACCGGCGTGCATGGCCAGGACCATGATGCCGCCCAGCAGGATGAACAAGGCATCCGAGCCCTGTTTTAGTGCTTCCATAAGCCCCTCTTTGGATGAATTGCTGTGTTTTGGTGCGTCATCCGGTCTTGGTGCCGGCTCGCACCAAAAGCAAGCAAGGAATGCGCCAAGAGCGTGCGGGGCCGGGCGGCTACCATGGCCGCCCCCCATGGAAGCCTTCCTGATCTCCACCGGCATCGTCGCCCTGGCCGAAATCGGCGACAAGACGCAGCTGCTGTCCCTGGTGCTGGCCGCCCGGTTCGGCCGGCCCTGGCCCATCCTGGCCGGCATCCTGGTGGCCACGCTGGCCAACCACGCCCTGGCGGCCTTCGCCGGCGCCTGGATCACCACCCTGCTGGAGCCGGACACGCTCAAGGTGATCCTGGGCATCTCCTTCCTGCTGATGGCGGCCTGGATGCTGGTGCCGGACCAGCTGGACGAGGACGAGCAGCCCCGCGCGCCGCGGCTGGGCATCTTCGCCAGCACCACCGCCGTGTTCTTCATCGCCGAGATGGGCGACAAGACCCAGGTGGCCACCGTGATGCTGGCGGCGCAGTACGCCGAGTACGCCGCGGTGGTGGCCGGCACCACGCTGGGCATGATGGTGGCCAACGCGCCGGTGGTGTGGTTCGGCGAGCGGGTGATGCGCAGGCTGCCGGTCAAGCGCGTCCACCAGATCGCGGCGCTGGTGTTCGTGGCGCTGGGCTTCGGGGTCCTGCTGAGCCGGGGTTGATATACTGCCCGCCAGCGCCGATTTGCTCCAGCTTGCGGGCGCTCAATAAATTCAGCTAAAGATCGAACGCCAGAGAACCCGGCCTCGTTTTTAGCGACGCCGGGTTTTTTGTTGCCTTGTCCCAGATGATCGTCACGCCCCAGTCCATGCACTTCGCCGAGCCGCTGGCGCTGCAAAGCGGCGCGGCGATCCGCGGCTACGAGCTGGCGTACGAGACCTACGGGCGGCTGAACGCCGACAGGAGCAACGCGGTCCTGATCTGCCACGCGCTCAACGCCTCGCACCACGTGGCCGGCGTGTACGAGGGGCAGCCGGGCTCCGAGGGCTGGTGGGACACCATGATCGGCCCCGGCAAGCCGGTGGACACCGAGCGCTTCTTCGTGATCGGCGTGAACAACCTGGGCTCGTGCTTCGGCAGCACCGGCCCCATGCACGTGAACCCGGACACCGGCCGCGTCTACGGCGCGGACTTCCCGGTGGTCACGGTGGAGGACTGGGTCAACGCCCAGGCCCGGCTGCTGGACCGGCTGGGCATCTCGCAGCTCGCGGCCGTGATGGGCGGCAGCCTGGGCGGCATGCAGGCGCTGTCGTGGACCCTGCAGTACCCGCAGCGGGTGCGGCATGCGGCGGTGATCGCCAGCGCGCCCAACCTCACGGCCGAGAACATCGCGTTCAACGAGGTGGCGCGCCGCGCCATCGTCACCGACCCGGACTTCCACGGCGGCCACTTCTACCAGCACGGCGTGGTGCCCAAGCGCGGCCTGCGCATCGCGCGGATGATCGGCCACATCACGTACCTGTCCGACGACGTGATGAACGAGAAGTTCGGCCGCCAGCTGCGCGAGGGCATCGACCTGCGCTACACCACGCAGGACATCGAGTTCCAGATCGAGAGCTACCTGCGCTACCAGGGCGACAAGTTCAGCGAGTACTTCGACGCCAACACCTACCTGCTGATCACGCGCGCGCTCGACTACTTCGACCCCGCCCGCCGCCACAACGGCCACCTGGCGCGCGCCCTGGCGGCGGCCACCGCCAGGTTCCTGCTGGTGAGCTTCACCACCGACTGGCGCTTCTCGCCGCGCCGCAGCCGCGAGATCGTCAAGGCGCTGCTGGACAACCGCCGCGGCGTGAGCTACGCCGAGATCGACGCGCCGCACGGCCACGACGCCTTCCTGCTGGAGGACGCGCGCTACCTGGCCGTGGTGCGCTCGTACTTCGAGCGCGTCGCGCAGGAGGTGGGGGCATGAGCGACCGCCTGACCCTCGAATCCATCGCCCGGCTGGTGCCGCGCGGCGCGCGCGTGCTCGACCTGGGCTGCGGCGACGGCGCCCTGCTCGACCTGCTGCAGCGCGAGCACGGCTGCACCGGCTACGGCATCGAGATCGCCGACGCCAACGTGCTGGCCTGCGTCAGGCGCGGCGTCGACGTGATCCAGCTCAACCTCGACGAGGGGCTGGCCATGTTCGACGACAACTCCTTCGACGTGGTGCTGCAGATCGACACGCTGCAGCACCTGCGCAACGCCGAAGTGATGCTG
>CAZZAW010000293.1:0-3163 GCA_964652405.1 uncultured Ramlibacter sp.
ACGAACAGGCCGCCGATGATCTTGCGCTTGGCCTCGGGGTCGGTGACGCCGGCGAGCTTGCCCAGGAACAGGTCGCTGGCATCCACCCGCACCACCTTGGCGTGCAGCTGGCCCGCGAACATGTCCATCACCATGTCGCCCTCGTTCAGGCGCAGCAGGCCGTGGTCGACGAACACGCAGGTGAGCTGGTCGCCGATGGCCCGGTGGATCAGGGCCGCCGCGACCGAGGAATCCACCCCGCCGGACAGGCCCAGGATCACCTCCTCGTCGCCCACCAGGCGGCGGATCGCCTCCACGGCCTCGGCGATGTGGTCCTTCATGACCCAGTCGGGCCGGGCCTGGCAGATGCCCAGCACGAAGCGCTCCAGGATGGCCCGGCCCTGCACCGTGTGCGTGACCTCGGCGTGGAACTGGATGGCGTAGAACCTGCGCGCCTCGTCGGCCATCCCGGCGATGGGACAGCTCTCGGTGGAAGCCATCAGCTTGAACCCGGGCGGCATCTCGACCACCTTGTCGCCGTGCGACATCCACACGTTGAGCATGCCGTGGCCTTCGGGGGTGGTGTAGTCGGCGATGTCGCGCAGCAGCTCGGTGTGGCCGCGCGCGCGCACGGCCGCGAAGCCGAACTCGCGCTTGTGACCGCCCTCGACCTTGCCGCCCAGCTGGTGCGCCATGGTCTGCATGCCGTAGCAAATCCCGAGCACGGGCACGCCCAGCTCGAACACGGCCTGGGGGGCCTTGTCGGTGCTCTCCTCGTACACGCTGGCGTGGCTGCCCGAGAGGATCACGCCCTTGAGGCTGTTCTCGGCGGCATAGCGCCGGATCCACTCGTCGCTCACGTCGCAGGGATGGACCTCGGACAAAACATGCGCTTCGCGCACGCGCCGGGCGATCAGCTGGGTGACCTGCGAGCCGAAGTCGAGGATGAGGATCTTGTCGTGTTGCATGTCAGGGCAGGTCGGTGATGTGGGGATGGTCCAGCTGCTGGCAGGCGCGGCGCAGGGCGGTGTCCATGGTGACCAGGGGCGCCTTCAGGTCGACCGCGAGCTTGAGGTAGGCGGCGTCATAGGGCGTGAGCTCCAGGCCCTGCGACCACGACCAGAATTCCAGCGGCGACACGCGCATGGGCGCCAGCGACACGGGCAGGCGGCTGAGCAAGCGCAGGACGTGCTGGTGGGCCGCCTCCGTGAACCGGCCGCGGGCCAGGGCCCGGCCGGCTGCTTGCAGGGCCTCGAGCGGGAAGATCGCCGCGCTGGTGGCGGCCTCTTCCTGCGTCATGACCCGGATCAGGGCCTGCGACACGCGGTCGCCGTGTTCGTCGGGGAAGGCCCAGCTGGCAAAGGCCGAGGCGTCAACGACCAGCATCGCGGTCCTTGGCCTCGATCCAGCGGTCGCCCCGCTCGTTCAAGTCGCGCTTGTGGTCGGACCAGAACTCGCCGAAGCCGGGCCCCGGACCGACCTTGGCGCGCAGCGCCTGCAGTTCCGCGACGATGGCTTGCCGGCGGGCTTCGATGCTGGGTTGCTCGGTCTCCGGCTCCTTGATCAGGCGGATCACCCGCTTGCCGTGCCGGGTGAGGACGACCTCCTCGCCCTGCTCCACCGCGCGGATGAGTTCCGACAGCTGGCTCTTGGCCTGGTGAATGGGCACGGTCTGCATTCTGGTCCGTTTAGAGATGATTTGGCCCAGATTTTAGGTCATCGCAAGAAAAAGGCCAGAATTTTCTGGCCTTTTTTGATGAGAGAAACTTCACTCGACCCGGTAGTTCGGGGCTTCCTTGGTGATCTGCACGTCGTGGACGTGGCTCTCGCGGATGCCGGCCGAGGTGATCTCCACGAACTCGGCCTTGCTGCGCATCTCCTCGATGGTGGCGCAGCCGCAGTAGCCCATGCTGGCGCGCACGCCGCCGGCCATCTGGAACACGATGGACACCAGCGAGCCCTTGTAGGGCACGCGGCCCTCGATGCCCTCGGGCACCAGCTTGTCGGCATTCGGGTTGCCGGTCGTGGCTTCCTGGAAGTAGCGGTCGGCGCTGCCCTGCTGCATGGCGCCGATGGAGCCCATGCCGCGGTAGCTCTTGTAGCTGCGGCCCTGGTACAGGACGATCTCCCCGGGCGCCTCCTCCGTGCCGGCGAACATGCCGCCCATCATCACGGTGCTGGCGCCGGCCGCGATCGCCTTGGCGATGTCGCCCGAGTAGCGGATGCCGCCGTCGGCGATCAGCGGAACGCCCGATCCCTGCAATGCGGTGGCCACGTTGTCGATGGCGGTGATCTGGGGCACGCCCACGCCCGCCACGATGCGGGTGGTGCAGATGGAGCCCGGGCCGATGCCGACCTTGACCGCGTCGGCGCCGGCTTCGACCAGCGCCCGCGCCGCGGCGCCAGTGGCGATGTTGCCGCCGATCACGTCCACGCCGGGGTAGTTCTGCTTGACCCAGCGCACGCGCTCGATCACGCCCTTGCTGTGGCCATGGGCCGTGTCCACCACGATCGCGTCGACGCCGGCCCTGACCAGCGCTTCCACGCGTTCCTCGGTGCCCTCGCCCACGCCCACTGCGGCGCCCACGCGCAGCCGGCCGGACGGGTCGCGCGCGGCGTTCGGGAAGCTGGTCTGCTTGGTGATGTCCTTGACGGTGATCAGGCCCTTGAGTTCGAAGGCGTCGCCCACCACCAGCAGGCGTTCCAGCTTGTGCTTGTTCAGCAGCGCCTTGGCCTCGGCCGGTGACGTGCCCTCTCGCACAGTCACCAGCTTCTCGCGCGGGGTCATGATCTGGCTGACCGGCACCTCGTAGCGGGTTTCGAACCGCAGGTCGCGGCCGGTCACGATGCCGACCACCTTGCCGCCGTCCACCACCGGGAAGCCGGAAATGCCCAGCTGCTCCTGCATGTCCAGCACCTGGCGCACGGTGTGGCTGGGGGTGATGATCACCGGGTCGCGCAGCACGCCGGATTCGTAGCGCTTCACGCGCGCCACCTCGGCCGCCTGCTGTTTGGCGGTGAGGTTCTTGTGGATGATGCCGATGCCGCCTTCCTGGGCCATGGCGATGGCCAGCCGCGCCTCGGTGACCGTGTCCATGGCGGCGGACACCAGGGGCAGGTTCAGGGCTATGTTGCGGGAGAGGCGGGTCGCGAGGGAGGTGTCCTTGGGCAGGACCTGGGAGAA
>CAZZAW010000294.1:0-3126 GCA_964652405.1 uncultured Ramlibacter sp.
GCCGCCTGCAGGTTCTGCTGGGCCGATTGCACGAGGGCATCGTAGGCCTTGAGCCGCTGCACGGCCTGGCGCACCGTCAGGTGCTCGCGCTCCACCAGCACCGCGGTCTCGCGCAGGGCCTGGTCGAGTTGCGCCTGGGCTTTTTCCTGCTCGGCCACGGCCTGCCTCACGCCGGAGCTCACGCGGCCACCCGAGTAGATGGGCACGGTGAGCTGCACGCCCACCGAGCTGTTGTAGTAGGTGTTGTTGATGGAGCTGAAGCTCTCGCTGGTGGACTTGCTGCGGCCCGCCACGATGTCCACCGTGGGCTTGTGGCCGGCCTTGGCCCGCTCCACACCCTCGCGAGCCACCTCCACGGCCGCGCGCGCGGCGCGCACCTCGGGCGATGCGGTGGTGGCCTTGTCCAGCCAGGGCGCGAGCTCGCCGACCGCAAACCCGTCCGCCGTCAGGCCGGCGTCCTGCGGGGACAGCAGGCTGGGGACCGGCTGCCCCACCATCTTTTCCAGTTGCCGGCGCGCCTCGGTGAGCTTGGCCTCGGCCTGCAGGGCCCGCAGCGACGCAAGTTCGGCCTTGGCCTGGCGCTCGTCGCGCTCGGCCGGGCTGATCAGGCCCAACGGCACTCCGCGGGCTGCCGCAGCGGCCTGGCCCTGCTGCGATTTCTGCTGCGATTCGTAGGCGCGGAACTCGGACAGGGCCCGCAGCGCCTCGAGGTAGGCCGCCGCGACTTCCACCATCAGGCGGTTGCGGTCGCTGGACAGCGTGGCTTCCAGCCGGGTGACTTCGGCCTTGGCCTGCTGGTAACGGGCCCAGCTCTCGGGTCGGTACAGCGGCTGGCGCAGCGTGATCGCGGAGCTGCCGGACGGGTAGTCCAGGCTTTGCGTGGACTGGCCGCCGAAGCGGGCGTCCAGCTGGTTCTTGGTGCGGTTGACCGTGGCACTGACCTCGGGCAGCAGCAGGCCGCGGGTCTGGTCCAGGATCTCCCGTCCGCTGCGGAAGCTGGCCTGCGCCGCCTGGTACTTGGCTTCGTAGGCCAGGGCTTTCTCGATCGCGGTGGAAAGGCTGAGCGCGCCCCCCGGCGCGGCCGCCGGCGCGGCGTTCTGCTGGGCGCCGGCCCAGCCGGTGCCCAGCGCCAGGGCCAGCGCGGCGGCGGCATGGCGTGCACTCATGCTCAGGCCTCCTTGAGCGACTCGGAGAAGCGCTTGAGCAGCGGGCGCAGCAGGTAATTCAGCATGGTCCGCTCGCCGGTCTTGACCACCACGTCGGCCGGCATGCCCGGCTGCAGTTCGCGGCCGGCCAGCTTCTTGACGCCTTCGGGCGTGACCTCGACCCGCGCCAGGTAGTACGGCATCCGCGTGTCGGGGTTGGTGAGGCTGTTGGCGGAGATGGTCACCACGCGCCCGGGCACCACCAGCTGAGGCAGGTTGATGAAGGCATGGAGGTTGATGTCGGCGGGCATGCCGGCCTGGATGCGGTCGACCAGGTGGGTGGGCACCTGGGCTTCCAGCACCAGCTTGGCCTCGGACGGCACGATTTCCATCAGCTTGGCGCCGGGGGAGATCACGCCGCCGGGCGTCTGCACGGCCAGCCCGACCACGGAGCCGTCCACCGGCGCCTTGATCACGGTGCGCTCCTGCATCTCGGAGGCGCTCTTGAGCTTCTCGCCCTGGGCGCCGGCCTCGCGCCGGACCTCGGACAGCTGCGTCTCGACTTCCTTGCGGTACTCCTGCTGGCGCTGGGTCTGCTTCAGGCGGATCTCGGCCAGTGCTTCGTTCAGCCTGGCGATGTTGCCGCGCAGCTCGGCGACCCCGGCGCGCACGTCCGCGGCCATGCGCTCCAGCTCGATCTGCTTGCTGCGGGCGGTGAAGCCGTCGGCCACCATCTGCCGCACGCCCTGCAGTTCCTGCTCGATCAGGGTGGCCTGCTGCTCCCGCGCGGACAGCGACTGGCGCATGCCCGCCAGGCTGGCCTGGGTGGCCGACAGCTGCTGGCCCAGCGCGCTCAGCTCGGCGTTGAGCGCGCGCTTGCGCGTGGCGAACAGCTCCTGCTGCAGCTGCATCTGCTGCTGCGCGATGGGCTCGCTGCGCACCGCCACCAGGTCGGGCGGGAAGGTGATGGTGGCGGCGCCGGCCTGCTCCGCCAGCAGGCGGGCCTCGGCGGCGCGCATGGACACCCACTGGATCTTGGTCATGTCGACGCCGGCCTTGGTGTCGGTGTCGGTCAGCGTGAGCAGCACCTCACCCTTCTTGACCTGCTGGCCCTCACGCACATTGACCGAGGCCACCACGCCGCCGCTGGGATGCTGGATCTGGGTGCTGTGGGTCTCCACCACGATGGTGGCCGGCGAGGGCACGCCCTCGTCCAGCGGCACCAGCACGGCCCACAAAAGGAACCCGCCGAAGCCGACGGCCAGCATGATGAGGCCGAGCCGGATGGCGCGGGAGACGTCCACCGGCGCCTGCGGCGGCTGCGGAACGTCGATCTGGTAGTTGTCTGCCATGGTGTTCAGGAATCCTTGCCGGCGCCGGCCGCTTCGGTTTCGGCGCCCTCTTCGCCACTTTCGGCGTTGGATGCATCGATCTGGGCCTGCTGCTGCGCGTGCGCGTTGGCCTGCGCCTGGGCCTGGGCTTGCGCCTGGGCCTGGGCGTTGGCCAGCGCCTGCAGCACATCCTGCCGCGGCCCGAAAGCGACGACCAAGCCGTCACGCAGCACCAGCAGCTTGTCCACGCTGTTCAGGAGCGAGGGCCGGTGGGTGATCACGACGACGGTCTTGCCCAGCTGCTTGAAGATGGCCAGGGCCTGCTGCAAGGCGGCTTCGCCGGCGTCATCCAGGTTGGAGTTGGGCTCGTCGAGCACCACGAAGGCCGGGTCGCCGTAGAGCGCGCGGGCCAGGCCGATGCGCTGGCGCTGGCCGCCGGACAGGGCGCTGCCGCCCACGCCGAGCGGGGTGTCGTAGCCGGCCGGCAGGCGCAGGATCATCTCGTGCACGCCGGCGATGCGCGCGGCGCGGACGATGCGCTCGGACTCCAGCGGGCCGAAGCGCGCGATGTTCTCGGCAACCGTGCCGTCGAACAGCTCCACGTCCTGCGGAAGGTAGCCGATGTGCGGGCCCAGCTCCAGCTTGTTCCA
>CAZZAW010000295.1:0-3097 GCA_964652405.1 uncultured Ramlibacter sp.
CCCTGATGGCGCTGGCCCGCTACCTGCTCAAGACCGTGGACGGGATCGACCGCCCGGCGATCGCGTACCCGCTGCCCAATGCCAAGGGGGGCGCCACGACGGTGCTGGACCTGGGCGCCAATGTGGACTGCACCGAGCAGCACCTGCTGCAGTTCGCCGTCATGGGCTCGGCGCTGGTGTCGGCCCTCAAGAACCAGGATCAGCCCTCGGTAGGTCTCTTGAACATCGGCGAAGAAATCATCAAAGGCAGCGAAGTCATCAAAAAGGCGGGCGAACTGCTGAGATCAGCCGCCAACTCCGGTGATCTCAACTTCCACGGCAACGTGGAGGGCAACGATATCTTCAAGGGCACGACCGACATCGTGGTCTGCGACGGCTTCGTCGGCAACGTGGCGCTGAAGACCAGCGAAGGGCTGGCTTCCATGGTCGGTGGCTTTTTGCGGGAGGAGTTCTCGCGCAACATCTTTACCAAACTCGCTGCGATCCTCGCCTATCCCGTTCTATCTTCTTTTAAAAGGCGGGTGGACTACCGGCGCTACAACGGCGCCGCCCTGCTGGGCCTGCGCGGGCTGGTGTTCAAGAGTCACGGGTCGGCGGATGAGTTCGCGTTCGGGCAGGCCTTGGGGCGGGCGTATGATGCGGCGCGAAACAACTTGCTCGATCGCGTCCAGGCCCGCATTGCCCACGCCCGGCCCCTGCTCACGGGAACCCCGGCGGAAGTCCCAGCCCTGGAAGCGCTCGCTTCCGAATGAGCCGATATTCGCGCATCACCGGCACCGGCAGCAGCCTGCCGCCGCGCCGGGTGACCAACGCCGATCTGGCTGCCGAACTGGCAGCCCAGGGCGTCGAAACCTCCGACCAGTGGATCGTGGAGCGCACCGGCATCCGCGCGCGGCATTTCGCTGACGCGGGCACCACGACCAGCGACCTGGGGGCCCAGGCGGCCCGCCACGCGCTGGAAGCCGCCGGGCGGGCCCCCGGCGACATCGACCTGATCATCGTGGCCACTTCCACGCCCGACATGGTGTTCCCGTCGGCGGCCTGCATCCTGCAGAACAAGCTGGGCATCGCCGGCTGCCCGGCGTTCGACGTCCAAGCGGTGTGCAGCGGCTTCGTGTATGCGCTCACCGTGGCGGACGCCATGATCCGCACGGGCAGCGCCAGCAGGGCGCTGGTGGTCGGCGCCGAGATCTTCTCGCGCATCCTCGATTTCCGGGACCGCACCACCTGCGTGCTGTTCGGCGACGGCGCCGGGGCCGTGGTGCTGGAGGCCTCCGACACTCCCGGCATCCTGGCCACCGACCTGCATGCGGATGGCAAGCACGTGGGCATCCTGTGCGTCCCCGGCACGGTGGCAGGCGGCCAGGTGTCGGGCGATCCGTTCCTCAAGATGGATGGACAGGCCGTTTTCAAGCTGGCCGTCGGTGTCCTGGAAGACGCCGCACGCGCCACGCTGGCCAAGGCGGGACGGACCGAGGCCGACATCGACTGGCTGATCCCGCACCAGGCCAACATCCGCATCATGCAGGGCACGGCCAGGAAGCTGAAGCTGCCCCTGGACAAGCTGGTGGTGACCGTGGACCAGCACGGGAACACCTCGGCCGCCTCCATTCCGCTGGCGCTGGACGCCTGGGTGCGGGGGGGCAAGATCGCCAAGGGCGACACGCTCATGCTCGAGGGCGTGGGGGGCGGCTTCACCTGGGGCGCCGTCCTGCTCGATTTCTAGGCCCGGTGCCGCGTTGGCGGCAGGCCATGGAGGAACCACCGGAATGAAACCGTTCGCATTTGTCTTTCCCGGCCAGGGATCGCAGGCCGTGGGCATGCTCGATGGCTGGGGCGACCACCCCGCGGTGGCGCAAGCCGTCCGCGAGGCGTCCGACGCGCTGGGCGAAGACCTGGGGCGCCTGATCAAGGAAGGTCCCAAGGAAGCGCTGGCGCTGACCACCAACACGCAGCCAGTGATGCTGGTTGCCGGCGTGGCAGCGTACCGCGCCTGGCTCGCCGAGGGCGGGGCGCAGCCCGCCGTCATGGCTGGCCATTCGCTGGGCGAGTACTCGGCCCTGGTGGCGTCCGGCGTGCTGACGCTGGCCGAGGCGGCGCCGCTGGTGCGCTTCCGGGCGCAGGCCATGCAGGAGGCGGTACCCGTGGGCACCGGCGCCATGGCGGCCATCCTGGGGCTGGACGCGCAGAAGGTCATCGAGGGCTGCGCCGAAGCCATGCGCAGCTTCGGCACCAACACCGGTGAAGTGGTGGAGGCGGTGAACTTCAACGACCCCGCGCAGACCGTGATCGCCGGCACCAAGGCCGGGGTCGACAAGGCTTGCGAGGTGCTCAAGGCGGCCGGCGCCAAGCGCGCACTGCCGCTGCCGGTGTCGGCCCCTTTCCATTCCAGCCTGATGAAGCCGGCGGCCGAACGCCTGCGCGAGAAGCTGGCTGCCGCTTCGTTCGGCGCGCCCCGCATCCCGGTGGTGAACAACATCGAAGCCAGGGTGGAGAGCGAGCCTGACCGCATCCGCGCCGCGCTGTACGAGCAGGCCTTCGGGCCGGTGCGCTGGGTGGAGTGCGTGCAGGCGATCAAGGCCCGGGGCGTGACCACCGTGGTCGAGTGCGGTCCCGGCAAGGTGCTCGCCGGGCTTTGCAAGCGCATCGACCCCGACATCACCGGCGCCGCCCTGTACGACCCCGCGACCCTCGCCGAAGTGAAAGGACTGCTGGCATGAGCGACGACAAGACCCCGGTCCAGGTGGCGCTCGTCACGGGCGCTTCGCGCGGCATCGGCGCGGCCATCGCGCTGGAGCTGGCGCGGCGCGGGTTCAAGGTGGTCGGCACCGCCACCAGCGATGCCGGCGCCGCCGCAATCACGCAGGCACTGCAGGCGCATGGCGGGCAGGGCGCGAGCCTGGACGTGAACGACGCCACGGCAGCCGAAGCCCTGGTCGATGCGGTCATCAAGCAGCACGGCGGGCTGCACGTGCTGGTGAACAACGCCGGCATCACGCGCGACATGCTGGCCATGCGCCTGAAGGACGAGGACTGGGACGCGGTGCTGGACACCAACCTCAAGGCCGTGTTCCGCATGAGCCGTGCCGTGATGCGC
>CAZZAW010000296.1:0-3087 GCA_964652405.1 uncultured Ramlibacter sp.
GGCACGCTGCTCAACGGCCTGCTGGCGCGCGACGAGGGCGCGGTGATGCTGCCGCGCGCGGGCATTGTGCACCGCCTGGACAAGGACACCAGCGGCCTGATGGTGGTGGCCCGCACGCGCGAGGCCATGGATGCCCTGGTGCGCCTGATCGCTGCACGCGAGGTATCGCGCCAGTACCTGGCCCTCGCGCACCGGCCGTGGAGCGGCCCGGCTTCGCGCCAGGTCGAAGCCGCGATCGGCCGCGACCCGCGCAACCGCCTGCGCATGGCGGTCGTGGATCTGGGCCAGAACAGCGGGAAGTCCGCATCCACCGCGCTCGAGCTGCTACAGAATTGTGAGCAAGGCTGCTGGGTCCGCGCCAGCCTGCACACCGGCCGCACGCACCAGATCCGCGTGCACATGGCGCACCTGGGCCATCCGCTGGTGGCGGACGAGCTTTATGGCGGCTTGCCGGCGGCGGGCCTGCAGCGCCAGGCGCTGCACGCGTTCCGTCTCGCCTTCACGCACCCCCTCACGGGCCGCGAGCTGGTGTTCCATTCGGACTTGCCCGCGGACCTGCGCAGCGCCTTGGCGGCGTGGGGGCTGCGTTACAATGAACCGGATCGGCTTCAGAGCCATGCCCCCGGCCCGCTCCGCGGTGGCACCGAAGGCGCTTCGAGCGCCCCCTTTCCCGGAACGAACAAGCGAAGACCATGAATACGGCGGATGCCAAGCGCGTCCTTGAAACCGCCTTGATCTGTTCGCAGCAGCCCCTGCCGGTGCGGGAGCTGCGCGTGCTGTTCAACGACGAACTGGGCGCCGACACCATCAAGAGCCTGCTGCAGGACCTGCAGAACGACTGGGCGCAGCGCGGCGTGGAGCTCGCCTGCGTGGCCAGCGGCTGGCGCTTCCAGAGCCGGCCCGAGATGCGCGAGTACCTGGACCGGCTGCACCCGGAGAAGCCGCCCAAGTACACGCGGGCCGCCCTCGAGACGCTGGCCATCATCGCCTACCGCCAGCCGGTCACCCGCGGCGACATGGAAGACATCCGCGGCGTGACCATCAACACGCAGATCCTCAAGCAGCTGGAAGACCGCGGCTGGGTCGAGGTGATCGGCCACCGCGAGGCGCCGGGCCGCCCGGCCCTTTATGCCACCACGCGCCAGTTCCTGGACGACCTGGGCCTGGAATCGCTGGACCAGCTGCCCATGCTGGAGTCGCCCGCGCAGCAAGCCGGCGCGCTCGCTGCGCTGGAGGCCCAGGCTGACGACGCCCAGCCCGCCCTTCCCATCGAGCCCGACCCCGAGCAACCGGGCGACAGCGCCGCCGCCGACGATCCGGCACCTGCCACCCTGAACTGAAGTACCCCCATGAACTCACCCGAAGAAAAAGAACCCCGGGCGCCGGTGCAGGACATGGCGCTGGACGGGGACGAGGACCGGCTGGAGGACGACGAGGACCAGGACGAGGATCTGGACGATGAGGAGCGGGCCGAGCGCCGCGCCCGCCAGGCGCCGCCGGCGCCGCCGCCCGAGCCCATCCGTTTCGAGGACGTGGTCTCCGGCCAGTTCGACGCCGACGAGGCCAGCCCCGAGGTGGCGATCACCAAGCGCGTGCTCGCGCCGCAGGCCGAGACGCCCAAGCTGCACAAGGTGCTGGCCCAGGCCGGCCTGGGCTCCCGGCTGGAGATGGAGCAGCTGATCATGGAAGGGCGGATCTCGGTCAACAACGAGCCCGCCCACATCGGCCAGCGCATCCAGTTCGGCGACCAGATCAAGGTCAACGGCAAGCCGATCCGCGTGCGCATCGCCCCGCCGCCCCCGCGCGTGATCGCCTACCACAAGCCCGTGGGCGAGGTGGTGACGCACGACGACCCCCAGAACCGTCCCACCGTGTTCCGCAAGCTGCCCCGGCTGCACCAGGGCAAGTGGCAGTCCGTGGGGCGGCTGGACCTGAACACCGAAGGCCTGCTGCTGTTCACCAGCTCGGGCGAGCTGGCCAACAAGCTCATGCACCCGCGCTTCGGCCTGGAGCGCGAGTACGCCGTGCGCGTGCTGGGCGCGCTCTCCGCCGAGGAAAAGCAGAAGCTGCTGGACGGCGTCGAGCTCGATGACGGCCGGGCCCAGTTCGGCTCCATCGAGGATGGCGGCGGCGAAGGCGCCAACACCTGGTACCGGGTGACGATCTCCGAGGGCCGCAACCGCGAGGTGCGGCGCCTGTTCGAATCGCTGGGCCATGCCGTCAGCCGGCTCATCCGCATCCGCTACGGCGCCATGGTGCTGCCGCGCGGGCTCAAGCGCGGCGCCTTCATGGAGCTGGACGAGCGCGACATCCGCGCCCTGATGCAGGCGGCCGGCGCCGAGGGCGGGCAGCCCCGGCGCGAGGGCGGCGAAGGCGAGGGCGGCAAGGGCCGCAACCGCCGCCGGGGCAACCGCGGCGGGGGCCCCCGAGGCAATGGCGAGAACCAGGGCTTCGGCGGCCCGCAGCGCGGCGGCGGCCAGCCCGGCAACAAGGGCCAGGGCCAGCAGCGCCGCAACAAGGACCGGGGCGACCGCCAGGGCGGCGGGGGCGGCGGCTCCCAGCCCGATCCCATGAAGACCTCGCTGGGCTACATCGGCGCCGACAGCTTCACCCGGCAGCGCCAGGGCGGCCAGGGGCAGCGCCGCGGCGGCGGCGGGGGTGGCGGAGGCCAGCGGCGCGGCCGCGGCGGCCGCTGAGACCCGGCTGCCGGTTTAAAATCCAAGGCTTTGCCGAACTTTCCCGCTCCGGCGAAACCCTAATCACTCTCCCAGGACCATTCCATGGCTATCGAACGCACCCTTTCCATCATCAAGCCCGACGCCGTGGCCAAGAACGTCATCGGCCAGATCTACGCCCGTTTCGAGGCGGCCGGCCTGAAGATCGTCGCGGCCAAGATGGCCCACCTGTCGCGCGGCGAGGCCGAGCAGTTCTACGCCGTGCACAAGGCCCGCCCGTTCTTCAACGACCTGGTCAACTTCATGATCTCCGGCCCGGTGATGATCCAGGCGCTCGAGGGCGAGGGCGCGATCGCCAAGAACCGCGAGCTGATGGGCGCGACCGACCCGAAGAAGGCCGAGAAGGGCACGA
>CAZZAW010000297.1:0-3078 GCA_964652405.1 uncultured Ramlibacter sp.
GCACCACCTTGACATGGTGGGGGTCGTTGGTTCGAGTCCAATCGCGCCTACCAATCCACACTCGCCCACGCACCTTCAGGGTTTACCTTGGGGCTCGCGTTTGGCCCGGCTCCCTAGAATCTTTTGCAGCGCAACAGGAGCCCATCCCCGTGCACAGCAAGAAAGCCCAGGCCGCCAAGCCGGCCCAGCGCGTGATCAAGAAGTACCCGAACCGCCGGCTCTACGACACGGACACCTCGACCTACATCACCCTGGCCGAGGTCAAGCAGCTGGTGATGGATCGCGAGCCCTTCGTGGTGCGCGACGCCAAGACCAACGAGGACCTGACGCGCAGCATCCTGCTGCAGATCATCCTGGAGGAGGAGGCGGGCGGCGCCCCCATGTTCAGCGAGGCGGCGCTGGCCAACATCATCCGCTTCTACGGGCATGCGGCCCAGGGCTTCATGGGCACCTACCTCGAGAAGAACGTGCAGGCCTTCACGGACATCCAGGCCAAGCTGGCCGAGCAGTCCAAGACCCTCACGCCCGAGATGTGGACCCAGTTCATGGCCATGCAGAACCCGCTCATGCAGGGGATGATGGGCAACTACGTCGAGCAGTCCAAGACCATGTTCGAGAAGATGCAGGAACAGATGACCAAGCAGACCGAGCAGATGTTCGGCGCGTTCGGCATCAAGCGGTAGGTGCATCGCGTAACTGGGACAATCGGGGGATGAGCGAAGTCCTCGATCCCCACAACAAGACGCCCCGGGTCGGCTTTGTCAGCCTCGGCTGTCCCAAGGCCCTGACCGACTCCGAACTGATCCTCACGCAGCTCTCGGCCGAGGGCTACCAGACCTCCAAGACCTTCGAGGGCGCGGACCTGGTGATCGTCAACACCTGCGGCTTCATCGACGACGCGGTCAAGGAAAGCCTGGACACCATCGGCGAGGCGCTGGCCGGCAACGGCAAGGTGATCGTCACCGGGTGCCTGGGCGCGCGGGCGGGCGAGGGCGGCGGCAACCTGGTGCGGCAGATGCATCCGTCGGTGCTGGCCGTGACGGGTCCGCACGCCACGCAGGAAGTGATGGACGCGGTGCACAGCCACCTGCCCAAGCCGCACGACCCGTTCGTGGACCTGGTGCCTGCGGCCGGCGTGAAACTCACGCCCAGGCACTATGCGTACCTCAAGATCAGCGAGGGCTGCAACCACCGCTGCACCTTCTGCATCATCCCTTCGATGCGCGGCGACTTGGTGAGCCGCCCGATCGGTGACGTGCTCAAGGAAGCCCGGGCGCTGTTCGAGGGCGGCGTGAGGGAGTTGCTGGTGATCAGCCAGGACACCTCGGCCTATGGGGTGGACGTCAAGTACCGCACCGGGTTCTTCGACGGGAAGCCCGTCAAGACGCGCATGCTCGAGCTGGTGCAGGCGCTGGGCGAGCTGGCCGAACCGTTCGGCGCCTGGGTGCGGCTGCACTACGTGTATCCGTATCCGTCCGTCGACGAGGTGGTCCCGCTGATGGCCACGGGCAAGGTGCTGCCCTACCTGGACGTGCCGTTCCAGCACAGCCACCCGGACGTGCTGCGGCGGATGAAGCGTCCGGCCAGCGGGGAGAAAAACCTGGAGCGCCTGCAGCGCTGGCGCGAGGCTTGCCCCGAGCTGGTGGTGCGCAGCACCTTCATTGCCGGGTTCCCCGGCGAGACGGAACAGGAGTTCCAGCACCTGCTGGACTTCATGCGCGAAGCCCGGATCGACCGCGCGGGCTGCTTCGCCTACAGCCCGGTGGAAGGCGCCGCGGCCAACGAGATTCCGGGCATGCTGCCGCAGGAAGTTCGCGAGGAGCGGCGCGCCCGCTTCATGCAGGTGGCGGAGGAGGTCTCCACCGCCAAGCTGCAGGAACGGTTGGGCGCCACCATGCAGGTGCTGGTCGATGCCGCGCCCGCGCTGGGCCGCAAGGGCGGCGTGGGCCGGTCGTATGCGGACGCGCCCGAGATCGACGGCACGGTCAAGTTGTTGCCGCCGGAAAAGCTGAGCAAGCAGCTCAGGGTGGGGGAATTCACGCGTGCCCGCATCGTCGGAACGCAGGGGCACGACCTGGTGGCGGTGCCCATCTAGAAACAAAAAAGCCGGCGAGGCCGGCTTTATGATCTTGGTGCCCAGGAAGGGACTCGAACCCCCACGATGTTACTCGCTAGTACCTGAAACTAGTGCGTCTACCAATTCCGCCACCTGGGCATTTCAGGAAAGAAAAGGATTCTATATCAAAAATATCGGACACAACGGGACAGGCCTGCTGGATGAAATCGAAGGCGTGATCCAGGGCCACCGCGACGGCCACGGGTACGTGGTGCGCGACGACGGCGAGAGCGACATCTACCTGCCTCCCAACGAAATGCGGGCGGTGCTGCACAAGGACCGCGTCAAGGCCCGCATCGTGCGGCATGACCGCAAGGGCCGGCCCGAAGGGCGGGTCGTCGAGATCGTCGAGCGGCCCGCGCAACCCATCATCGGCCGGTTGCTGCACGAGAGCGGCGTCTGGCTGGTCGCGCCGGAAGACAAGCGCTATGGGCAGGACGTGCTGATCCCCAAGGGGCTGACCGGCCTGGCGAAGGCAGGCCAAGTGGTGGTGGTCGAACTGACCGAACCGCCCAGCCTCTACGGCCAGCCCGTGGGCCGCGTGAAGGAGGTGCTGGGCGAGATCGACGACCCCGGCATGGAGATCGAGATCGCGGTGCGCAAGTACGGGGTGCCGCACGAGTTCTCCGAAGCCTGCCTGGCCATGGCGCGCACCTTGCCCGACAAGGTGCGGCCCCAGGACAAGAAGCACCGGGTCGACCTGACCGACGTGCCGCTGGTCACCATCGACGGCGAGGACGCGCGCGACTTCGACGACGCGGTCTATTGCGAGCCGGCCAAGGTGGGCCGCGGCAAGGGCTGGCGCCTGCTGGTCGCCATTGCCGACGTGAGCCACTACGTGGAGACCGGCAGCGCTATCGACATCGATGCGTACGAACGCGCCACCAGCGTGTACTTCCCGCGGCGGGTGATCCCCATGCTGCCGGAGAAGCTCTCCAACGGGCTGTGCTCGCTCAACCCCG
>CAZZAW010000298.1:0-3071 GCA_964652405.1 uncultured Ramlibacter sp.
TTCCCGGCCGGCACGCTCACGGGCGCGCCCAAGGTGCACGCCATGGAGCTGATCGACCAGCTCGAGCCCAGCAAGCGGGGCCTGTACGGCGGCGCCTGCGGCTACCTGAGCTATGCCGGCGACATGGACGTGGCCATCGCCATCCGCACCGGCATCGTCAAGGACGGCACGCTGTACGTGCAGGCCGCCGCCGGTGTGGTGGCGGACTCGGTGCCGGAGCTGGAATGGAAGGAAACCGAGGCCAAGGCCCGCGCCCTGCTGCGCGCCAGCGAACTGGTCGAGGAGGGGCTGGAATGAACGCGCTCAAGGTCCTGATGGTCGACAACTACGACAGCTTCACCTACAACCTGGTGCAGTACTTCGGCGAGCTGGGCGCGCAGGTGGAGGTGTTCCGCAACGACGAGATCACCGTCGCTGGCATCGCGCAGCGGCGTCCCGATCGGCTGGTGATCTCGCCCGGCCCATGTTCGCCGGCCGAGGCGGGGATCTCGGTGGAGGCGATCCGCCATTTCGCCGGCAAGCTGCCCATCCTGGGCGTGTGCCTGGGGCACCAGAGCATAGGCGCGGCGTTCGGCGGGAAGATCGTGCGGGCCCGGCAGCTGATGCACGGCAAGACCAGCGGGATCACGACCACGCGCCAGGGCGTGTTCGCCGGGCTGCCGGAGAAGTTCACGGTCAACCGCTATCACTCGCTGGCCATCGAGAAGGCGTCCTGCCCTGCGGAGCTGGTGACCACGGGCTGGACCGACGACGGCGAGATCATGGGCGTGCGGCACGCGTCCCTGGCTGTGGAGGGCGTGCAGTTCCATCCCGAGTCCATCCTCACCGAGCACGGGCACGCCATGCTGAGGAACTTCCTGGAGCAGAAGGCATGAAGCTGGTGGACTTGCGCAGCGACACCGTCACGCAACCCACGGCGGCCATGCGCGCCGCCATGGCGGCGGCACCGCTGGGCGACGACGTGTTCGGCGACGATCCCAGCGTCAATGCGCTGCAGGCGAAGATCGCCTCGATGCTGGGCTTCGAGGACGCGCTGTTCGTGCCCACCGGCACCCAGTCCAACCTCTGCGCCATCCTGGCGCACTGCCAGCGCGGCGACGAGTACATCGTGGGCCAGCAGCAGCACTGCTACCGCTGGGAAGGCGGTGGCGCGGCGGTGTTCGGCAGCGTGCAGCCGCAGCCGCTGGAGCACCAGGCGGACGGCACGCTGGCACTCGCCGACATCGAGGCCGCCATCAAGCCGGACGACCCGCATTTCGCCCGCACGCGGCTGCTGGCGCTGGAGAACACCCTGGGCGGGAAGGTCATGCCCCCGGCCTACCTGGAACAGGCGACCACCCTCGCCCGGCGCAAGGGCCTGGCCCGGCACCTGGACGGCGCGAGGCTGTTCAACGCCGCGGTGGCGCAGGCGGCCGGCGGGGACGCGCGCGCCGAAGCGCGGAAGATCGCCCAGCACTTCGACTCGGTGTCGGTCTGCTTCAGCAAGGGGCTGGGGGCGCCGGCCGGGTCGGCGCTGTGCGGCTCGCGCGAGCTGATCGCGCGGGCGCGCCGCATCCGCAAGATGGCCGGCGGTGCCATGCGCCAGGCGGGCGTTCTCGCTGCCGCGGCCAGCCACGCGCTGGACCACCACGTCGAGCGGCTGGCCGAGGACCATGCCCTCGCGCGCCGATTGGCACAGGGGCTGGAGGGGCTGCCGGGCCTGCGGGTGGAGGCGCCGCAGACCAACATCGTGTTCGTGGACCTGGCAGGCGCCGCGCGGGATCGCTCGCAGGCGCTGCTGGAGCACCTGAAGTCCCGGGGCGTGGCAGCGACCGGGCTCTACCGCCTGCGCTTCGTCACCCACCTGGATGTCGATACCGCCGGCGTGGACCGGGCCATTGCGGCCCTGCGCTCGTTCCTGGAGGCCTGAGCATGCAGGCCGAGCAACTCGTCCTCTTCATCGCCGCCGGCTGGCTGTTGAACCTGACGCCGGGTCCGGACGTGCTGTACATCGTGACGAACTCGCTGCGCTCCGGCGTCAGGGCGGGCATCGTGGCCGGCCTGGGCATCACCGGGGGCTGCTTCGTCCACATCGTCGCGGCCGCCGCCGGGGTGAGCGCCCTGATGGCGGCATCGGCGACCGCCTTCGCCGTGCTCAAGTGGGCAGGCGCCGCTTACCTGGTGTGGGTGGGCCTCAAATTGATTCTGTCGCGGGCGCCGCAGGCCAGCACCGACCTGGGCGCACTGGCGGCCGCGGGTCCGGCGCGCAGCCTGAAGGCCATCTGGCTGGGCGGCTTCTGGACCAACGTGCTGAATCCCAAGGTCGCGATCTTCTTCCTCGCGTTCGTTCCCCAGGTCATCGCCCCCGAGGTCGAGAACAAGGCGCTGGCCTTCTTCCTGCTGGGCGTGCTGTTCAACATCAACGCGATTCCGGTCAACTCGGGCTGGGCGCTGGCGGCCTCGTGGATGGCGCGGCGTGACGCCGTGCAGCGCGGCATGCACTGGCTGGACCGCGTGGCTGGTGCCATGTTCATCGGCTTCGGCGTCCGCCTGGCCCTGTCCGACAATCCCGCCCACTGAGAAGGAGACTCCCATGCCCATCACCCCCCAGGAAGCCCTGCAGCGCACCATCGAGCACCGGGAAATCTTCCACGACGAGATGCTCAAGGTGGTCCGCCTGATCATGAGCGGCGAACTCTCGCCGGTGATGACGGCGGCCCTGATCACCGGGCTGCGGGTCAAGAAGGAGACCATCGGCGAGATCACCGCGGCGGCCGAGGTGATGCGCGAGTTCTCGACCAAGGTCCACATCGCGGACAAGCGCCACCTCGTGGACATCGTGGGCACCGGCGGCGACGGCTCGCACACCTTCAACATCTCCACCTGTTCCATGTTCGTGGCGGCCGCAGCGGGCGCCAAGGTCAGCAAGCACGGGGGCCGCAGCGTGAGCAGCAAGTCCGGCAGCGCCGACGTGCTGGAAAGCCTGGGCGTGGACATCAACCTGAAGCCCGAGCAGATCGCGCAGGCTGTGGCCGAAGTCGGCATCGGCTTCATGTTCGCGCCCAACCACCACCCGGCCATGAAGAACGTGG
>CAZZAW010000299.1:0-3036 GCA_964652405.1 uncultured Ramlibacter sp.
CGGCGCCGACGTCGGCGCCCTTGGTGAAGATGCCGCCGCCCAGGCGCGCGAAGATGGAGATCAGCGAGGAGCCGAAGGCGAAGCCGATCAGCGGGTTCAACAGGGTGGCCAGCTTGCGGTCGGGCGTCAGGTTGCCGTTGCCCACCAGGAACCAGTAGAAGGCCGTGACGCCCAGCAGGCCCAGGCCCACGACCAGCATGCCGGTGATGGCGCCGCCGCGGAAGGCGACATCCAGCGCCGGGCCGATGCCGCGGGTGGCGGCCTGCGCGGTGCGCACGTTGGCGCGCACCGAGACGTTCATGCCGATGAAGCCGCAGGCGCCGGACAGCACGGCGCCGATGATGAAGCCGATGGCCGTCTGCGCGTCCAGGAAGATGCCGATGAGGATGGCCAGCACCACGCCGACGATGGCGATGGTCTTGTACTGACGGGCCAGGTAAGCCGCCGCGCCGGCCTGGATGGCGGCCGCGATTTCCTGCATGCGGGGATTGCCGGCGTCCTGCGCCAGGATCCACCCCCGGGCCCAGAAGCCATAAGCCACGGCCGCAAAGCCGCAGACGAGCGCCAGTATCAGCGCCGAGTTGCCAGTCATGATTGCTTCTCCTGTCGTTGTTTCGCTTGGAGGAGGCGCCGCAGCCGGTGCCTCCGCTGCGTTGCTTCCTCGTGGCTCCCCAACGATGAGCGGGAGACGATTGGCCAACGGGCGGAATATAAGCGCAAAGAAGTGACGCTCCCGCTACGGCCGAGGGGAAAGCAAGCTCGGCGAAAGTAAAATCAGGGTTAATCCTAGGTTCTCATCTCAATCTCAACAGACCGATCCCATGTCCCTCGACAACGTCACTCCCGGCAAGAACATTCCCGACGCGTTCAACGTGATCATCGAGATCCCGATGAACGCCGACCCCGTGAAGTACGAGGTCGACAAGGAGTCCGGCGCGATCTTCGTGGACCGCTTCATGAGCACGTCCATGCACTACCCCACCAACTACGGCTACGTGCCCAAGACGCTCAGCGGCGACGGCGACCCGGTGGACGTGCTGGTGATCACGCCGGTGCCGCTGATCCCGGGCGTGGTGGTCACCTGCCGCCCCCTGGGCATCCTGAAGATGCAGGACGAGGCCGGCGAGGACGGCAAGGTGCTGGCCGTTCCGGTGGACAAGAAGTGTTCGCTCTACACCCAGTGGCAGAAGCCCGAGGACCTGAACCCGCTGCGCCTGAAGACCATCGCCCACTTCTTCGAGCACTACAAGGACCTCGAAGAGGGCAAGTGGGTCAAGGTGCTGGGCTGGGAAGGCCCCGAGGCTGCCAAGAAGGAGATCCTGGACGGCGTGAGCAACTACGCCGCCAGCAAGCGCTAGGCGCGCTCAGGCCCGGTGCGGGTCCGGGTAGAGCAGCGACTTCAGGCCCAGCAGCCCGTAGCGGTCGAAGGGCTTCCACTCGCCCTGCGGCTGGGCCAGGCGGTCGGCCACCGCCCACCAGGCGCTGGGATTGAGCCCGATGCCGATGTGGCTGGCGACGACCTCGATGTTCTCGGTCTGCCCATGGTCGGGCTTCTGGATGCTGGCGCGCCAGGCCACGATGCCGTCGGT
Organism: uncultured Ramlibacter sp.; assembly: GCA_964652405.1. Lineage (GTDB taxonomy): Bacteria > Pseudomonadota > Gammaproteobacteria > Burkholderiales > Burkholderiaceae_C > Ramlibacter. Next base: position 1,590 of record CAZZAW010000299.1, read on the forward strand.
GCGCGAATAGATGCTGGTGGTGGGCACCGGCGGCGCGGCCGGCAGGTCGTACTGCTGGTGCTCGCGCTCGATGTCCCGCCCGCTGGTCAGCTCGTAGATGCGCCAGGCGTTGGTCGACTTCGGGTGTCCGGCGAAAGGTGACCCCAGGGTGATCACGCAGCGCACGTGGTCGGGCAGTTCCTTGGCCAGTTCGCGCGCATACACGCCGCCCAGGCTCCAGCCGATCAGGCTGACCTTGCGCCCGCTTTTCGCGCAGGCCTCTTCCAGCCCGCGCCGCGCCTGCTGCAGCACGCCGGCGCGCGGCCCGAAGTTGAAGCCCTGGCTCCAGCCCTTTGCGCCGTACCCCAGCGAGCCCAGGTAGTGGCGCAGCGGCACCGTGCTCGCATCGCTGGCGCTCAGGCCCGGGAACACCAGCACCGAGTGGCCGTCGCCCGCCGGTGCCCGCCGCAGCGCCGGCCAGGCCGGCAGCACCGCGCCGAACTCCCAGGGGGCGCGGAATTCCATGGCCAGGAGCGGGAGCGGGGGAGGGGGAAGGTGGGCGGGGGTCCGTCTTGCAGTCGCCATGTCAGGTCCGGCGTTGAGGTGAGCCCACGGTAGCAGCTTTGCCCTGGCGCCGCCCCCGGGAATGCCTGTGTTTAGAGAGCTGCCCCTTGATGAGCTCACGCGGCGCGCTGGAGCGGCGCGCCGAAGAGCAGCTGGGCTTCGGCGAAGGCGGCTTCCAGGGCCTTGGCCAGGTCCTGCAGGGCGGGCACTGCCTCGCTGTCGGCCACCAGGCCGAAGTCGATGCCGCCGGCGTACGACTGGACCGTGATGTTCAGCGCCAGGCCGTGCAGCACGATGGACAGCGGATGGAAGGTGAGCAGGCGCGCGCCCGCCAGGTACAGCGGCACGGGCGGCCCCGGCACGTTGCTGATCGCCAGGTTGGCGATGGCGGGCAGGCGCTGCGCGATGCTGCCGCTGCCATAGGTCTTGAGCAGCATGCGGCCGGCGCCGCCGACCACCCAGGGCGCCATCAGCGAGGGGTAGTCGGTGGGCAGCACCGACTTGAGCTTGCCCAGCGCCTGCTTGACCTTGCCGGTCGATTCCTGGATGGCGGCCATGCGGCGCAGGGGATCGGCGTACTGGCTCCCCAGTTGCACCGCGGTGATGGAGGCCTGGTTGTTCAGCTCGGTGTTGCCGTCCTCGCGCAGGCTGACGGGCATGGCCGCGACCAGCGAACGCCGCGGCAGGCTGGCGTGCTTGCGCAGGTAGGCGCGCAGCGCGGTCGAACAAAGCCACAGCACCATGTCGCTGAGCGAGCCGCACGCGGACTCGGCCATGGCGCGGCATTCCGCCAGGGACACCGAGGCCGTGGCAAATGAGCGCCCCGTGCCTATGCCCACGTTGAAGGCGGTGCGCGGCGCCAGCTGCAGCGACCTGGCGCTGCGCGTGGCGGCGGCGCCCAGCG
>CAZZAW010000300.1:0-3028 GCA_964652405.1 uncultured Ramlibacter sp.
CCACCAGGATGCCCACCACCAGCGACAGCGCCAGCAGCGTCACCACGTTGATGGAAAAGCCCAGCAGCCACATGCCCAGGAAGGCCGGGATCACCGACATCGGCAGCGCCACGGCCGACACGAAGGTGGCGCGCCAGTCGCGCAGGAACAGCCACACCACGATCACGGCGAGGATGGCGCCCTCGTACAGCAGCTTGAGCGACCCGTCGTACTCCTCCTGCACCGGCGTCACGAAGTCGAAGGCCTGTGTCAGCTCGATGTGCGGGTACTGCGCGCGCAGCTCGTCGAGTGCCTTGCGCACGCCGGCGCCCACGTCGACCTCGCTCTCGCCCTTGCTGCGCGCCACCTCGAAGCCCACTACCGGCTTGCCGTCCAGGAGGGCTGCCGAGCGTTGCTCCGCCGTCGTGTCGCTCACGTCGGCCACGTCCTCGAGCTTGATGCTGCGGCCATCGGACAGGGAGATCTGCAGGAGGCCGATCTCGCGCGCCGTCTTCACGGTGGCCAGCGTGCGCACCGGCTGCTCGCTGCCGCCCAGGTCGGTGCGGCCGCCCGCGCTTTCGGTCTGCACCTGGCGCAGCTGGCGGGACACGTCGGCCGCGGTGGCGCCCAGCGCCTGCAGCCGCTGCGCGTCCAGCGCCACGCGCACCTCGCGCGTGACGCCGCCCACGCGGTTGACCGCGCCCACGCCCTTGACCGCCAGCAGCTTCTTGGACACCTCGTTGTCCACGAACCAGGACAGCGCCTCGTCGTCCAGCCGCGCCGAGCGGATGGTGTAGGCCAGCACCGGCTGGCCGGCCAGGTCGAGCTTGGCGATCACCGGGTCGCGCAGGTCGGCCGGCAGGTCGGCGCGGATGCGCGAGACGGCCGAGCGCACGTCGTCCACCGCTTCCTGGGTGGGCTTTTCCAGGCGGAACTCGGCCGTGATGGTGGCCACCCCGTCCTGCACCTTGGAATAGATGTGCTTGATGCCCTGCACCGTGGCCAGGCTGTTCTCGATCTTGCGCACCACGTCGGTTTCCAGCTGCGCCGGCGCGGCGCCGGGCAGCGAGGCGGTGATGCTCACCGTGGGCAGGTCGATGTCCGGGAAGTTCTGGACCTTCATCGCCTGGAAGCCCAGCAGCCCGCCGAAGGTGAGCATCACGAACAGCATCACCGCCGGGATGGGGTTCCTGATCGACCAGGAAGAAACGTTCATCATGGCGATGCTCTTTATTTCGTAGCAGGCTGCGCCCGGCTGGCGGGCGCTGCGGCTGGTTTCGCGTCGACAATGCGAACCGCGTCGCCGTCGTTGAGGAAGCTGCCGCCCGAAGCCACGATGCGCGCGTCGGCCGGCAGGCCGCCGGTGATCTCGACACGGTCACCCACCAGGCGGCCGGTCTGCACCTTGACCTGGCTCACGCGGTTGTCCGTGTTCACGCGCAGCACGTAGCTGAAGCCCTCGCGCACCACCACGGCCGGTTGCGGCACGGTGAGCGCGGGCGTGGCGCCCAGGTTGAACTCGCCGCGGGCGAACATGCCGGCCCGCGCCGAGCTGTTGGCCGGGCCGGGCAGCGGCTTCAGGTCCACGTACACCAGCGCGGCCCGGCTTTGCGGATCGACCGTGGGGCCGATGGTGCGCACGCGGCCTTCGAGCCGGGCGCCGCTGGCGGCGGTGACCAGGGCGGTGGTGCCGGTGGTGATGCGGCCCAGCTCGGTGGAAGTCACCTCGGCGCGCCATTCCAGGCGCCCCTGGCGGATCAGCCGGAACAGCTCGGTGCCGTTGCCGACCACCGCGCCCACCGTGGCGGCGCGCGCGGAGATGATGCCGTCGTCCGGCGCCAGCACCTGCGTCTGGCCCACGCGCACCTGCTGCGCCTGGAAGGTGGCGCGGGCGGCCTGCACCCGGGCCTGCGCCGTCTTTTCGGCGGTGAGGTACTGGTTGATCTGCGAGGCCGACAGCGCGCCGGTGGCCGAGAGGCTGCGGGCCCGGTCGGCATTGGCGGCGGCCTCGGCGGCGGCGGCTTCGGCTTCGGCCAGCGCGGCGCGGGCCTGCGCGGCTTCGGCGCGCAGCGTGTCGGAGGCGAGCGTGGCGAGCACCTGGCCGCGCTTGACGCGGTCACCCACGCCCACGCGCACCTCGGTCAGGCGCTGGCCCGCGGCCTCGGCGCCCACGCTGGCTTCCTGCCAGGCGGCGATGTTGCCGTTGGCGGCCAGGGTGACCGGCAGGCTGGCCTGCTGCGGCGTGGTGACGCTCACGGTGAGCGCGGGGCGCGCGGTGGCGGGCTTGGTTTCGTCGGCGGCGCGCGAGCCGCTGCTCCACACCAGGATGCCGACGCCGGCGATCAACAGCAGCACCAGGGCGGCGGTCGTGGCAAGGGAAGGGACTTTGGCTTTCATGGTCTTCGTTGCTTTCTTCTGCGCGTCAGGGACGGGCGGCCACGGGCACGTCGGCCGGGGCGCCGCGCTGCCAGCCGCCCCCGGCGGCGCGGTACAGCGCGATCCAGGCGGCGGCGCGTTCGCGCTGCAGCGACACCAGCGCCGTCTCGGCCGCCAGCAGCGTGCGGCGCGCGTCCTCCAGTTCCACCAGGCTGGCCAGCCCGGCGCGGTAGCGCGCCTCGGTGGCGTTGAACGAGGTGCGGTAGCCCTCGGCCGCGATGCGCGCGTCATCGCCGCGGGCGCGCGCGCTGTCCAGGTTCACCAGCGCCTGCTCCACCTCGCTCACGGCCTGGCGCACCTGCGCCCGGTACAGCGCCACGGCTTCCACGTAGCGGGCCTGGGCGGCGTCGGCCTGGGCGGCGCGCCGGCCGCCGTCGAAGAGGGGCAGCGACAGCGCCAGCGGGCCGATGGCCCAGGTCTGGGCGTCGGTGGTGGCGCCGGCTATGCGCACCTGGCCGGCGGCGATGGAGCCGCTGAGCGACAGGCGCGGGTAGCGGTCGGCCTGGGCCGTGCCCACGTCGGCGCTGGCGGCGGCCACTTCCAGCTCAGCCCGGTACACGTCGGGCCGCTGGGCCAGCACCTGGGCCGGCAGCGACGCTATGGAAAAGAGAGC
>CAZZAW010000301.1:0-2998 GCA_964652405.1 uncultured Ramlibacter sp.
GCTGTCGGCATCGCGGACGACCACCGGGTCGACGGCGGCCTCGAAGCGGTGGCCGCGGGTGGTGTTGCCGGCCTTCAGGCCCAGCGCCTGCACCGGCACCACGGCGTCGCCGTGGAGCGCCAGCAGCGAATGCGCGGGCCGCACGAACTTGACATCGCTCCAGCCGTCGGCCAGCTGGTAGGTCATGACCTTGGGGATGGGCAGTTTGGCGATCGCTTCGTCCAGCGCCTTCTGCAGGCCTTCGGCCAGCGTCGCGCCTTTGGCGGTGCTGTCGTAGAACAGGGCCTCGGCCTTGCCGTCGGGGGCGCGCTTGAGGCCCGCGACCGCCGAGGCGTCGGCGCCCAGGGCCTGCAGCTTCTTGAGCAGCGCGGGCGTGGGCTGGCCCGAGGCGTCCAGGCCCACGCTCACCGGCATGAGCTTCTGCGAGATGGCCTTGTCCGGGGCGCTGGCCGCGACCGCGGTGACGTGGGCGGCCAGGCGGCGCGGCGAGGCGAAGGTGGCGAGGCGCGACCCGGCCGTGGCCAGGCCCTGCGCCTTTAGCTGCTCGAGCAGGACGCTGCCGAAGGCTTCGCCCAGCTTCTTCAGCGCCTTGGGCGGCAGTTCTTCGACGAACAGTTCGACCAGGAGGTTGTTGGTCTGCATGCTCAGGCCGCCTTCTTCTGCAGGTCGGCGACCCACTCGCGCGGCGCCATGGGGAAGCCCAGGCGCTCGCGGCTGTCGTAGTAGCTCTGGGCCACGCTGCGGGCCAGGTTGCGGATGCGGGCAATGTAGGCCGCGCGCTCGGTCACGCTGATCGCGCCGCGCGCATCCAGCAGGTTGAAGCTGTGCGCCGCCTTGAGCACCTGCTCGTAGGCGGGCAGCGCGAGCTGCTGCTCCATCAGGTACTTCGCCTGTTTCTCGTGGGCGCCGAAAGCGGTGAAAAGGAAGTCCGCGTCGCTGTGCTCGAAGTTGTAGGCCGACTGTTCGCGCTCGTTTTGCAGGTACACGTCGCCATAGCTCATGTCCGCCGTCCACTTGAGGTTGTAGACGTTGTCCACGCCCTGCAGGTACATGGCCAGCCGTTCCAGTCCGTAGGTGATCTCGCCGGTGATCGGCTTGCAGTCGATGCCGCCCACCTGCTGGAAGTAGGTGAACTGGGTCACCTCCATGCCGTTGAGCCAGACTTCCCAGCCCAGGCCCCAGGCGCCCAGCGTCGGGTTCTCCCAGTCGTCCTCGACGAAGCGGATGTCGTTCTTCTTCAGGTCGAACCCCAAGGCCTCGAGCGAGCCCAGATACAGCTCCAGGATGTTGGCCGGCGCCGGCTTGAGCACCACCTGGTACTGGTAGTAGTGCTGCAGCCGGTTGGGGTTCTCGCCATAGCGCCCGTCCTTGGGGCGGCGGCTGGGCTGCACGTAGGCGGCCTTCCAGGGCTCGGGTCCCAGGGCGCGCAGGAAGGTGGCGGTGTGCGAGGTGCCGGCGCCGACTTCCATGTCGTACGGCTGCAGCAAAGCGCAGCCCTGGGCATCCCAGTACGACTGCAGCTTCAGGATGATTTGCTGGAAGGTGAGCATGCGCCGATTTTACGGGCGCACATCGCTATCAAAAGTGGAGCAAGCGCCAGCGCCCACAGCGGCCAGAGCCCCGCGCGGGACACCCACCACGCGAAGGGCGTGCTGCCGGTGCGGCCCTCGACCTCGCCGGTGAGCACGCCGCGCGTGTGGCGCGGCAGCGAATGCGTGACGCGGCCGCGATGGTCGATCACCACTGTGGCGCCGGTGTTGGTGGCGCGGATCATGGGCCGGGCGAACTCCAGCGCCCGCATGCGGCTGATGTGCAGGTGCTGGTCGATCGCCACCGTGTTGCCGAACCAGGCGATGTTGCTCACGTTCACGAAGATGGTGGGCGCGCGGGCCGGGTCGCGGAAGCGCGCGCCCAGCTCCTCGCCGAACAGGTCTTCGTAGCAGACGTTGGGCGCCAGGCGCTGGCCCTGCCACTCGAACGAGGCCTGGCCCACCGCGCCCCGGTTGAAGTCGCCCAGGGGGATGTTCATCAGGTCCGTGAACCAGCGGAACAGGGGCGGGATGAACTCGCCGAATGGCACCAGGTGGTGCTTGTCGTACTGGTAGACGGGCGGCTGCGGGGCGATGCCGATGACCGAATTGGTGTAGCCCTGCTCGAAACTGCCCAGCGGGATGCCGATCAAGGCGGCGCGTTGCCCGCCCAGGAAATGCCGGCCGAGGCTGGGGAGGTAGTCCTCGGGCAGCTGCTGGGGCAGCAGCGGGATCGCGGTTTCGGGCGCCACCACCAGGCTGGCGTTGGCCGACCGCAGCTGCTCGCCGTACCAGGCCAGGGCCTGCGGCACGCCCTTGGCACCTTCGAACTTCTCGTCCTGCGGGATGTTGCCCTGGAGCAGCGCCACGGACAGGCGCGGTCCGGGCGCCTCGTCGGCCCGTGGCAGCGCCAGGTTGCAAGCGGCCAGCACGGCGACGGTGGCCCCGGCGGCGGCCCAGGTCCGGCGTGAACGCGCGGCCGACCCCGCCAGCAAGGACAGCAGCCCCGCCACCAGGGCAGCCGCAAACGCGATGCCGTACACACCCGCCAGCGGCGCCAGGAAGGCCAGCGGGCCGTCCAGGTGGGCGTAGCCGCTGCCGCCCCAGGGAAAGCCGGTGAACAGCACGCCTCGCAGCAACTCGGCGCCCAGCCAGCTCGCTGCAAAAACGATAGCAGTCCACGCCCGCGGGGCGCGGGCCACCGCCCAAAATACCGCTGAACCCAGCGCGTAGTAGCTGCCCAGGAAGGCGGCCAGTGCCAGTACCGCCGCGGCCGCCAGCGGCGCGGCCAGGCCGCCGTAGACGTGCATGGAAATGAACAACCACCAGAAGGTGCCGGACAGCCAGGCGGTGGCGAACACCCAGCCCAGGCCCACCGCGTGTTTCCAGCCGGGCGCAGCGCGCAGCAGTCCCGCCAGCAGCGCCAGCGACAGCAGCTGCAGCCACCACTGCGGCTGGCCGTTCCAGGG
>CAZZAW010000302.1:0-2982 GCA_964652405.1 uncultured Ramlibacter sp.
TCGACCGTGTACGACAGCGCCGGCCGCGCCTGCGCCCACGCCACCGGCACCTTCAAGTACGTCCCGCGGCTGCCCCTAGGCGCCAAGGGCACCACACCGCTCAACGTCATCTCCACCGACTGAAGGAGGCCCCCATGCCCCGGAACAAGCAGATCCTGCTGGACAACCGCCCGCAAGGCGAGGCCAGCGCGTCCAACTTCAAGCTGGTCACCGCCGAGACGCCGTTGCTGCAGGACGGCCAGGTGCTGGTGCGCCACCATTTCCTCAGCCTGGACCCGTACATGCGCGGCCGCATGAACGACGCCAAGAGCTACGCTGCCCCGCAACCGCTGGGCCAGGTCATGCAGGGCGGCACGGTGGGCGAGGTGGTGGAAAGCCGCAACCCCAGGTACCAGCCCGGCGACAAGGTGGTGGGCTTCGGCGGCTGGCAGGAGTGGAGCGTGGTCGATGCCGGCCAGCCGGGCGCGCTGCGCAAGGTCGACACCACCCACGTGCCGCTGTCGCATTACCTGGGCGCCGTGGGCATGCCGGGGGTGACCGCCTGGTATGGCCTCGTGAAGATCATCGAGCCCAAGGCCGGCCAGACCATCGTGGTGAGCGCCGCCAGTGGCGCCGTGGGAAGCGCCCTGGGCGCCCTGGCCAAGGCCCGCGGCTGCCGCGCCGTGGGCATCGCGGGGGGCCCGGACAAATGCAAGTACGTCACGGACGAACTCGGGTTCGACGCCTGCATCGACTACAAGCAGTTCAAGGACGCGCCCTCGCTATCCAAGGCGGTGCGTGACGCCTGCCCGGACGGCATAGACGGCTACTTCGAGAACGTGGGCGGCATGGTGATGGACGCCGTGATGATGCGCATGAACGCTTTCGGCCGCATCGCCCTGTGCGGCATGATCGCCGGCTACGATGGCCAGCCCATCCCCATGGCCTACCCGCAGCTGATCCTGACCAACCGGCTGCTCGTGCAGGGCTTCATCGTCAGCGAGCACATGGAGGTCTGGCCCGAGGCGCTCAAGGAGCTGGGCACGCTGGTGGGCACCGGCAAGCTGCGGCCGCGCGAGTCGGTGGCGCAGGGCCTGGAGAACGCGCCCGAGGCCTTCCTGGGCATGCTCCGCGGCCGCAACTTCGGCAAGCAGCTGGTCAAGCTCGTGTAGGACCGCCATGTCCGCCGCCACGCACGAGGTGTTCAACCAGCCCGAGCCGCTGGCGGGCTACAACCTGTTCCAGGGCAATGCCGCACTTCGTGACGCGCTCAAGTTCAACGCCCCCGCCCTGGACACCGCGCCGCTGTCCGCCCTGGGGCAACGCCTGGGCAGCGCGGACATGCAGCTGCATGCCCGCCTCGCGAACGTCCACACGCCGCAGCTCAAGACGCACGACCGGTTCGGCCGGCGGGTGGACCTGGTGGAGTTCCATCCCAGCTACCACGCGCTCATGGAGGCGGCGGTGCAGGCCGGCCTCCACGGCACGCCCTGGGCGGGCGAAGGGCCGAGCCCGCATGTGCTGAGGGCGGCCGGCTTCATGCTGTTCACCGAGCTGGAGCCCTCGGTGCTGTGTCCCATCTCCATGACCTACGCGGTCACGCCGGCGCTGCGCGGCAATCCGGCCGTCCATGCCGCTTGGGGACCTGGCCTCACCAGCCGCGCCTACGACCCGGCGCTCAAGCCCTGGCGCGACAAGGCGGGCCTGACCATGGGCATGGGCATGACCGAGAAGCAAGGCGGCTCGGACGTGCGCGCCAACACCACGCAGGCGCAGGCCGACGGCAGCGATGCCTGGGGCCAGCGCTACCGGATCACCGGCCACAAGTGGTTCTTCTCGGCGCCCATGTGCGACGCCTTCCTGGTGCTGGCCCAGGCGCCCGCGGGCCTGACCTGCTTCTTCCTGCCGCGTGTGCTGCCCGACGGCACGCTGAACGCGCTCCGCATCCAGCGCCTGAAGGACAAGCTGGGCAACAAGGCCAATGCCAGCTCCGAGGTGGAGTTCCACGACGCGGCCGCGTGGCTGGTCGGCGAGGAAGGGCGTGGCGTGCCGCAGATCCTGGAAATGGGCACGCTGACCCGGCTGGACTGCGCCCTGGGCACCAGCGGCCTGATGCGCCAGGCCCTGGCGATCGCCCTGAACCACGCCACGCAGCGCCAGGCGTTCGGCAAGCCGCTGGTGCAGCAGCCGCTGATGCGCAACGTGCTGGCCGATCTTGCTATCGAAAGTGAAGCGGCTTGCGCCCTCGCCATGCGCCTTGCGCGGGCTTTTGACCGCAAGGACGAAGCCCACGAGGCGGCCATCGCCCGCATCCTGACGCCCATCGCCAAGTTCTGGATCTGCAAGCGCGGCTCGCATTTCGCCCAGGAAGCCATGGAATGCCTGGGCGGCAACGGCTACGTGGAGGAGGGCGGCGAGGGCGTCATGGCCCGCATCTACCGCGAGATGCCGCTCAACTCCATCTGGGAAGGCGCGGGCAACATCATGGCGCTGGACCTGTTGCGCGCGCTGCGCAAGAGCGATGCCGCCGCGGCACTGGCCCAGGAACTCGCGCCGGCCAAGGGCGCGCATCCGGCCCTGGACCGCCTGGCGGCCGCGCTGCCACTGCGCGTGGAGGAGATGGCCACCGAAGTGGAGGCCCGCCGGCTGGCCCAGGACGTCGCGCTGGCCGTCCAGGCGGCGCTGCTGTTCCAGAGCGCGCCGCCGGCGGTGTTCGGCGCGTTCTGCGCGTCCCGCCTGGGCGGCGACTGGGGCCATGCCTTCGGCACCCTGGGCGCCGGCACGGATTTCGACACCCTGATCCAACGCGCGATGCCGCGCTGAAGGCCCGCATGACCACCACGCCCGACCTGATCCTGCACCACTACCCGACCTCGCCCTTCGCCGAGAAGACCCGGCTGGCGCTGGGCTTCAAGCAGCTGCCCTGGAAATCGGTGCACATCCCGCCGGTGATGCCCAAGCCCGACCTGGTGGCGCTGACCGGCGGCTACCGCCGCACGCCGG
>CAZZAW010000303.1:0-2967 GCA_964652405.1 uncultured Ramlibacter sp.
TCTTGATGCGGCCCATCTCCTTGCGCTCGACGGGGCCGAACTTGGCGAAATCGACCTTGGGCCAGGGCAGCAGGCCCAGGGCTTCGCCGCCACCGCCGCCCGCGGGCGCCTTGGCAGCGGCCGCCTTGGTGCGGGCCTCGCCCTTCATCACGGCCTTGGTGAAGGCCTGCACGTCCTCCTGGGTGATGCGGCCCTTGGGGCCGGTGCCCTTGACTTCGTCCAGCGGGACGCCGAGCTCGCGCGCGAACTTGCGCACGGAAGGCGACGCGTGCGGCAGGTTGCCCGTGGGCGCCGTGGGTTCGTGCGGGGGCAAGGCGGCGGTGGGGGGCACCCGCTCGCCCGCAGGAGCTTCTGCTCGCGCCGGGCCTGCCGGCGCGGCTTCCTGCTGCGCGGCCAACGCCGGCGACGGCATCGCCGCGGCGGGCGCGGCGGCACCGCCGGCGCCCTCGAGCACCGCGATCAGGTCGCCGATGTTGACCTTGTCGCCGATCTTGACCTTGAGCTCCTTGAGCACCCCGGCCGCCGAGGACGGGATCTCCATGGACGCCTTGTCCGATTCGATGGTGATCAGCGACTGCTCGACCTTGACCGCGTCCCCGGGCTTGGCCAGCAGTTCGATGACGGCCACATCCTTGAAATCGCCAATGTCGGGAACGCGGACCTCGACCGGGCCGGATGCTCCTGAATTCGTAGCAGCCAGCGCGCTCGGCGCGGGCGCCGGGGCCGGTTTTTGCTCTGGAGCCGGGGCGGGCGAGGCTCCGACAGGCTCAGCCCGAGCGGAACCACTGGCTTCCAGCACCAGCAGCACGCTGCCCTCGCTGACCTTGTCGCCCAGCTTGACCCTGAGCTCCTTGATCACGCCGGCGTGGCTGGACGGGATCTCCATCGACGCCTTGTCCGACTCCACCGTGACCAGCGACTGCTCCGCCTTGACCGTGTCGCCGGCCTTGACCAGCACCTCGATGACCGCGACCTCGTCGAAGTCCCCGATGTCGGGGACCTTCACTTCAATCAACGCCATGTTCCTGTTCTCCGTATTGTTCTGGGGACGCCACTGGCGCGATGTTCACGCGTAGAGCGGATTGATCTTGTCGGCCTTGATCCCGTACTGCTTGATCGCCTCGGCCACCTTGGCGGCGGGCACGGTGCCCTCCTCGGCCAGCGCCTTGAGCGAGGCCACCACGATGTAGTGGCGGTTCACCTCGAAATGCTCGCGCAGCTTGCTGCGGAAGTCGCTGCGGCCGAAGCCGTCGGTGCCCAGCACCTTGTAGGCGCGGCCCTTGGGAATGAAGGGGCGGATCTGCTCGGCGTAGGCCTTGATGTAGTCGGTGGAGGCCACCACCGGGCCGGCATGCGGCTCGAGCTGCTGCGTCACGAAGGATGCACGCGGCGCCTCGGTCGGGTGCAGCAGGTTCCAGCGCTCGGCGGCCTGGCCGTCGCGGGCCAGCTCGTTGAAGCTGGGGCAGCTCCAGACGTTGGCGGCCACGCCCCAGTCCTTGGCCAGCAGCTCCTGCGCGGCCAGCGACTCGCGCAGGATGGTGCCGGAACCCAGCAGGTTCACCATGGGCGCCTTGGCCTTCTTCTCGGCCTCCTTGAACAGGTACATGCCCTTGACGATCTGCTCCTCGGTGCCGGGCTTGAGGCCGGGCATGGGGTAGTTCTCGTTCAGCAGGGTGATGTAGTAGAAGACGTTCTCCTGCTTCTCCACCATGCGCTTCAGGCCGTCCTGCATGATCACGGCGACTTCGTGCGCGAAGGTCGGGTCGTAGCTCACGCAGTTGGGAATGGTCTGCGCCAGGATGTGGCTGTGGCCGTCCTCGTGCTGCAGGCCTTCGCCGTTCAGCGTGGTCCGCCCCGAGGTGCCGCCCAGCAGGAAGCCGCGGGCCTGCATGTCACCGGCCGCCCAGCACAGGTCGCCCACGCGCTGCAGGCCGAACATCGAGTAGTAGATGTAGAACGGCACCATGATGCGGTTGTTCGTCGAGTACGACGTGGCCGCGGCGATCCAGCTCGCCATGCCGCCGGCCTCGTTGATGCCCTCCTGCAGGATCTGGCCGGCCTTGTCCTCGCGGTAGTACATCACCTGGTCCTTGTCGACCGGCGTGTACTTCTGGCCCTCGGGGTTGTAGATGCCGATCTGGCGGAACAGGCCCTCCATGCCGAAGGTGCGGGCCTCGTCCACCAGGATGGGCACGGTACGCGGGCCGAGCTCCTTGTCGCGCAGCAGCGCGGTGAGGAAGCGCACGTAGGCCTGGGTCGTGCTGATTTCCCGGCCTTCGGCGGTGGGCTCCAGCACGGCCTTGAAGGCCTCCAGCGGCGGCACCGCCAGCTTTTCGTCGGCCTTCACGCGGCGCTTGGGCAGGTAGCCGCCCAGCGCCTTGCGGCGGGCGTGCAGGTACTCCATCTCCGGCGTGTGGTCGGCCGGCTTGTAGAACGGGATCTCGGCCAGCTTCTCGTCCGGGATGGGGATGTTGAAGCGGTCGCGAAAGGTCTTGATGTCCTCGTCCGTCAGCTTCTTGGCCTGGTGGGCGATGTTCTTGCCCTCGCCGGCCTTGCCCATGCCGAAGCCCTTGACGGTCTTGATCAGGAGCACCGTGGGTTGGCCCTTGGTGTTCACGGCCTTGTGGTAGGCCGCGTAGACCTTCTGCGGGTCGTGGCCGCCGCGGTTGAGGCGCCAGATGTCCTCGTCGCTCATCTTGGCGACCATCTCCAGCGCCTTGGGGTGCTTGCCGAAGAAGTGCTTGCGGACGTAGGCGCCGTCGTTGGCCTTCATGGCCTGGTAGTCGCCGTCCAGCGTCTCCATCATGATCTGGCGCAGGATGCCGTCCTTGTCTCGGGCCAGCAGCGGGTCCCAGTAGCTGCCCCAGATCAGCTTGATCACGTTCCAGCCGGCGCCGCGGAATTCGCCTTCCAGCTCCTGGATGATCTTGCCGTTGCCGCGCACCGGGCCGTCCAGGCGCTGCAGGT
>CAZZAW010000304.1:0-2949 GCA_964652405.1 uncultured Ramlibacter sp.
TCCCGGACACGCAGGTCTACGACAACGGCTTCAAGATCCAGTGGGAGCACTTCATCCGCCACGTGGTGGAGAACGAGCCCTACAAGTGGACCCTGCCCGAAGGCGCCAAGGGCGTGCAGCTGGTCGAAGTGGCCCTGGCGTCCTGGAAGCAGCGGCGCTGGGTGGACGTCGCGCCGCTCCAATTTTGATAGCAGCCTGCGCCTGTCGGGCGCGGGCTACAGCCTGATTTCATCATGAACACTGCCCTGAAGCTGCCCACCGCGGGCGGCGCGCTGGAAACCTATGCCCTGCGTGGGACGGCTCCCGTCAAGCCGCAAGGCCGGCCCCGGTTCAACCGCATCGCGTACTCCGCGGCGCACGTGGTGGCCGATCCGCTGGCCGCGGTCGATCCCTGGCTGCAGGCCGCGGTGGACTGGGACACCACCATCGCCTACCGGCGGCACCTCTGGTCGCTGGGCCTGGGCGTGGCCGAGGCCATGGACACCGCGCAGCGCGGCATGGGCCTGGACTGGGCCACCTCGCTGGAGCTGATCCGCCGCTCGCTCGACGCCGCGCGCGACGTGCCCGGCGCCCTGGTCGCCTCGGGCTGCGGCACCGACCACCTCGTCCTGGACGAGGTTCGCACCGTGGACGACGTGATCCGCGGCTACGAGGAGCAGATGGCCGCCATCGAGAAGCTGGGCGGCAAGCTGATCATCATGGCCAGCCGGGCGCTGGCACGCGTGGCCAGGGGCCCGGCCGACTACGAGCGCGTGTACGACCGGGTGCTCTCGCAGGCGAAGCAGCCGGTGGTCCTGCACTGGCTGGGCGAGATGTTCGACCCCGCGCTGGCGGGCTACTGGGGCAGCGGCGACGTCGATGCGGCCATGGCCACGGCCCTGGGCGTGATCGCCGCCCACCCGGACAAGGTGGACGGCATCAAGATCTCGCTGCTGGACAAGGACAAGGAAATCGCCATGCGCGCAAAGTTGCCCCAGGGCGTGCGCATGTACACCGGCGACGACTTCAACTACGCCGAGCTGATCGAATCCGGCAGCGACGCGCTGCTCGGCATCTTCGACGCGATCGCGCCGGCGGCCAGCGCCGCGCTGGGCGAGCTGGCGGCGGGGAACACCGAGCGCTTCCACGCCATCCTGGGCCCCACGGTGCCGCTGTCCCGCCACATCTTTGCCGCCCCCACCCGCTTCTACAAGACGGGCGTGGTGTTCATGGCCTGGCTCAACGGCCACCAGCCGCACTTCACCATGGTGGGCGGCCAGCAAAGCACCCGCAGCCTGCAGCACCTGGCCGAGCTGTTCCGGCTGGCCGATGCCGCCCACCTGCTGGAGCAGCCCGAGCTGGCCGTGCGACGCATGAAGACGCTGCTGGCGCTGCACGGGATCGAATAAAGAAAGGTTGTGGATCCCGGGTCAAGCCCGGGATGACAAGGAAGTTCGCATGAGAGATTTCTCCCACGACCACCGCTGGCTGTCCATCAACACCGCCACGGTGCGCAAGAGCCGCGGCCAGGACCTGCCCTTGCCGCGGATCATCGAGGCCTGCGTGGAGCGCGGCATCCGCGCGATCTCGCCTTGGCGCGACCAGGTCGCCGCCGCGGGGCTGGCCGAAGTCTCGCGCCTCGTGAAGGCTCACGACCTGGAACTCTCCGGCTACTGCCGCGGCGGCATGTTCACCGCGGCTGATGACGCCGGCTTGAAGGCCGCGCGCGACGACAACCGGCGCGCGGTGGACGAAGCCCGCGAGCTGAACGCGGCCTGCCTCGTGCTGGTGGTGGGCGCCCTGCCCGGCGCGCTGGCCGGCCGGGCGGCGCACAAGGACATCGCGCTCGCGCGCAGCCAGGTGCGCGACGGCATCGCCGAGCTGCTGGACTACGCGAAGAGCGTGAGGATGCCGCTGGCCATCGAGCCGCTGCACCCCATGTATGCGGCCGACCGCGCCTGCGTGAACACTTTGGAGCACGCGCTCGACCTGTGCGACGAGCTCGACCCCTCACGAAGTGGCGCGCTGGGCGTGGCCGTGGACGTCTACCACGTGTGGTGGGACCCGAAGCTTCAGGCGCAGATCGCGCGTGCGGGCAAGGAGCGCCTGCTGGCCTTCCACGTCTGCGACTGGCTCACGCCGACGGCCGACCTGCTGAACGACCGGGGCATGATGGGCGATGGGGTGATCGACATCCCGCGCATCCGCGCCTGGGTCGAGGCCCAGGGCTTCGCGGGCTACAGCGAGGTGGAGATCTTCTCCACCGGGAACTGGTGGCAGCGCGAGGCAGGTGCCGTGCTCGACACCTGCATCGCCAGGCACAAGTCGGCGGTTTAGCCGACGACCTGCTGCAGGCGGCTGCTGATGCCGCTGCCGCTGTTGCGGCTGGAGGAAGACGAGGTCGTGTTGCCGAACTCGATCTCGCCGGAGAGCTGGCCGCCCTCCTCGATCACCACCTTGCCGTAGCGGATGCGGCCCGTGACCTTGCCGGTCGCGTAGATCACCAGCTTCTGGCGCACGGTCAGGTTGCCGTCGAAGGCGCCGCGGATCTCGGCCACGTCGATCTCGGCCGAGCCCTTGAACGAGCCGCGCTCGGAAATCTGGATCATGCGCGAGTCCATCGTCGCTTCCACGGAGCCTTCCACCACCAGCGTGTCGCAGTCGGTGATCTCGACGCCCTTGAGCTTGATGTTGGGGCCCACGGTCAGCTTGGCTTCGCCTTCGGCCACCGGGGTGGAAGAGGCGGTGCTGGTCCCGGTGGTGGACACCGGGGTCACGCCGGCCGCGGCCATGGCGTTGGGATTGCTCGGACGCGAGGTGGAGTCGTCGCGCTTGTTGTTGTTGAAGAACGGGGACTGCAGTGCCATGGTGGGACTTCCTCTGGTGGGGTGAAACGAGCTGCCGATGCTAAGGACGAGTTCCATTACATATTCGTGCGAGGTGGCAAGTTTGGTAACCGTTTACCGACAG
>CAZZAW010000305.1:0-2477 GCA_964652405.1 uncultured Ramlibacter sp.
TGCCGAAGGCGAAGCCGATGTATTTCTCGGGGTCCAGGCCCATGTTGCGCACCACCGTCGGATGCACCTGCCCGGAACCGGCCACCTCCAGCCAGCGGCCGGCCAGGGGGCCGCTCTGGAACTGGATGTCGATCTCGGCGCTGGGCTCGGTGAACGGGAAGAAGCTGGGGCGGAAACGCAGCGCGAGGTCGTCGCTCTCGAAGAAGGTGCGGCAGAAGTCGGTGAAAACGACCTTGAGGTCCTTGAAGCTCACGTTCTCGCCCAGCCAGAGGCCTTCGCACTGGTGGAACATGGGCGAATGGGTGGCGTCGCTGTCCACGCGGTAGGTGCGGCCCGGGGCGATCACCCGGATTTCCGGCATCTCGCGCCCGGCGTACCGCTTCACGTGCTGCTGGGCGTAGCGCACCTGCATGGGGCTGGTGTGCGGACGCAAGTTGTACGGAATGCCGTCGTCGCCGTTGATGTCCACGTAGAACGTGTCCTGCATGGACCGCGCCGGGTGGTTGGGCGGGTTGTTCAGCGAGGTGAAGCTGTGCCAGTCGCTCTCGATTTCCGGGCCGTCGGCCACGTCGAAGCCCATGCTGGCGAAGATCTGCTCGATGCGCTCCAGCGTGAGGCTCACCGGGTGCAGGCCGCCGGGCTCGCGCACGCGGCCGGGCAGCGAAACGTCCAGCGCTTCGGCCTTGAGCTGGGCCTCGAGCTCGGCACCAGCCAGGGCCTGGCGGCGCTCGCTCAGGGCGGCCTCGATCGCCTGCTTGGCCACATTGATCGCGGCCCCGCGCGTCTTCTTCTCGTCGACCGACAGGGCGGCCATGCCCTTCATCAGCTCGGTGATGCGGCCGGCCTTGCCGAGGAACTGGGCCTTGGCGTTCTCCAGGTCGGCCGGCGTGGCGGCGGATGCGAAGGCCTGGCGGGCGCTGGCGACGATGGAATCGAGCTCGGAGGTTGTCATTCGATGAAAAACAGGGCTAGCGCCGGTCGGCCCTAGCCCTGTCCTTGTGGGTTGCACCTGGGCGCGCGGGGCGCGCCCCCATGAACTCAGGCAGCCAGCTTGGCCTTGACCTGCTCCACGATGCCGGCGAAGGCGGCCTTGTCGTGCACGGCGATGTCCGCCAGCACCTTGCGGTCGATCTCGATGCCGGCCTTGCGGATGCCGTTGGCGAACTGGCTGTAGGTCAGGCCGCATTCACGCGCGGCGGCGTTGATACGGGCGATCCACAGCTGGCGGAAGACGCGCTTCTTGGCACGGCGGTCGCGGTAGGCGTACTGCCCTGCCTTCATCACCGCTTCCTTGGCGATGCGGAAGACGTTGCCGCGGCGGCCGCGGAAGCCCTTGGCGAGGGCCAAAACTTTCTTGTGGCGGGCGCGGGCCGTTACACCACGTTTGACGCGAGGCATGTGTGTTCTCCTTCAGTTCGTCGGCGGTTAGATCCCCATGCCGGGCAGCATGGCGGCCATGGAGACCATGTTGGTCTCATGCACCGTCACCGCACCGCGCAGGTGGCGCTTGTTCTTGGTGGTCTTCTTGGTCAGGATGTGACGCTTGAAGGCCTGGCCCCGCTTGACGGTGCCGCCGGGACGAACGCGAAAACGCTTCTTCGCGCTGCTCTTGGTCTTCATCTTGGGCATGTGAATGCTCCTTCTGCTTTGTGCTCGTGAGGCGCCGCGGATCCTCCCGCGTCTTGATGGCCCCGAGCCACTTGTTCACCACGGGCGACCAACCCGTGGATCACTGGAACTGCTACGCCGTCGTCGCTCCCGCGGCTTCGGCGGCGGGCTTGGCACTGCCGCCCGACTTCTTCTTGCCCGGCGCGATCATCATGATCATCTGCCGGCCCTCGAGCTTGGGAAACTGCTCGACGACGATGGAATCGCCCAGCTCGTCGCGGATGCGGTTGAGCAGGGCCATCCCGATCTCCTGGTGCGTGATCTCGCGGCCGCGGAAGCGCAGCGTGATCTTGCACTTGTCACCCTCCTCAAGAAAGCGCCGGATGTTGCGCATCTTGATGTTGTAGTCACCGTCGTCCGTGCCGGGCCGGAACTTGATTTCCTTGACCTCGATGATCTTCTGCTTGGCCTTGGCCTCCGCCGCCTTCTTCTGTTCCTGGTACTTGAACTTGCCGTAGTCCATCAGCCGGCACACCGGCGGGTTGGCTGTCGCGGCAATCTCGACCAGGTCCACGTCCAGTTCGCCTGCCATTCGCAGCGCCTCCGCCAGGCTCACGATGCCGAGGGGCTCGTTGTCGGGCCCCGAGAGGCGTACTTCCGGGGCCATGATTTCCCGGTTCAGGCGGTGCTTGCGTTCCTCGCGGTGGCGACGGTCGCGGAATTCAGTAGCGATGGTTTCAATCCTTCAAACAACGGTGCTACAAAAAATGTAGCGGAAAGCGGCGACGGGGCGCGGGCAACAGCCTCATTTGTTCAAATCAGCTTTTGTTGGCGAGGTCCGCCGCGATCCTTTGGGAGAACGCATCGAG
>CAZZAW010000305.1:2487-2940 GCA_964652405.1 uncultured Ramlibacter sp.
GCCCCGGGCGCGCACCGAAGCCGCACCTGCCGCCTTTTCCTTGTCGCCCACGACCAGGATGTAAGGCAGCTTCTGCATCGAATGCTCCCGTATTTTATACGTAATTTTCTCGTTCCGCAGGTCGAGGCTGACCCTAAGCCCTTGATTTTGAAGCGTTTTGGCCACATCGCGGGCGTAGTCGGCCTGGGCATCCGTGATGTTGAGCACAGCCACCTGCACCGGCGCCAGCCAGGCCGGCAGCGCGCCGGCGTGCTGCTCGATCAGGATGCCGATGAACCGCTCCATGCTGCCGACGATGGCGCGGTGCAGCATGACGGGCCGGTGGCGGGCGCCATCCTCCCCCACGAACTCGGCATCCAGCCGCTCCGGCATGGAAAAGTCGACCTGCATGGTCCCGCACTGCCACTGGCGGCCGATCGCGTCCTTGAGCGTGTACTCGATCTTCGGGCCGTA
>CAZZAW010000306.1:0-2922 GCA_964652405.1 uncultured Ramlibacter sp.
CGCACGTTGAAGAAGGGATCGAACACCAGCTCCTGGGGCACCACGCCCAGCTGCCGCCGGGCCTGCGCGAAGTCGGCCTGGACGTCATGGCCATGGACCGTGACCCGGCCCGACGTGGCGCGCGCCAGGCCCGCGAGGATGCTGATCAGGGTGGTCTTGCCGGCGCCGTTCGGGCCCAGCAGGCCGAAGAATTCGCCAGGCTCGATGTCGAAGCTCACGTCGTCCAGCGCGGTGAGCCGGCCCCGCGCGGTTGCAAAACTCTTGGTGACGGACTGGAAGGAGATCGCGGGCATGGGAGCCCGCAATTCTAGGCGGTCGGCCCTGGCGCCGCCCTGCGCCTCGTCAATGGCCTTGCGGCCCGGGCCTACGCCGCCGGCAGCAGCTGCGCCACGCCGTAGAGGCCCGCCAGCTCGCGCAGCCGGGGCGGCAGGCGGGCGACGGACAGGGTCTTGCCCAGCGCGAGCGCCTCGCGCCGGCATTCGAGCAGCACGGCCAGCGCGGAGGAATCGAAGCGCTGCAGCGCCCCGGCATCGGCGACCACGCCGGTATCCGGCTCGGCCCGCAGGGCCTGGGCCAGCATGCGGGAGCAGGCCGCCGCGTGCTCGTGCGTGAGTTCAGCCGGCAGGACGAGCATCGGGGGATCAGCCTTTGCGGGCGTTGGACTTGTTTCGCTCGGCCAGGGTGGCGACCAGGCCGTCCACGCCCTTGGCGTTGATCACCTCGGCGAACTGGCTGCGGTAGGTCTCCACCAGCCACACGCCCAGCACGTTCAGGTTGTAGATCTTCCAGCCCGCGCCCTGGCCCGGGGTCTTCTCCAGCCGGTAGTCCAGCTGGATCGGGTCGCCGCGGCCGCGGACTTCGCTGCGCACCACCACCTCATTGTCGGTGGGCGAGGCCCGCAGCGGCTTGACCGTGATCACCTGGTCGTCGACCTGGGCCAGCGCGCCCGAGTAGGTGCGGACCAGCAGCGTCTTGAACTCTTCCTGCAGCCGCTTCTGCTGCTCGGGCGTGGCCTGGCGCCAGGCGGGACCCACGGCCGCGGCGGTCATGCGCTGGAAGTTCACGTTGGGCATGATCTTGCTGTCCACCAGCGCGACGATCTTGCCGGTGTCGCCGCTCTGGATGGACTTGTCCGCCTTGATGGCGGCCAGGGTCTCGTCCGACAGCCGCTTGATCAGGGCGTCGGGGGCTTCGTCGGCGGCATGCGAGGGCAGCGCCAGGCCCGCCAGGGCGGACGCGGCTGCCAGCGCGGCGGCGAAGTGGGCCAGGGTACGTCTTTTCATCTTCTGTCCTTTCAAATCATGAGCCGCTTGCCGGCCATGGCGGTTGGAACAACCCGCCGTGGCCGGGGTTCCGGGGCGCCAGGATGGGTTGAAACGGTTTGCAACTTCAGTTCTAGCGGGCCGGGGCGGGCGTGGTCGCCGGCGAGCCGCCGGGGGCGGTGTTGGCGTCGCTGCCGGCCTCGCTGTCCTCGCCGCGGCGCGTGCCGAACTCGAACACCTCGGCACGGCGGCGCTGCAGGTGCGAATCCCGCACGAAGCTGTACTTGTCCAGCGCGGCCTCTTCCAGCACGTCGCCTACCCGCAGCAGGTTGGAGCGCACGTCCACGGCCCGCAGCGTGTAGAGCGTGTTGCGCTCGGCCGCGTGGCCGAACTCGCGGATGGGGTCGCCCCGGCGGTCGATGGGGAAGGCCAGCGTGTCGCGCAGCGTCGAGGGGCCCAGCAGCGGCAGCATGATGAAGGGGCCGGAGGGCACGCCCCAGCGCCCCAGCGTCTGGCCGAAATCCTCGCGGTGGCGCTCGATGTTGAAGTCGCTCGCGATGTCCAGGATGCCGCCCAGGCCGAAGAAGGTGTTGACGGACAGGCGCATCCAGTTCTCGGCCGCGTTCTGGATCTTCAGCTGCAGCAGGCTGTTGATCGCCGACCAGCCGTCGCCCAGGTTGCCGAAGAAGTTGGAAACGCCGGTGCGCACCAGCGCCGGCACCTTCTCGCGGTAGAAGGTGGCCGAGGGCTTGAGCAGCACGGCGTCCACGCCCTCGTTGAACTTCATCACCTGGCGGTTCACCGGCTCCAGCGGGTCGCGCGGGTTGGTGTTCAGGCTGGCGCAGCCCGAGAGGACCACAAGCGCGAGCGCGGCGGCGCCCAGGCGCAACCCGGCCCGCAGGCCGGGAAGGATCGAGAGGTCGTTCTTCATTTCTTGGGCGCCGTCCCTGCCGGCGTGTTGCTCCCGTCCGCTGCTCGGTTGTAGAGGAACTGGCCGATCAGGTTTTCCAGGACGACCGCGGACTGGGTCGTCGACACCGTATCGCCCTGGGCAAGGACCTTCTCGTCCGCGCCCGCCTCTACCCCAATGTACTGCTCACCCAGCAGCCCGCTTGTCAGGATTTTGAGCGAACTGTCGCGAGGAAACTGGTAGCGCGACTCCAGCGCCAGCGTCACCCGGGCCTGGAAGGACTTGTCGTCGAACACGATGGACTCCACCCGCCCGACCACCACCCCGGCGCTCTTGACGGCCGCCTGCCGCTTGAGCCCGCCGATGTTGTCGAACTTGGCCGTGATCCGGTAGGTCGGCTGGAAGCTCATCGACAAGAGGTTGGCCGATTGCAGGGCCAGGAACAGCAGCGCTGCCGCGCCGATGAGCACGAACAGGCCGACCCAGACATCGCTCTTGGAACGTTCCATCGCGTTCTCCCTAAATGCTGAACATCATGGCCGTGAGGACGAAGTCCAGCCCCAGGACCGACAGCGAGGCCACCACCACGGTGCGGGTGGTCGCCCGCGACACGCCTTCCGGCGTGGGATGCGCCTCGAAACCCTGCAGCAGGGCGATGAAGGTGACGGTGACACCGAACACCAGGCTCTTGACCACGCCGTTGCCCACGTCGCGCCAGACGTCCACCCCGCCCTGCATCTGGCTCCAGAA
>CAZZAW010000307.1:0-2905 GCA_964652405.1 uncultured Ramlibacter sp.
GCCTGAAGCGGCGGCAGCGGCCTACAGCCGGGATGGCGCACGCGGGTTAGGGTGGAACCCCGCACAGGAGCGACGAATGTTCGGCATGGGTGGCAGGAAGGGCGCGGCTGACAAGCCCCGGGCCGCGGCGCCTCGGCCCGCGAAGAAGCAGGCCCTGGTGAGCGTGCAGGTGAAGCTGGAGCCGCGGCACCGCGAGAAGCTCGCGCTGCTCGGCGGCGACGCGTGGATCCGCGAGCAGATCGAGCAGGCAAAGCTGGCGTCGCCCTTCAGCGAGTGACCAGGGTGGTCAAGCCACCCGGAACTGCGCCGCGCCGCCTGCGGACGCCGCGATGCCGCGCAGCACGTCGCCGACCACGATGACGCAGGGGCTGGCCAGCTGCTCGCGCCCGATGGTGGCCGCCAGCTCGCCCAGCGTGGTGACCACCTGGCGCTCGCCTTCCAGGCTGGCGCGGTGCACCACGGCCGCCGGCGTCTCGCCGGGCAGGGCGCTGAGCAGTTCTTCCTGGATGCGCGCCGCCCCCGTGACCCCCATGTAGATCACCAGGGTCAGGCGGGCATCGCGCGCGGCGGCGGCGAGGGTGCGCCAGTCGGGCCCGAGCGAACCCGGCTTGGCATGGCCGGTGACGAACACCACGCCTTGCGCGTGCTCCCTGTGCGTGAGCGCGATGCCCAGGGTGTTGGCCGCCGCCAGGCCCGCGGTGATGCCGTTGATGACCTCGACCTGAAGGCCGGCCGCCTGCAGGTGCTCCACCTCTTCCCCGCCGCGGCCGAAGATCAGCGGGTCGCCGCCCTTGAGCCGGACAACTTGCTCGCCTTCGCGCGCGGCCATCACCATCAGCCGCTCGATGAAGGCCTGCGGCGTGCTCTTGCAGCCGCCGCGCTTGCCCACGTGCACGATGCGGGCCGTGGACGGCGCGAGCGCGACGATGGCGGGATTGACCAGGTCATCGACCAGCACGACGGTGGCCGACTGGATCGCCTTCACGGCCTTGAGGGTGAGCAGCTCCGGATCGCCGGGGCCGGCGCCGACCAGGATGACCTTGCCTGTCTTCATATGCTGTCCGCCAGACGCAAGATGTGTTCCACCTGCAGGCGCAGCGAGGGGGGCAGGGGCACACGCTCTTCGAGCACGTCGCGGATGTAGCTGGCCGTGCTGTCGGCCGCGGTCTCGCGCGGCAGGCCGGGCAGTTCGGTGAGCGTGCCGCGCTGTCCCGCTTCGAGCGCGACGCGCTGCCCGCGGACAAAGCCGTCCATCTGCGGCAGCCGGCGCGCATCGGCGACAGCCTCGCCTTCGGTGCCGCGCAGCAGCAGCGCGGTCGAGCCCATCAGCTCGAACACCGCGGCCATGCTCACGGCGTACTCGGGATGGGTGTAGCTGCTGACGACCACGGCCGGTCCGTCGCAGGGATTCATGAGCTTGACCAGGCTGTGCGCCGAGTTGCGCAGGCCCACCACGCGCCGCACGTCGAGCAGGCGCTTGAGGCCGGGACACAGACGTTCCGTCGGCAGGAACGCCACCGTGCCGGGCGCTACGGTTTCGATAGCATCCAGCGCCCGCACGCCCAGGGCTGAGAGCACTTCGGGCACGGCGATGCGGCTGTCCTCGGTCACCGTGCCATGGATCAGCACCGGCAGTCCGTGGCGGGCCGCGAGCAGCGCAACCAGAGGCGTGAGCACCGGCAGGCGGCGCGCACCGTTGTAGCTGGGAAGCACCACCAGCGGGCGAGGCGAGGCCGGCACCTTGTGCATGCGCTCGTAGGTCGCGTCCAGGAAGCCTGCCATCTCCTGCGGCGTCTCGCCCTTGATGCGCATGGCCAGGCAGAAGGCGCCCACCTCCAGGTCGGTCACGCGGCCATCCAGCAGCTGTCCGAACAGGTCGTGCGCCTGCTCCCGCGTGAGCGGGCGCGCGCCGTCCTTGCCGCGGCCGATCTCCTTGATGTAGGCGCTGATGCTCACGCGCCGATTTTCGCCGAGGCCTTCGAACTTTGCGGTATATGGCGAATGACGCTGGCGCGCACCAGGCGCTTGAGCTCGGGCAGGCAGGAGCCGCAATTCGTGCCGCACCGGAGGCCGGCCTGCAGCGAAGCCAGGCGCTCGTCCTCGGGCCCTTCGCACGCCGCCAGGTGCCCGGTGATCTGCGCCTCGGTGACGTTGAAACAGGTGCACACCTGCCTGCCGCGCGGCGCCAGGGCCGCCGGTGCCTGGGCCCCGGGCGCCAGCAGCAGCCGGCCATAGTCCTGCGCCGGCAGCTCCTCCTGCAGCAGCGCCTTGATCCAGGCCTCGGCCCGGGTGTCGCCCGCCAGCAGGAAGGATTCCAGCCGTGCGCCGCCCGCTTCGCGCACCAGGCGCATGGCCCGGCGCTGGCCACGGCGCGCGTCGGCGTAGCGCAGCGTGCCCGCGCCCTCCAGGCCCAGCAGGTGTTCGAGCTTCTCCAGCATGGCAGCGGGCGCCGGCTCGTGCGCGGACGCGCGGAACAGCACGCCGCTGCGCTCGCGGCCGAAGGGCACGCAGGAGGCGAAGGGAAAGGCCGCCATCAGCTGGCCCAGTTCCTGGCGCACGGCCAGGGCCCGGTCCTCGGGCAGCCAGGCGACGCCCAGCAGCGACCAGGGCAGCTCGGCCTTCAAGACCTTCACGGCCGCGTGCTTGAGCTCGGGCTGCTTGGAGGACGGGCAGTAGGCCGAGGTGGTGAGCGCGTTGACGCCGGCCAGGCGCTCACCGGTGCTGGAGCAGCCGGACAGGAACTCCGAGCCCCAGTGCATGGCCATGAAGGCCTGCGACAGGGCGAGCTCGCTGCTCGCTTGCGCCGGGACCACGATGGACCCGCGCTTGCTGGTCAGGTGCACCAGGTCTCCCTCGGCCAGGCCCAGGCGCGCCATGTCCTGCGGGTGCAGCTGCACGCTGGGCT
>CAZZAW010000308.1:0-2879 GCA_964652405.1 uncultured Ramlibacter sp.
CCTTGGATGAGATCACCCATGATAGGCAGCGTCCAGCCGGCCTCCATCGCGGGAAGTACGTAGAAAACGCCTGCGGGAAACCCTACTTGTAGCTGCGGGCGTCCTCGATGACCTTGCCGTCGTTGGGCAGGCTGCCCGGCTCGACCAGCTCGACATTGCCCCGCAGCTTGGTCACGTCCCGGATGGCTTCGCCGATCCGGGTGTCCAGCCCGTCGGCGAAGGTCGATGCCTCCACCTTGAGCGTCATGGTGTCGTTGGCCATCTCGCCGCTCACCACCAGCCGGGCCTTGACCACCTCCGGGAACCGGCGGGTGATGTCGGCCACCTGGGCCGGATGCACGAACATCCCGCGGATCTTGGTGGTCTGGTCGGCCCGGCCCAGCCAGCCCTTGATGCGGACATTGGTGCGGCCCGTGGGGCAGGGGCCGGGCAGCACAGCCGAGAGGTCGCCGGTGCCGAACCGGACCAGCGGATAGCCCGGGTTGAGCGGGGTGACCACCAGCTCGCCCACCTCGCCGGCGGCGACGGGGTCGCCCGTGCCCGGGCGGACGATCTCGACGATGACGCCCTCTTCCAGCACCAGGCCCTCGCGGGCCCGCGTCTCGTAAGCCACCATGCCCAGGTCCGCCGTGGCGTAGCTCTGGTACACGTCCAGGCCGCGGGCGGTGAACCAGTCCCTCAGGCTGGGCGGGAAGGCCTCGCCGCCCACCAGGCCCTTGCGCAGGCTGGAGAGGTCGGTGCCCGTCTCGATCGCCTTTTCCACCAGGATGCGCAGGAAGCTGGGGGTGCCGATGTAGGCGTCGGGCCGGAGCTCGGTGATGGCCTGGAGCTGCTGCTCGGTCTGCCCGGTCCCGGCCGGGAACACCGTGCAGCCGATGGCGTGCGCGCCGGATTCCATGATGAAGGCCCCCGGCGTCATGTGGTAGCTGAAGGCGTTGTGCACCAGGTCGCCGGCCCGGAACCCCGCGGCATAGAGGGCCCGCGCGCTGCGCCAGTAGTCGCGCTGGGCGCCTTCCGGCTCGTAGATGGGCCCGGGCGAGGCGAACAGCCGGGGCATGGCCGGGCCGCGCACCAGGGCCGAGAAGCCGCCGAAGCAGTCCGGCCGGCCCGCCGCCCGCTGCTTTTCGAACAGCTCGTGCTTGCGGACCACGGGCAGGCGCGCCAGGGCCTCGCGGCTGGTGATCCCGCGAGGGTCGATGCCCGCCAGCAACGCCGCGTAGGCGGGCGTGCGCTGCGCCTGGGCCACCTGGCCCGGCAGGGCCTGCATCAACTGGGCTTCCCGCTCGGCCGCCGGCCGGGTCTCCAGGGTGTCGAAATACTCGCTCATCGCTGCTCCCTCAAGCCAGCCAGCGCTTGCGGCGCTTGTAGCTCTTGACGTCGCGGAAGCTCTTGCGCTCGCTGCCGCCCATGCCGAGGTAGAACTCCTTCACGTCCTCGTTGCTGGCCAGGTCGGCCGCGGGCCCGTCAATCACCACGCGCCCGCTTTCCATGATGTAGCCGTAGTCGGAGTACTTCAGGGCCATGTTGGTGTTCTGCTCGGCCAGCAGGAACGTGACCTTCTCCTTGGCGTTGAGGTCCTTCACGATCTCGAACACCTCTTCCACGATCTGCGGGGCCAGGCCCATCGAGGGTTCGTCCAGCAGGACCATGCTGGGGCTGGCCATCAGCGCCCGGCCGATCGCGCACATCTGCTGCTCACCGCCGGAGGTGTAGGCCGCCTGCGAGCCGCGCCGGGTCTTGAGCCGGGGGAAGTAGGTGTAGACCTTTTCCAGGTTGGCCGCCACCTGCGCCTTGCTGGCCAGCGTGTAGGCGCCCGTCAGCAGGTTCTCCTCGATGGTCAGGTGCGCGAAGCAATGCCGGCCTTCCATCACCTGCACCACGCCGCGGCGCACCAGGTCGGCCGGCGAAAGGTTCTCGATGCGCTCGCCGCGCAGCTCGATGGAGCCCTTGGTCACGGCCCCGCGCTCGCCGCGCAGCAGGTTGGACACGGCGCGCAGCGTGGTCGTCTTGCCGGCGCCATTGCCGCCCAGGATGGCCACGATGCCGCCCTCGGGCACCTGCAGCGAGACGCCCTTGAGCACCAGGATCACGTGGTTGTAGATGACCTCGATGCCGTTGACGTTGAGGACTATGTTGGGTGTGCTCATGTGTTCTTCACCAATCGAAAGGGTGGCCCTTTCGATTGGCGGCTCCCGGGAGCCGCTGCCCCTCCCGCCTGGCGGGAGGGGTTGGGGGAGGGTGCCGTCAGTCCGGCACCTGCCAGGGTGATCGGCGAAGGCCGATCAGGACTGGCAGTCGGCCGGCGTGCGCGGCGTCAGCTTCTTCTCCTGTGCGTAACGGGCGGCCGTGGCCTTGACGAGCGGCTTGATGACCTGCTCGTCCGCCTGCAGCCAGTCGGAGGTGAAGTTCCACTTGGTGCCGTCCCAGGTGTGGATGCGGGCCCAGGCAGCGCCCATGTGGTCCACGCACGAGGTGCTGATCGGCCGCATCACGCCGCCGAAGCCCAGCGCGTCCAGCTTGGCCTGCGTGAGGTTCAGGTTCTCCAGTCCCCAGCGCACCTGCTCGCCGGTCATGACCTTGCCCTTGCCGAAGCGCTCCTGGGCGGCGCGGATGCCCTCGATGCCGATCATGGCGCTCATGGCGCCGCGCATGTACAGCACCTGGCCGACTTCGGCCTTGGGCCCGGTGCCCTGGCCCTTGTCGTGGACCATGGCCAGGATGTCCTTGACGACCTTGGAGTTCGGCTCGGCGCCGTGCTGCATGGTCACCGCGTTGTAGCCCTTGGCGCCCTCGGCCACGTCCTTGACGTCAGGTTCGGCGCCGGCCCACCACACGCCGTACATCTTCTCGCGCGGGTAGCCGGTGGCCTGCGCTTCCTT
>CAZZAW010000309.1:0-2841 GCA_964652405.1 uncultured Ramlibacter sp.
GGGCAAGGTCAAGGCCGGCGAGCTGGTGAACTTCGTCGCCCAGCAGGTGGGCGGCAAGGGCGGCGGCAAGGCCGACATGGCCATGGCCGGCGGCACGGATGCGAGCAAGCTGCCGGGGGCGCTGCAGTCGGTGCAGGGCTGGGTGGCCGAGCGGGCCTGACCGGCGCAGGCACTGAACGACGCGGCCTCCGGGCCGCATTGTCGCTTAACGAACGATCTTCCCGTCCGGCGTGATCGTCACGAGGTCGATGGCGCGCACCGAGTCGCGCACGCCGGCCCGCAGGTTGATGCGGAAGCCGCCCACGTCATAGTCGGTCATGGCGGCCATGGCCCGCTGCAGGCCCGCCTTGTCGAAGCCCTTGCCGGCGCGGCGCACGGCCTCCGACAGCGTCTTGGCGGCGATGTAGCCCTCCAGGCTTTCGTACGAAGGCGTCTGGTCCGAGTTGTCGATCGCGGCCAGGTATTCCTTGACGATGGGCGTGGCCGAGCTGCGGGGCGAGGGGACCACCTGCGAGACCACCACGCCGCCGATTTCCTTGCCCAGGGCGGTGAACAGCGGGTCGATGCCCACCACGGAGAAGTTGAGGAAGGAGCCGGCATAGCCGGTCTTGCGCATCTTGCGGATGAAGGCGGCCGTCGAATTGAACAGCGACACCTGGATGATGGCCTGCGGCTGGGCCTTGGCCAGCGCGGCCACCGCGGCATCCACCTTGTCGCTGTTCACCGGCACGAAGGCCGAGCCCACCAGCGGCGGCAGCTTCAGTTCGGCCAGGGCCTGGTTCACCGCGGCCAGGCCGGCACGGCCCATGGCGTCGTCCTCGGCGAGCACCGCGATGCGGTTCTGCCCCAGGGTGGCGCAGTGGCGCACCATCTTGAATGCTTCGTCCGCCAGGCTGGGCCGCACGTGGAACACGTTGGACTGTCCCGGATCGCGCAGGGCGTCGGAGGCGGCGAAGGGGGCGAAGAAGATCGCGTTTTCCTGCTTGGCCACGGCCGCGCCGGCCTCGCTGCTGGAGGTGCCGACGAAGCCGAACAGCACGTCCGCGCCTTCGGCCAGCAGCTTCTTCGCATTGGCGGTGGCCTTGGCCGGGTCGTAGCCATCGTCCACCTGGCGCAGCTCGAAGCTCCAGCCCGGGTTGTTCTTGCGGCCGTTGAAGGCGTCCATGTACAGCTTGGCGCCGTTGGAGAAAGCCAGGCCGATCTCGCTGGCCGCGCCCGTCAGGGGCACCGACTGGCCCAGCACGATCTTGCGGCCGCCAGCGGCCGGTTTGGCCTGGGCCCAGGCACCGGGGGCGGACAGGCCGCCGAGCACGCTTGCGGCGGCGCCGGCCAGCAGGGTTCTACGTTTGGTATTCATATTGCAACTCCTCGACGTCCTCAGCGCAGCAAGCTCGATGCCATCTCAACCATAACCGGCCCACCCGATCCCAGCAACCGGTATGCACGAGCATGAGCTGCCCATGCACGATGCACATAGATCCCCGGTTCAGCGCTTCTCGAACACCAGATCCCACACCCCGTGTCCCAGCTTGAGGCCCCGGTTCTCGAACTTGGTCAGGGGCCGGTACGCCGGGCGCGGTGCGAAGCCGTCGGCGGTGTTGCGCAGCGTGCGCTCGGCGTCGAGTACCTGCAGCATCTGCTGCGCGTACGGTTCCCAGTCGGTGGCGCAATGCAGGTAGCCGCCGGGCTGCAGCCGCGAGGCGAGCCTGGCGACCAGCGGCGCCTGGATCAGCCGCCGCTTGTGGTGCCGCAGCTTGTGCCAGGGATCGGGGAAGAAGATGTGGGCGCCCGCCAGGCTGGCCTCGGGCAGCATGTGGTCCAGCACCTCCACGGCGTCGTGCTGCACGATGCGGATGTTGGCCAGCGCCTGCTCGCCGATGCGCTTGAGCAGGGCGCCCACGCCGGGCTCGTGGACCTCGCAGCACAGGAAGTTCCTGTCCCGCATCAGCGCCGCGATGTACGCGGTGGCCTCGCCCATGCCGAAGCCGATCTCCAGCACGGTGGGGGCGTCGCGGCCGAAGGCCTCGGCCAAGTTCAACGGTCGCGGCTGGTAGGGAACCAGGAAGCGGGGGCCCAGCGTCTCGAAGGCGCGGGCCTGGCCCAGGGTGGTCCGGCCGGCGCGGCGGACGAAGCTGCGGATGGTGCGGGGATGGGCAACGCCCTCGGGTTCGGTCACCGGCCCGATTGTAGGAAGGGCCACGCCGACACCCAGGCGGCCAGCGCATCGCCCAGCTGGCCTCGGCGGGGCGGCAGCCCCAGCACCGCGGCGGCTGCGTTCAGCGCCCGCAGCGGGTCGGACAGGTCCAGCGCCTGGGCGCCGTTCTGCTTGGAAAGCTTCTCGCCGTTGGCACCCAGCACCAGCGGCGTGTGCAGGTAGGCTGGCCGAGGCACGCCCAGCGCCTGCTGGAGCAGGAGCTGCCGCGGCGTGTTGTCGGCCAGGTCTTCGCCCCGCACCACGTGCGTGATGGCCTGGGCGGCATCGTCAACCACCACGGCCAGCTGGTAGGCCCACAGGCCGTCGGCGCGCCGCAGGACGAAGTCGCCGACAGCGTGTTCCACGTCCTGGTGCTGCTCGCCCAGCCGGCGGTCCTGCCAGGCCACTTCACCCGGCGCGCAGCGGAACCGCCACGCCCGTGCCGGGCGACCGACGAGGCCGCCGCGGCAAGTGCCGGGATAGGGCATCTCCACACCGCGCGAGCGAGCCTTGCCTTGCGCGGCCAGCGCGCGTTCGATGTCGGCGCGCGAGCAGGCGCAGGGGTAGGCCGCTCCTTCGGGCACCAGGCGGTCCAGCGCCTGCTGGTAGGCGGGGCCTCGGGTCGACTGGTGCAGCGGCGCCTCGTC
>CAZZAW010000310.1:0-2833 GCA_964652405.1 uncultured Ramlibacter sp.
TCACTGGCTGATCAACGTTTACGGCCTATCTGCGGACTCCGCGCAGGCCTACAGGACTATCGCCAACGAGATGACGGAGCGAACCCTGGAGTTCATCAAGACCCTGTTCAACCGTGTCATCAGCAACGCGCTTCTCGCGATGGTGGGTGGCTCGCTGATCTGGATTTACCTGAGCATGTTCGCGATCGCGGACCCCGGAGCCAAGAGGCGTGCGGCCTTGGAATCGGAAACGACAGTTGCCGCCGCATTTCATTCAACTTTTGGAGCTTGAAACATGAATCGGAAAATGACTCGGCAGCGCGGTTTCACCCTGGTGGAAATCATGATCGCTCTGGCCATCATGGGCGTCGCCGTCGCGGGTGTGCTCTTCTACCAAGGCCGTGCCGCCAACAGCCAGGCCGCAAACAAGACATCGTCGGACCTTGCGATCATGGCCTCCAAGGTCAAGACGTACTTCCGACCTTCGAACTCGTACAGCAACGTGACCGCTGCACGCATCAACCAGATGGCGCTCATCTCGGCGCCGATGAAATTCGATGGCACCAACCTCGTGGACCCCTGGGGCAACGCCATGACGGTTGGGGGCGGCACGACCTCATTCGCCATCAGCCTCGGCGGAGCGACGTCTCCGCTGGACAACGAAGTCTGCACGGCCCTGGTGAGCTCGCTGTCGGACACGGCGCAGGCGATCCGGGTGGGCGCTGCTGCTGCTGTCTCGACCTCGGGAGCTAGTGCCGGCACGATCTCGGGCGGCAACTTGTACAAGGGCGCCGGTGTGACGCCGGACGCCGCCGCGCTCGCAACCGGCTGCAACGAGGCGAGCACCATCATCGCGCTCCAATTTAACTGACGGTAGCGCAGTGTTCCGACCATGAGGAGTGATGGAATGATGAAGCGCGTGCGGCACTTTGCGGTGGTTTTGGTTGCAGGACTCCTTGCCGCAGTCCATATTGCTGTCGCCGCACCAGTCGTTGTCACCCCTGGTCGGAACGCTAGTTACCTTTACTTCCCTCCAGCCAGCACATCGGGCACAGGCTCGACTGCTGCGGCGGGCGAAATCCCTTGCGATAGCTCCCGCGTTTTCTCAGGTGGTACTTACGTCACCACGAACAACACGACCTGGGGTGTGCCAACGGCTGGTTTGAATGGAGTTCCAGCTTCGCCAACTGGTCGGGTGTGCATCAAGATCGAAGTGATCGGCGCACGGGGCGGTGACGGCTACTACAACGGTTCTGGCGCCGGCCTTGGCGGTAATGGCTCCCGCAAGTTCCTTTACACGTTCTTTCCTCAAGGAACTACGTTACAGATCATCATCGGTCAGCCCGGCTCTCAAGGTAGCGCTTACGGATCTGGGCCTCAGGGAGGTTCCGGCTACTACGGCGGGGGTGGGGGGGCACCCAACGGACCTGGCGGCGCAGGGACTTACGGAGGTCCCACTGGTGGAGCTGCCTCACAGTACAACGGTGGCGCCGGTGGGGGCGGCTACGGTGGTGGTGGAGGTGGCGCCGCAGGCGGTTATTCCCCAGGCGGGTCTGGTGGCGGGGCGAGTGCGGTACTCGTTGCTGCCACAGCTACCCCGATTGCCATCGGCTGCGGTGGCGGTGGCGGTGGAGCGCCTGGCCTGTACGCACCAAACGCAGGTGGAAATGGTGGATACGGCGGTACGGGTGGGGGCGGTGCCGGGGGAGGGACGGCAACTGGCAACGGCTTCGGGACTCCGTATCTGGGCGGCTACGGCTCTGGAGGCAATGGAGGAGGCGTAGGCGCGGTCGCACCGTACTACCCTGCGCCTGGAGGTCAACCATCGGGGGACTACGGCGCAGGTGCAACAGGTGGAGGGAGCTTCGCGGGCCACGGCGGAGGCGGCGGTGGTAACGGTGGGACCGGCGGCGCAGGCACGAGCGGTCTTGCAGCGAACCGTGGCGGCGCGGGGGTTGCTGGCGGCACCGCAACCGCCGCTGGCCCTGGCTTGGGCGGTGCTGGCGGCACAGCACCAGCAACCGGCCCTGCACCTTCTCCCGGCGGGGCCGGGCGAAACGGGGGCTCGTTCGGCGGGCGCAATGCAGATTGCGGTACAGACGATGTTGGTACTGGCGCCGGGCTGGTGAGGATCACGTACTAATGCCGCTTTCGACGGTGACTTAAGCGAAGGAAAAAATAGATGTCGACTCACACGAGGGCTGATCCGAGGTCATTCACGGACATTCACGTTCACGTTCGAGAAGGCGCCGAGCCCGCCGATGTAGACGTCTCTGGATCGCTCCTCTTCCCCGGTGCGGTCAGCGCCACGGAGGAACACGCATCACTCCTGCGGGACATGGCGGCTGCAGCGAAGCAGCACAAGAAGGCTGACTTCATGGTGAAAGTCGATGATGTCTTCTTCCGCGTCCGTCGGGACGACTACGCGGTTGACGGCACCTGGTATCGCTTCAGGCGCATGGCCGCTGCAGCTCCTGAGCTTGAATCCCTCAGACTGAAGCACCCACAGCTGATGCGTGACGCATTGCTCGCAGGCGAGCTGACTTCTGGTGGCTTGATCATGATTGCCGGGTCGCCCGGCAGCGGGAAAACCACAACAGGTTGTGCCACCATCGTCTCACGTCTGAAGCAGCACGGGGGCGTAGCGTTCACGGTCGAAGACCCTGTAGAACTGCCGCTAAACGGCCGGCACGGAAGGGGCTACTGTAGTCAGTCAGAAGTCGCTGGCGAAAGCGGTAGAGACTGGGTCGAAAGCATGCGCGGCGTGCTCCGAAGCCAGCCCGTCGGCACCCCGCTCATGCTATACGTGGGCGAGATCCGGGACGCTGACGCCGCTCGGATCATGCTGCGCGCA
>CAZZAW010000311.1:0-2821 GCA_964652405.1 uncultured Ramlibacter sp.
ACGGCGTGCTCTACGTCTTCATGCCGCCCATCGCGCGGCTGGAGGACTACCTGCACCTGCTGGCCGCGGTCGAGGGCACGGCCGCCGAGCTGGGCGTGAAGATCGTGCTGGAGGGCTACCCGCCGCCGCGCGACGCGCGCCTGAAGGTGCTGCAGGTCACGCCCGACCCCGGCGTGATCGAGGTCAACATCCACCCGGCGCACAGCTGGGGCGAGCTGGTGGAGAACACGGAATTCCTGTACCAGGCCGCGTGGGAAACGCGCCTGTCGGCCGAGAAGTTCATGACCGACGGCCGGCACACAGGCACCGGTGGCGGCAACCACTTCGTGCTGGGCGGGGCCACGCCGGCCGACTCGCCCTTCCTGCGCCGGCCCGAGCTGCTGGCCAGCCTGCTGCTGTACTGGCACAACCATCCCTCGCTGTCGTACCTGTTTTCGGGCATGTTCATCGGCCCCACCAGCCAGGCGCCGCGGGTGGACGAGGCCCGCAACGACCAGCTGTACGAGCTGGAGATCGCGATCAGGGAAATCGCCCGCAACCGCGAGATCCACGGGCAGGACATGCCGCCCTGGCTGGTGGACCGCACGCTGCGCAACATCCTGATCGACGTCACCGGCAACACCCACCGCAGCGAGTTCTGCATCGACAAGCTGTACTCGCCCGACAGCGCCAGCGGCCGGCTGGGCCTGCTGGAGCTGCGCGCCTTCGAGATGCCGCCGCACGCCCGCATGAGCATCGTGCAGCAGCTGCTGATCCGCGCCCTGGTGGCGCGCTTCTGGGAGCAGCCCTACCAGGCACCGGTCACGCGCTGGGGCACCGAGCTGCACGACCGCTGGCTGCTGCCCACCTTCATCCACGCCGACCTGATGGACGTGCTGGAGGAGATGAAGCTGGCCGGCTACGCGTTCGATGCCGCCTGGTTCGCGCCGCATTTCGAGTTCCGCTTCCCGCTGGTGGGCGAAGTGCAGTCCCGCGGCATCGAGCTCACGCTGCGCAACGCACTGGAGCCCTGGCACGTGCTGGGCGAGGAAGGCGCGATCGGCGGCACCGTGCGCTACGTCGATTCCTCGCTGGAGCGCATCGAGGTGCGGGTGACGGGCCTGAACGAAAGCCGCTACGTGGTCACCGTGAACGGCCGGCCCCTGCCGCTGCAGTCCACCGGCACGGCGGGCGAGTTCGTGGCGGGCGTGCGCTACCGGGCGTGGAACCCTGCCTCGGCGCTGCACCCCACGATTCCCGTGCACGCGCCCCTGACCTTCGACATCGTGGACACCTGGATGGGCCGCTCGCTGGGCGGCTGCCAGTACCACGTGGCGCACCCGGGCGGCCGCAACTACGTGACCTTCCCCGTCAACGCCTACGAGGCCGAGAGCCGCCGCCTGGCGCGCTTCTTCCGCATGGGCCACACGCCCGGCAAGCTCGAAGTGCCGCCGGCGACCATCGCGCTGCCGGGCAGCCGCGAGTTCCCGTTCACGCTGGATCTGAGGCGGGCAGCGGCCTAGTTGCGCCGCAGGGCCGCCCCAAGGCGCAACAGCCCCCTTGGGGGGCAGCGACCACACGCAGTGGGGAGCGTGGGGGCACTAATCCTCAGCTAAGAAGGCGCTAAGGGTCGGCTAACGGCAGGTTCCTACATTCACGTCACGGGCTCATGAGGCCCGCAACCTGAAACCCAAAAGGAACCTGTCATGAATGCCAAGACCCTCGCCACCCTGACCCTCGCTTTCGCCGCCGCCGGCAGCGCGTTCGCCGAATCGCCGACCGTCGACCCGGGCTTCGTCTCGACCAAGAGCCGTGCCGAAGTGCAAGCCGAACTGCAGGCCTACAAGCAGGCCGGCGTGAACCCCTGGTCCACCTCGTACAACCCGCTGCGCGGCTTCAAGAGCACCACGACTCGCGCGCAGGTCGTGGCCGCCTACCTGGCCGACCGCGAAGCCGTGGCCGCGCTGAACAGCGAAGACAGCGGCTCCGCCTCGCTGGCCTTCGCGCCGCGCGGCAACGGCAGCACCACGCTGGCCGGCGACGCCACCGAGAGCCACCGCAACTGATGCGGCCGCCACAGCCGGGGGCTACCAGCCCCTGGCGGTGATGAACTGCTTCAGCTGCCCGGCGACGATGTCCTGCCCCAGGCCGTTGAAGTGCAGGTTGTCGCCAGGCCAGCGCAGCGAGCGCGGCGTGAGCCCCGCCCGCACGTCGGCGTTGTCGCCGGCGCTGCCGTTGCCCCGCGTCAGCAGGTGCGCGTAGATGTCCAGCACGTTGCCGCCGAAGGTCGACTTGATCTGAGCGTTGAGCTGATCGAACACCGCCCGCTCCGGGCCGCCCAGGTACTGGGAGTTGGCCCAGGGGACGTTGGTCATGATCACGAACCGGTTGTGGCCCGCCGCCTTGAGCGCCGCCACCATGTCCTTGAGGTTCTGCAGGCTGTCCCGCTTCATCCAGTCGTAGTGGCCGGCCCAGATCACGTGGACCCAGGGACGGCGGCCGGTATCGGCCAGGAAGCGTGACTCGATCTGCCCCGAGTTCTGCCCGCTGAAGCCTCCGTTGTAGAACTGGCGGCCCGTGGGGAACTGCAGGCCCATGCGCTGGGCATAGGTCTCGGTGGTGGAATCGCCCCACATCGCAATGTTGGTCGAGAAGCTGACCGCCGGCGCGGGCGCGGGGGACGGCGCGGGGGCCGGGGACGGCGCGGGCGCAGGAGCGGACGCCACGGTGGCACCCGAGGGCGTGGGGTTCCACCAGTTGCCCGAAGCCACCACCATGGGGATCAGCTGCAGCTCGGCGTCGTAGTACTTGGGCTCCCAGATCCGGTTGTTCAGGTCCCACA
>CAZZAW010000312.1:0-2815 GCA_964652405.1 uncultured Ramlibacter sp.
TCCACCTCGGGATTGGCCAGGTCGTGCGGGTCGCCGAAGATGTAGACGGTCTGCCCGCCGATGGGCGGCAGGAAGATCTCCAGGTCGCTGCGGGTGACCAGCTCCGGGTACATGCCGCCGGTTTCCTCGAACAGCACCCGGCGCAGGTCGGTCTCGCTGCAGCCGAAGCGCCGCGCCACGCCGGGCAGGTACCACACCGGTTCGATGGCGGCCTTGGTCACCATGGCCGCGCCGCCTTCGGTGAGGAACTTGCCGTCGGCCTTGAGCCGCCCCTTGTGCAGGGCGTCGATGATCTCCGGCAGGATCACGTGGGCCTGGGTCACGGCGATGGTGGGGCGGATGTCGTAGCCCGCCGCCAGCTCGTTGGCGAACTCCTGCGACACGGTGGCGCCCCAGGGGTCGAGGCTGACGATGCGCTCCGGGTCGCTCCACTGCGGGTAGGGGCCGATCTCGTCGGTGGGCGCGGTGTTGGTCAGGTCGGCCCGGTGCTCGCGCGAGAGCGCCCCGGCGGCCACGGCCAGCGCGCGGTAGACGCTGTACGAGCCGCTGTGGGTGCCGATCACGTTGCGGTGGCCGCGCTGGGTGGTGGTGCCGACCACCGGTCCCCGCTCGGCGGCCGTCGCGGCGCCCCAGCGGATCGGCAGCGAGCCGGAGCCGCTGCTGTGCGAGGTCAGGCGAATGTGGCGCGGGGCCGAAGAAGCGTCTGCTGGCATGGCGAGCCCTCAAAAAAGGCAATGTACAGCAGTGGCGCGGGAAAAAGGGCCGTCAGCCCACCAGCTGGGCGAAGCGGGCCAGGTCCACGTTGCCCCCGCTGATGAGCACGCCGATGCGCGCGCCCTGGAGATCCAGCCCGCAATGCCGGGCCCCCGCCAGCGAGAGGCAGCCGGTGGGCTCCACCACCATCTTCATGCGTTCGGCGTAGAAGCGCATGGCGTCCACCAGCTGGGCGTCGGTGGCGGTGAAGATGTCGTCCACGTGGCGGCGGATGACCTCGAAGGTGATGGCGCCCACCTGCTGGGTCTGGGCGCCGTCGGCGATGGTGCGGGGCACCTCGATCTTCACGCGCTCGCCGGTGCGGAAGGCCTGCTGCCCGTCATTGCCGGCCTCGGGCTCCACGCCGTAGACCTTGCAGCGCGGCGACAGCGCCCGGGCGGCGAGGGCGCATCCGCTCAGGAGGCCGCCGCCGCCCATGCAGACGAACAGGTGGTCCAGCTCGCCCGCTTCCTGGAACAGCTCCAGGGCCGAGGTGCCCTGCCCGGCGATCACGTCCTCGTGGTCGAAGGGCGGGATCAGCGTCATGCCGCGTTCCTCGGCCAGGCGGCGGCTGATGGCCTCGCGGTCTTCGGTGAAGCGGTCGTAGGTGATGACCTCGGCGCCGTATCCGCGGGTGGCTGCGAGCTTGGCCGCCGGGGCGTCCTGCGGCATCACGATGGCCGCCGGCATCCCGAGCAGCCGCGCCGCCAGCGCGATCGCCTGGGCGTGGTTGCCCGAGGAGAAGGCGAGGGCGCCGCGCTTTCTCTGCTCGGGCGTGAACTTCGCCAGGGCGTTGTAGCCGCCGCGGAACTTGAAGGCGCCCATGCGCTGGAAGTTCTCGCACTTGAAGAACAGCTGCGCGCCGAACTCGGCGTCGATGGTGGCCGAGCGCAGGACGGGGGTGCGGTGCGCGATGCCCTCTAGGCGGGCGGCGGCGGCCTGGACGTCTTCGAAGGTCGGGACGTTCAACGCCGCTTGCCTCCCAGCAGCCCGCCCAGCACGCCGCGGATGATCTCCCGCCCCACGGTGCTGCCGATGGTGCGCACGGCGGACTTGGCCATCATTTCGGCCAGGCCTTCGCGGCGGCCGCCGCGCGGGCCGGTGGAGCCGAACAGGATGTCGCCGATGCCGCCCATGGCGCTGCCCGTGGCCTGGTCGGTGGCGCCGCCGCCGCCGGACGTGGTGGCAGACGGCACGTGGTCGGCGCGGGCCTTGAGCTTTTCGTAGGCCGATTCGCGGTCCTGCGTCTTCTCGTACGCGCCGGCGACCAGCGAGCCGGCCATCAGCGCCTGCCGCTGCGCCGGCGTGATGGGCCCGATCTGGCTGCCGGGCGGGATCACGTAGACGCGCTCGGTGATGCTGGGGCGGCCCTTGGGGTCCAGCAGGCTGACCAGCGCCTCGCCCACGGCCAGCTCGGTGATGGCGGTCTCGATGTCCAGGCCCGGCTTCTGGCGCATGGTCTGGGCCGTCGCCTTGACGGCCTTCTGGTCGCGCGGGGTGAAGGCGCGCAGCGCGTGCTGCACGCGGTTGCCCAGCTGGGCCAGCACGGAATCGGGGATGTCCAGGGGATTCTGGGTGACGAAATAGACGCCCACGCCCTTGGAGCGCACCAGGCGCACCACCAGCTCGATGCGCTCGACCAGCACCTTGGGCGCCTCGTTGAAGAGCAGGTGGGCCTCGTCGAAGAAGAACACCAGCTTGGGCTTTTCCGGGTCGCCGATCTCGGGCAGCTGCTCGAACAGCTCGGACAGCATCCACAACAGGAAGGTGGCGTACAGGCGCGGCGAGTTCAGCAGCTTGTCGGCGGCGAGCACGTTGACCACGCCCTTGCCGCCCACGGTCTGCATGAAGTCGTTGATGTCGAGCATGGGCTCGCCGAAGAACTTGTCGCCGCCCTGGCTCTCGATCTGCATCAGGCCGCGCTGGATGGCGCCCACGCTGGCCGGGCTGATGTTGCCGTACTGGGTGCGGAACTCGGCCGCGTTGTCGCCGATGTACTGGAGCATGGCGCGCAGGTCCTTCAGGTCCAGCAGCGCCAGGCCGTTGTCGTCGGCGATCTTGA
>CAZZAW010000313.1:0-2798 GCA_964652405.1 uncultured Ramlibacter sp.
GCTTCTGGCCAACTCGCAGACCTCAAGCTGCGCGCTTGGTGTAGACCCCCTCGCCATTCGACATGTGCCCGAGGCAATCGTAGTCGCCGAAAAGGGCATCGAAGCGGGATGCGATCTGGGACAGCCAGCGCCGTGCCCGCGGCGACCGGGCCGTGCGCCAATCGGCGTCCCAATAGGCCCCGTCATCGCGTTCGGCGATCCAGACAGCCACCAGCCCGCCATAGACCGACACGCCGAAATCCGCATAGGCATTGCGCATGAGGATCCGGTCTTCCCGGCCGCGCCAGCCGTCATGCGGGATCAGCGACGGGAAGGCTTGGGCCGCTCGCTCCCGCAGGTCTTCGCGCAGCCACTCGTATTCGAATTCCCAGTCGTCTTCAGCTTCGACCTCGAGAACCGTGAATGCGACGATTGCGCCGCTGGGAAAGCTGACCGATCGGCCCATGACATCCTCCCTCAGGCCGCGAGCGCAGCGTCGTCTGACGCGTCGTCAATCTGGTCAGGGGTGACCCTTCCGCCAAGCTTCAGCAGCAGGGTCGACGCCTCCTCAGCCTTAGCGGCAGCGGTCAGGATGGCGCGATCGTCATCCTTCAGAAGCTTGAGCCAATGTTCGATGTAGCTCGCGTGGCTGTCGAGATGTGTGACGGGCAGGCCCAGCTCAGCGCCGAGCATGGCGCTAGATAGTTCGGCTACCAGTTCTTCGGCGGCATAGGCCGCCGTGCCGAAGCGGTTCTTGAGATCACGCCCCAGGCGGCTGGCATGGCCGGTCCAGTGCGACAGCTCGTGGGCGAGCGTGGCATAATAGTGGTCGAAGCCGGAAAACAGGCTCGTCGGCGGCATCGTGACACGATCCGCAGTCGGTTCGTAATAAGCCTCGCAACCCTGGTGGCGCAGATTGACAGGTATGGCGGCGAAGAAGGCGTCGAGCTCGGCCTCGCGTCCTTCAGGCTCGACGAGCTCAAGCGTTGCAGCCGGATGGAAGCGCTCGGGCAGACCGTCGACCTGATCGGCGTTGAAGACTGGATAGGCCTTCAGCACCCTGCGGGCTTCATCGGTCTTTTCGCCGGTATCGGGGGCTTCGACCTCCTTGGTGTAGCTCTTGTAGAAGATCGCGATGCTCGACTTCTCGCCCTTGCGGACCTGGGCTCCGAGCGATTTTGCCTGGTTGTAGGTCATCCAGAACGGCGATGCGTAGCCGCACATATCGGCGACCATCCAGAGCCAGAACACGTTCACGCCGCGGTACGGGATCCCACAGGCCCGTAAGGGCCGGGAGACCGGGACACCGCGCCACGGCTTGATCCACGGCTTCGTGCCCGCTTCCAGACGGGCGATGATTTCCTGGGTGATACGTGTGGCGGGCGACAGGCCGCCGCCCTGCCCCTTGCGATAGGCCATGATGGTTCTCCTGATTGAGGCATCTGGACAGTCGGCGACAGGTTCGCCGGTCAGTGCCACAGGTTCCCGCGCCCCCTCCGCTCTCTTTCCAAAAAGGAAGCGGCCCTCCGGCATAAGCCGCAGGACCGCTTCACGAGGTGCGAGTGGCCGAGCCTGTCAGGAGGAGGTCAGGCGGCCAGTTCGCGGGGAATTTCGCCGTCGACACCAGGCTCAGCGTCGCTTGCGTCGATCTCGGCTTCGCCAGCCTTCGGGGCAGCGGAGGCAAACCGCATGACCTCAGGCACCCAGGCCAGGGCCTTTTCGCGGACCTCGACCTCGGTGATGTAGGTGCCGGCGAAGACGCGCTCGGCGCTCATCGCGAGGTCACCCTTCTTGACCGAGGCAAAGCGCGTAGAGAGTTCGAGACCGCCGACATCGGTCAGCGCATCGAGGATCACCTGCTTCGACACCCGGTCGAAGTAGTTGGCTGCTGTCGGACGCCACCACTGCGCCATGTCGATGCCGATCAGGCTGCCAAGCTGATCCTGGAACGGAAGCTGGCGCTCACCGGACATGTTGAGGCTTGCCTCGAGCGACCGGGCAACGACAAAGCCAAGCCATGCGGCTCGGCTTTCATCGGGCAGCGCCCGAAACAGATCGAAGCGGGCAGTCACATCGGTGCCCGCACGCCAGCTTTCGTCGAGGCCGGATCTGAACTCAGCAAGCGCGCTGCTCGCCGGCGCATCCTTGGCTTCGAAGCCGATGATCGGGCCTGCTGGAACAGGCGCGCGCAGCGTGGTCGAAGGGCGTGCCCGCCAGTCGTGGGTATCGGCATCGGCGAGGGTGAAGACCATGATGTCGAGCGCCAGCCCGGGATCGGATGCAACGTGAAGTGCCAGAACATCGCGGCGCTGCATCGCGAGTTCGTCGATCAGACGTTTCGACAAGGTGGTCCGGCGCCTGTCCGAACCTTCTTCGCCTGCAACGACTTCGATCCCGTCGTCGGCTTCGGTGGGTTCAGCCTGACGCTCGCCGTAGAACACCGGCTGGAGAACCGGCGTGCCATCGCGGGAGAGCACCAGCACCATTCCTGCCTCGGCCTTGAGCTCCGGCGCGATAACCGGCGAGCGGGCACGGATTTCCTGGCATTCACGTTCGATCGCCTCGATCGCCGCTTCGGCCGCAGCCACGGCCTCCTCGGCACTGTCCTCGTCTTCAAGGATCGCCGCGTGCTCGTCATAGGAGGCATCGAGTTCGTCGAGCCTCGCCAATTCTGCGTCGGTCAATGGCGCCGGTTCGGCCGGAAGCCGGACTAGCCCTTCGACCAGATCGTGGCTGGCATAGGGATCGAGCGTCGGCTTGACCCAGGCAAGACCCTGCTCGGCGGCGAGGGCTTTGGCCTGCTCTTCCATCTTTGCCGC
>CAZZAW010000314.1:0-2789 GCA_964652405.1 uncultured Ramlibacter sp.
GTTCCTCGATCGGCGGGTGCGTCGAGAACAGCTTGCCCACGCCCGAGTGGATGCCAGCGGCCTGCAGGCCCTTGGGCAGCTCGCCTGGGACCATGCCGCCCAGGCGCGCCAGGGCGTTGATCATGGGCTGCTTGCGGCCCATCAGCTGCGCGGCACCGGCGTCGGCGCGGAACTCGCGCTGGCGCGAGAACCAGGCCACGATGATGGCCGCCAGGAAGCCCAGCAGGATGTCCAGCACGATGGTGGTCAGCATGTAGCCGATGCCCGGGCCGTCGCTGTTGTTGCGCAGGATCACCTTGTCGACGAAGTAGCCGATCACGCGCGACAGGAACACCACGAACGTGTTCATCACGCCCTGGATCAGGGTCATGGTGACCATGTCGCCATTGGCGATGTGGGCGACCTCGTGGCCGATCACGGCCTCGACCTCGTCTCGGGTCATGCCCTGCAGCAGGCCGGTGGACACGGCGACCAGCGCGTTGTTCTTGAAGGCGCCGGTGGCGAAGGCGTTGGGCTCGCCCTCGAAGATGCCGACCTCGGGCATGCCGATGCCGGCCTTGTCGGCGAACTTGCGCACGGTCTCGACGATCCAGCGCTCATCGGCGCTGCCGGAGCCGTCGATCACCTGGACGCCCGAGCTCCACTTGGCGATCGGCTTGGACAGCAGCAGCGAGATGAAGGCGCCGCCGAAACCCATGATCAGCGCGAAGCCGAGCAGGGCCGTGAGGTTCAGCCCGTTGGCCGTCAGGTACCGGTTGACGCCGAGCAGGCTGGCGACGACGCCCAGCACCACCACGATGGCGAGGTTGGTCGCGACGAACAGGAAGATGCGTTTCATGGGTTGCTTTTCTCCGAAGAGGGGAAATGGTCCTCTCCGCGCGGCAGATGGGGCCGCCGGGCGCGGAATACAAGGGAGTCATCGTAGAAGGAAAAGTTCTCGTTGGCGGCCCACCAGCCGGGGACGCCCAGCACCGGCAAGGGCGTGAAGGGCTTGGCCGCCAGCGCGGCCGGCGACAGCTGCGCGGCCAGCCAGGCGTCCGCCTCCGCTACGGAATTGATAGCTGCATCTGCCCGCCAGACGTGCGCTGTGAGGTCTTTTCGTGGTGAAAGCAGCTTTTCCAGCAGGGCGTGGCCGGCCACCAGCAGCCGGGCCTCGCGCCACAGCGGCCGCAGGTCCACGAACAGGCGACGCCATTCGCGCGCGAGCAGCGCGTCCCAGACCGGCGCGGGCGCCTGCAGCAGCGCGCCGTTCTCGTCGAACACGGTGATGGCATCCCGCACCGGGCCGCGGACCGCGCCCACGCCGGCCGCCGCGATCTCGGCGGCCTGGAGGCGGTTCAGCTGCCGCTTGGCCAGCGGCAGGCCGCGCCAGCAGATTCCATTGAAAAAGTCGTGCCAGCCCGCGCGCACCGGGCACCTGCCGCTCTCA
Source organism: uncultured Ramlibacter sp. (assembly GCA_964652405.1). Lineage (GTDB taxonomy): Bacteria > Pseudomonadota > Gammaproteobacteria > Burkholderiales > Burkholderiaceae_C > Ramlibacter. The sequence goes on from CAZZAW010000314.1 coordinate 1,430, forward strand.
AAAATATAGCGTTCGTAGGGCATTCCGGCGGGCAGCCGGTCCTGCGGGACGAAAGTCACGGGCGGCTGCGGCGCCGCGTTCAGCGCCTGGTGCAGGTCCAGGCCGGCCGCGAGACCGGCGGCGACCGGCTCACCGTGCGCCCGCCAGGGCTGGAACCAGGGCAGGCGCCAGTCGGGCGGGTTCAGGCCGCTTTCCACGCCAGCGATTCGCCGCCGCGCAAGGGCTTGAGCTGGGCCTGGCCGAAGGCGTAGGCCTCGGGGGCGGTCCAGGCCTGGCGGCTCAGCGTGAGCGTGCCGGTGTTGCGCGGCAGGCCGTAGAAGTCGGCGCCATGGAAGCTGGCGAAGCCTTCCAGCCTGTCCAGCGCGCCGGCGGCATCGAAGGCTTCGGCATACAGCTCCATCGCGGCATGCGCGGTGTAGCAGCCGGCGCAGCCGGTGGCGTGCTCCTTCAGGTGCGCCGGGTGCGGCGCGCTGTCGGTGCCCAGGAAGAACTTCGGGCTGCCCGAGGTGGCGGCCTGCACCAGCGCCTGGCGGTGGGTCTCGCGCTTGAGGACCGGCAGGCAGTAGTAGTGCGGGCGGATGCCGCCGGTGAAGATGGCGTTGCGGTTGTACAGCAGGTGGTGCGCGGTGATGGTGGCGGCGGTGTTCGCGTCAGCCCCGGCCACGTACTGCGCCGCCTCGCGGGTGGTGATGTGCTCCATCACGATCTTGAGGCCCGGGAAGTCGCGCCGCAGCGGGATCAGCTGCTGGTCGATGAACACCGCCTCGCGGTCGAACAGGTCGATGTCGGACGAGGTCACCTCGCCGTGCACCAGCAGCAGCAGGCCTTCGCGCTGCATGGCCTCCAGCGTGGCGTAGGTCTTGCGGATATCGGTCACGCCCGCGTCGCTGTTGGTGGTGGCGCCGGCCGGGTAGAGCTTGACCGCCACCACGCCGGCCTCCTTCGCGCGCCGGATCTCGTCGGGCGCGAGGTTGTCGGTGAGGTACAGCGTCATCAGCGGCTCGAACTGCAGGCCGCGCGGCACGCAGGCCAGGATGCGCTCGCGATAGGCCTGCGCCTGGGCCGCCGTGGTGACCGGCGGCTTGAGGTTGGGCATGATGATCGCCCGCGCGAACTGCGCCGCCGTGTGCGGCACCACGGCCGCCATGGCCTCGCCGTCCCGCACGTGCAGGTGCCAGTCGTCGGGGCGGGTGATGGTGATCGAATCGGTCATGGGACTCAATTGTCCCAGACCGTCAGTGTTGCAGGATTTTGTTCAGGAAGTCCTTGGTGCGCGGCTGGCGGTTTTCGGGGTGGCCGAAGAACTCGTCCTTGCTGCAGTCTTCCAGGATCTTGCCGCCCACGTCGATGAAGATCACGC
>CAZZAW010000315.1:0-2789 GCA_964652405.1 uncultured Ramlibacter sp.
CTCGTGCGCAGCTCGTAGCCGTCGCCGCCGGCGGCGATCTCCTGCACGCTGCAAGGCTGCCAGTGCGTGACGCCGCCGGCGCCGCATTCGGCCAGCAGCATGCGGATGAAGTCCTCGGAGGAGCGGTCGCCGAACAGCTGGCCCTTGTGCTTCTCGTGGAAGGGAATGCCATGCCGCTGCACCAGAGCGATGAAGTCCGCCGCGGTGTAGCGCGACAGGGCCGAGCGGCAGAACTGAGGGTTGTCGCCGACGAAGTGCCTGTGCGGCGCGCGCGGGTCCAGGTCGCGGTTGGTGAAGTTGCAGCGTCCGCCGCCGGAGATGCGGATCTTCTCGGCCACTTTCTCCGCATGGTCCACCAGCAGCACCTTCAGGCCGAGCTGCCCGGCCGCGCCCGCGCAGAACAGCCCGGCGGCGCCGGCGCCGATGATCACCACGTCGAACGATTGCATGCGCGGGGATTATCCGGGGCTGCCAGAATCGTCCGCTCCCCATGCCCCTTGCCCCCGACCTTCGCCGCGCCGCCTGGGCGCTGCGTGCACAGTTCTACGTCTCCGGCGCCCTGTTCGCCACCTGGGGCGTGCACGTGCCCAGCGTGAAGGCCCACTACGGCCTGGGCGAACAGTCGCTGGCCTGGGCCATGCTGGCCGCGGGCGGCGGCGCCGTGGCCGCGCTGCTGGTGGCGGGCCATGTGCTCTCGCGCCTGCCGCCGCGCCGCCTGGTGCCGCTCACCGGCGTGGTCTGCTGCGCGGCCATCGCCAGCCTGCTCGCGTCGCGCCACTACGGCGTGCTGCTGGCGCTGATGCTGGCCTACGGCATGGCGGCGGCGCTGTTCGACGTGGCGATCAATGCCCAGGCCACCGGGCTGGAGCGGCTGTTGGGCCGCGCGCTGATGAGCGGGCTGCACGGCATGTTCAGCCTGGGCGGCATGGCGGGGGCGGGCGCCGGCAGCCTGCTGGCGGCCGCCAGCGTCGCCGCCGTGCCGCACCTGCTGGGCGCCACCGCCGTGTGCGCCTTGCTCACCTGCGGAATGGCTGCCGGACTGCTGCGCCAGCAGGCGCCCGACGGCGGGAGCGAGCCGCGGCTGAGCCTGCCACGCGGCCCGCTGGCGCTGCTGGGCGTGATGGCCGGCATGGGCCTGCTCGCCGAGGGCGCGATGTACGACTGGAGCGTGCTGTACCTGCGGCAGGAGGCCGCGGCCAGCGCTGCGGTCGCGAGCTTGGGCTACACCAGCTTCAGCGCGGCCATGGCCGCCGCGCGCTTCGGCGGCGACTGGGTGCGCGAGCGGGTGGCGCCGGTCCCGCTCTTGCAGGCCAGCGGCGCCATTTCCGCGGCCGGCATGGGGCTGGCGCTGCTGGTGCCCCACCCCGGCGTGGTGCTGGCCGGCTTCGCGCTGGTGGGGCTGGGCTTCGCCAACATGGTGCCGGTGCTGTTCAGCGCAGCGGCCCAGGTGCCGGGCGTGCCGGCCGCGCACGGCATCGCCGCGGTGGCGTCGGTCGGCTACCTGGGGCTGATGGCCGGCCCGCCGGTGATCGGCTTCATCGCCGAAGGCCGGACGCTGGCCGCGGGGCTGCTGGTGGTGGTGGTGTTCGCGGTGGCGGTGGCGCTGTGCGCCCGGCGGGCGCTCAGCCCTTCCAGGTGAACGGAAAGCCGAGCTGGCGCCAGAAGCCCGTGGGGACGTAGTCGCCGCGCACGCCGTACTCGCTGGGCCACTCGCGGCCGCTTTGCACGGCGGTGCCGAACAGGTGGTCGATGAAGGCGAAATGCGCCGCGTAGTTGCGGTCCAGCGCCTCCTGGTCCTGGCTGTGGTGCCAGTGGTGGAAGTTGGGCGTGACGACCAGGTAGCGCAGCGGTCCGAGGCGCACGCTCACGTTGGCGTGGTTGAACACCGCCTGGAAGCCCACGATCACGATGTAGGCGTCGATCACTTCCTTGGAAAAGCCCAGCACGTAGATCGGCGCCAGCACCAGCGTGCGGGTGACCAGCACCTCCACCAGGTGCATGCGCGAGCCGGCCAGCCAGTCCATGTGCTTGACGCTGTGGTGCACCGCGTGGAAGCGCCACAGCAGCGGCACCTCGTGGTAGGCCCGGTGCACCGCGTACTGCACCAGGTCGGCGACCAGCACGATCAGCAGCACCCCGGCCCAGAACGGCAGCTGGGCCACCCAGCCGCGCACCCCGTCGTGCGCGGCCCAGCCGAAGAAGCGGTGCACCGCCAGGTTCGTGGCCAGCAGCACGAAGCCCACCAGCATGTGGTTGACCATGAAGTGCTGCAGGTCGGTCTGCCACTCGGGCCGGAACACCGGCTGCTCCTTGCGGTGCGCGAACAGCTTCTCGATGAAGATGAACACCAGCGAGGAGCCCAGCAGGTCCAGGATGAACCAGTCCAGGCCAACGTAGGGCGTGTGGTCGGGGAAGTTGGGGTCCACTTCCACCTTGTGCCCGCCCAGCAGCGCCGACACGGCCACGAGCGCGAAGGCGGCCAGGGCCAGCCAGCGCGAGCGCGCGAGCACCAGGTTGGCCAGCGACAGCGCACCGGCCAGCACCAGCGCCCAGAACAGCACGGTGCGCAGCAGCGCCACGTCGTAGGCCTGGCGCAGCTGCGGTGTGGTCAGGTATTCGGGGAAATGAAAGGCCAGCACGGCCAGGAAGCACAGCAGGGCGAGCGCCAGGGCGATCACGCCGGTCACCAGGCCCCGCCCTGCGCGCAGCTCGCCGTGGCTTCGCGCCAGCCGCATGAGCTTGTCCAGCATGGGGAATCCTCCTTGCCGTAGCGTTGCGGCGCAGTGTAG
>CAZZAW010000316.1:0-2782 GCA_964652405.1 uncultured Ramlibacter sp.
GCCGAGAACATCATCAAGTGCGTGCGCCGCTGCGGCCTCGAGGTGGAGCAGCTGATGCTCAACCCGCTGGCCTCCAGCCAGGCGGTGCTGAGCGAGGACGAGCGCGAGCTGGGCGTGGCGCTGGTGGACATCGGCGCCGGCACCACCGACGTGGCAATCTTCACCAACGGCGCCATCCGCCACACCGCGGTGATTCCCATCGCCGGCGACCTGATCACCAGCGACATCGCCATGGCCCTGCGCACCCCGACCAAGGACGCCGAGGACATCAAGGTCGAGAGCGGCTACGCCAAGCAGCTGCTGGCCGACCCGGACCAGCAGGTCGAGGTGCCCGGCCTGGGCGACCGTGGCCCGCGCATGCTGTCGCGCCAGGCGCTGGCCGGCGTGATCGAGCCACGCGTGGAGGAGATCTTCTCGCTGGTGCAGCAGGTGGTGCGCGAATCGGGCTACGAGGAGGTGCTGTCCTCCGGCGTGGTGATCACCGGCGGCAGCGCCGTGATGCCCGGCATGGTGGAGCTGGGCGAGGACATCTTCCTCAAGCCCGTGCGCCGCGGCATCCCCAAGTATTCCAGCGCGCTGTCGGACATGGTGGCGCAGCCGCGCGCCGCCACCGTGATGGGCCTGCTCGAGGAGGCGCGCCTGGCGCGCCTGCGAGGTTTCAAGGTGGCGCAGAAGAACGGGTCCATGAAGACCGCCTTCTCCCGCTTCAAGGATTTCATCGTGGGGAACTTCTGATGTCCCCGACCACAAGAAGAAAGGAGCGATGGCGGTGCACCGGCCCACCGGACTAGGCGTTCATGTTCCATCCAACAACAAAACCTTCTTGGCAACTGCAACCGAATTCAGGAGAAACGTATGAGCATCGAAATGATTGAAGTGGAAGAGTTCCACCTGGGCACGCAGATCAAGGTGATCGGTGTCGGCGGCGGCGGCGGCAACGCGGTCGAGCACATGATCGACCGCGCCGTCCAGGGCGTGGAGTTCATCTGCGCCAACACCGATGCGCAGGCGCTCTCGCGCAGCGCGGCCCACAAGACCATCCAGCTGGGCGGCTCCGGCCTGGGCGCCGGCAGCAAGCCGGAAAAGGGCCGCGAGGCCGCCGAGGCCGCCGTGGCCAACATCCGCGACGCCATCCAGGGGGCCCACATGCTGTTCATCACGGCCGGCATGGGCGGCGGCACCGGCACCGGCGCCGCGCCGGTGATCGCGCGCGTGGCCAAGGAGATGGGCATCCTCACCGTGGGCGTGGTCACCAAGCCTTTTGACTGGGAGGGCGGCCGCCGCATGACGAATGCCGACGCCGGCCTGGCCGAGCTGGAGGCGAACGTCGACTCGCTGATCGTGGTGCTGAACGAGAAGCTGCTCGAGGTGCTGGGCGACGACATCTCGCAGGACGAGGCCTTCGCGCACGCCAACGACGTGCTGAAGAACGCCGTGGGCGGCATCGCCGAGATCATCAACGTGCCCGGCCATGTGAACGTCGACTTCGAGGACGTGCGCACCGTGATGGGCGAGCCCGGCAAGGCCATGATGGGCACCGCGGTGGCCGAAGGGCCGGACCGCGCCCGCATCGCCGCCGAGCAGGCCGTGGCCTGCCCGCTGCTGGAGGGCATCGACCTGTCGGGCGCCAAGGGCGTGCTGGTGCTGATCACCGCGGCCAAGGGCAGCCTGAAGCTGGCCGAGTCCAAGCTGGCGATGAACACCATCCGCGCCTATGCCTCGCCCGACGCCCACGTGATCTACGGCACGGCCTACGACGACGACCTGGGCGACAGCGTCCGCGTCACCGTGGTCGCCACGGGCCTGTCGCGCCAGGGCCAGCAGCGCCGCACCGCGCCCCCGCTGCAGGTGCTGCGCACCGGCACCGACAACGTGCCGTTCAACGTGCCCACGGTGAACAACGCGGTCGGCGGCCCCGGCGCCATCGTCACCCGCGAGGCCCAGGCCGCGCAGCAGCCCGACTACGGCGGCATGGCCGTGCCCAGCGTGTGGCGCACCAACCGCACGCAGGCCGCCGCCAAGGTCGACGCGCTGTCCTCCGGCGGCATGGACGACTTCGAGATCCCGGCGTTCCTGCGCAAGCAGGCGGACTAGTCGCAAAAAAATCGCTGAAGCGATTTCTTTGCGGATTTGATCAGTGCGGACAGGCCCGGCGAAGCCGGATCCTGTCCGCAAGGGAGACTGCTCTGCACGCTGTTACAAGCAGTCCGAAAAAGGTGGGCAGTTCAACTGCCCACCTCGCGTGGACCGCAGGAAACGTAGTGCACGGCGGTCTCCCTTGTGAGAAGGCTCCGGCTTCGCCGGGCCTTCTCACACTCGCTGAACCTCTGAGAAAAGTCGCGCAGCGATCTTTTCTCAGAGACTAAATCAGCATCGGGCCCAGCGGGCCCGGTGCCGGCGCCTTGAAGGAGATGAGGGCGCCGTCCAGCGGACCGGGCGCCGCCCAGTGCGGGCGCACCAGCGACGTGACGAACAGCTGCTCGCCGCCCGCGCCGCCGTATGCGGCCATGGTGGGCGCCCGGCAGGGCAGGTGCAGGCGGGCCCGCAGGTGGCCGCCGGCGTCCAGCTTGTTCAGCACGCCGGCCGACACGCCGGCCGACCAGTAGCAGCCTTCCGCATCCACCACCGCGCCGTCGGGCCGGCCCGCCTCCTCGCCCAGCAGGGCGATGATGGAGGGGGTGCCCATGCGGCCCTCGGCTTCGTCCCACGACGCCTTCATCACCAGCCCGCGGCTGCTGTCCGACCAGAAGATGCTCTTGCCGTCGCGCGCGAACGCGATGCC
>CAZZAW010000317.1:0-2771 GCA_964652405.1 uncultured Ramlibacter sp.
GACCAGGGCATCGGCATCCCGGAGGCGGAACTGCCGCACCTGTTCGAATCCTTCCACCGGGCCAGCAACGTGGGCGCGATCTCGGGCACGGGCCTGGGCTTGGCGATCGTGAAGAACGCCGTGGCGGCCCACGGCGGGACCATCGAGGTGGAGAGCCGGCTGGGCGAGGGCACCACCTTTACCGTACGACTTCCAGCAGCCGGTCCAGACCGCCCGAGTTGATCGCCACCATGGCCTGCTCGCGGACCTTGGGCTTGGCGTGGTAGGCCACCGACAGGCCGGCGGCGCCCATCATGGGCAGGTCGTTGGCGCCGTCGCCCATGGCGATGGCCTGGCGCGGCTCGATGCCCAGTTGTTCGCAGGTCTGCAGCAGCATCTTGCGCTTCTCGGCGCCGTCGCAGATGTCGCCCCAGGGCTGGTCCACCATGCGTCCGGTGAGCTGCCCGCAGTTCGGGCCGGACTCGATCTCCAGCACGTTGGAACGCGTGTAGTCGATGCCCAGCCGGTCGCGGATGCGGTCGGTGAAGAAGGTGAAGCCGCCCGACACCAGCAGGGTCTTCAGGCCGGCGGCCTTGCAGGCGGCCACCAGCTCGGCCGCGCCGGGGTTGAGCTGCAGCCGCTCGGCGTAGACCTGCTCCATGTCGGCCACCGTCACGCCGCGCAGCAGCGCAACGCGGCGGCGCAGGCTTTCCTTGTAGTCGGCGATCTCCCCGCGCATGGCGGCCTCGGTGATGGCGGCCACCTCTTCCTTGCGGCCGGCGGCGTCGGCGATCTCGTCCACGCACTCGATGTTGATGAGCGTGGAATCCATGTCGAAGGCGATCAGGCGGAAGTCGGCCAGGCGCAGCGGCGGGGTGAAGCCCTGGACCACCAGGCCGGGCGCGAATTCTTGGGGCATCGTCATGGCGGGATTTTCTCACCCACACGCAGCTCCAATTTCCATGCCTCCAGCCACCAAGACGCTCGTTCACGCCCTGGCCCTCGCTGCGCTGCTGGGTCCTGCGGCCCTGTCGCAAGCCCATGCCCAGGGCGACGCGCTGGCCAGTGCCTTGTCCCAGGTGCGGCAGCGCGGCTGCGGCGGCCAGCCCGGCCGGGCGGCCTTCCGGCCCGTGGCGCAGCTGAACCAGGCTGCGGAGCGCATCGCTCGCGGCCAACGCGGCGTGGAGGCGCTCCAGCAGGCGGGGTACCGCTACACGCGGATGTACCAGGTGCAGCTCACGGGGGCCCGCTCGGCTGGCGCCGCGGCCGACCTCATGGCCCAGCGGTACTGCCCGCAGCTGGCGGACCCGGGCCTGACAGAGCTGGGGGTGCACCAGCGGGGCCAGGCCTGGTGGGTGGTGCTGGCCGCGCCCTTCATGCCTCCGGCGCCCTCTGCGGCGGGGGAGGTGGCTGCGCGAGCCCTGCAGCTGGTCAACCAGGCCCGGGCGCAGCCGCGCCAGTGCGGCAACCGCGCCTTCCAGGCCGCGCCCCCGCTGCGCTACCACCCGCTGCTGGACCAGGCGGCGCTGGCCCACGCGCGCGACATGGCAACCCACAGCTTCATGGCGCACGAGGGTCGGGACGGCAGCAGCTTCGATGCGCGCATCTCGCGCGCCGGCTACCGCTGGCGTTCGGTGGCCGAGAACGTGGCGGCGGGCCAGCCCAGCGCCGACGAGGTGGTGCGCGACTGGCTGCGCAGCCCCGGCCACTGCGCCAACCTGATGAACCCGGCGTTCACCGAGATGGGCCTGGCCTTCGCCACCAACCCGCGCAGCGCTGACGGGATCTACTGGGCGCAGACCTTCGGCCGGCCGCGCTGAAACGCCGTCATTCCCGCGCAGGCGGGAATCCAGAGCGTTGGGGCAGCACGCTTAGCGTGCGTTCTGGGTCCCCGCCTGCGCGGGGATGACGCAACCGCTACGCTGTTTGCGTCATTTTCGGCTGGCCCAGCGAGCGCAGCACGTCCCGCACCATCTGCGCCCGGTCCTTGGGTTCCTTGAGCTCGCGCTCGATGCGCAGCTTCTCGTTGCCGGCCAGCTTGATGTGCCGGTTCTTCTGCACCAGCTCGATGATGCGCAGCGAGTCGATCGGCGGGTTGGGCTTGAAGGTGATGTGGATCACCCCCGGCGCCGCATCCACCTTCACCACCCCATAGGGCCGCGCCAGCACCCGCAGCCGGTGCACGTCGATCAGGTTCTGGGCCTGCGGCGGCAGCTTGCCGAACCGGTCGACGATCTCTTCCAGCAGGGCATCGATCTGGTCGGTGGTCCTGGCGGTGGCCAGCTTCTTGTAGAAGGACAGGCGCAGGTGCACGTCGCCGCAGTAGTCGTCGGGCAGCAGGGCGGGAGCGTGCAGGTTGATGTCCGTGGTGACCGACAGCGGCGCCAGCAGGTCCGGCTCCTGGCCGGCCTTGAGGCTGCGCACGGCCTCGGCCAGCATCTCGTTGTACATCTGGAAGCCCACCTCCAGCATGTTGCCGCTCTGGCTTTCGCCCAGCACCTCGCCGGCGCCGCGGATCTCCAGGTCGTGCATGGCCAGGTAGAAGCCCGAGCCCAGCTCCTCCATCTGCTGGATCGCGTCCAGCCGCTGCGCGGCCTGCTTGGTCAGGCTCTCGGTGTCCGGCACCATGAGGTAGGCATAGGCCTGGTGGTGGCTGCGGCCGACGCGCCCGCGCAGCTGGTGCAGCTGCGCCAGCCCGAACTTGTCGGCGCGGCTGATCACGATGGTGTTGGCCGTGGGCACGTCGATGCCGGTCTCGATGATGGTGGAGCACAGCAGCACGTTGAAGCGCT
>CAZZAW010000318.1:0-2766 GCA_964652405.1 uncultured Ramlibacter sp.
AACGTCAACCCGCTGTACACGCCGCGCGAGCTGGAGCACCAGCTCAAGGACTCCGGCTCCAAGGCCATCGTCATCATCGAGAACTTCGCCAACACGCTGCAGCAGTGCATCGCCAGCACGCCGGTCAAGCACGTGGTGCTGGCCGCCATGGGCGACCAGCTCGGCATGCTCAAGGGCGCCCTGGTCAACTACGTGGTGCGCAATGTCAAGAAGATGGTGCCGGCCTACAGCCTGCCGGGCGCGGTGCGCTTCAACGACGCGATCGCCCAAGGCACCCGCGCCACTTTCAAGAAGCCCGACATCAAGCCCGACGACGTGGCCGTGCTGCAGTACACCGGCGGCACCACGGGCGTGTCCAAGGGCGCGGTGCTGCTGCACCGGAACATCATCGCCAACGTACTGCAGTCCGAGGCCTTCAACCAGCCCGTGATGGACAAGGTGCCGGCCAGCGAGCAGCCCACCGCAGTGTGCGCGCTGCCGCTGTACCACATCTTCGCGTTCACGGTCGGCATGATGCTGTCCATGCGCACGGGGCAGAAGCTGATCCTGATCCCCAACCCGCGCGACCTGCCCGCGGTGCTCAAGACGCTGTCGAAGGAGACCTTCCACAGCTTCCCCGCGGTCAACACGCTGTTCAACGGGCTGGCCAACCACCCCGACTTCAACACCGTGAACTGGAAGAACCTCAAGGTTTCGGTGGGCGGCGGCATGGCGGTGCAGGGCGCCGTGGCCAAGCTGTGGCTGGACAAGACGGGCTGCCCGATCTGCGAGGGCTACGGCCTGTCGGAGACCAGCCCCTCCGCGAGCTGCAACCCCACCACCAGCACCGAATACACCGGCACCATCGGCGTGCCGCTGCCCTCCACCTACATGAAGTGCGTGGACGACGACGGCAACGAGGTTCCGCTGGGCCAGCCGGGCGAGATCGCGATCAAGGGCCCGCAGGTGATGGCCGGCTACTGGCAGCGCCCCGACGAGACCGCCAAGGTGATGACCGCCGACGGCTGGTTCAAGAGCGGCGACATCGGCGTGCAGGACGAGCGCGGCTACTTCAAGATCGTGGACCGCAAGAAGGACATGGTGCTGGTCTCGGGCTTCAACGTGTACCCCAACGAGGTGGAGGACGTGGTGGCCAAGCTCGAGGGCGTGCTCGAGTGCGCGGTGGTCGGCGTGGCGGACGAGAAGACCGGCGAGGCCGTCAAGCTGGTGATCGTCAAGAAGGACCCCGGCCTGACCGAGGAGAAGGTGCGCGAGTACTGCCGCGCCAACCTCACCGGCTACAAGCAGCCCAAGGTGGTGGAGTTCCGCACCGAGCTGCCCAAGACGCCGGTGGGCAAGATCCTGCGGCGGGAGCTGCGGGACAAGAAGTAGCCACCCCGTCATCCCCGCGCAGGCGGGGATCCAGAAGGTCTCGGGCCACCACCGCCCCTGGGTCCCCGCCTGCGCGGGGACGACGGCCAATGCGCCGTCGCGCACAATCGCACCATGCCCACCGCCATCGTCTCCGCCATGCATCAGGAGCTCGCGGCCGTGCTCGCGCTCATGCCGGACGAGCACAAGCAGGTGGCCGCGGGCCGCGAGTTCTGGGTCGGGCATCTGCACGGGCGCGAGGTGGTCGTCGTGCTCTCGCGCATCGGCAAGGTGGCCGCGGCCACCACGGCCACGGCGCTGATCGAGCGCTTCGGCGTGCAGCGCATCGTGTTCACCGGCGTGGCCGGCGGCATCGCGCCGGGCGTGGCGCGCGGTGACGTGGTGGTGGCCGACCAGTTCCTGCAGCACGACCTGGATGCGTCACCGATCTTTCCGCGCTACGAGGTGCCGCTCTACGGCCTCTCGCGCTTCGCCACCGATGCGGTCTTGACGGACCGGCTCGACGCCGCAGTGCGCCACGCATTGCCCGGCACGCGCGTGCACCGCGGGTTGATTGCCAGCGGCGACCGCTTCGTCTCCAGCGCCGCCGAGAGCCAGGCCCTGCAGCAGGCGCTGCCGGATGCGCTGTGCGTGGAGATGGAGGGCGCGGCCATCGCGCAGGTCTGCCACGACTACGGCGTGCCCTTCGCGGCCGTGCGCACCATCTCCGACCGCGCCGATGACGACGCGCACGGTGACTTCGTGCAATTCATCGAGCAGGTGGCGAGCCGGCACTCGGCGGCCATCGTGGATGCGCTGCTGATGCGCAGCGCCTGAGGGCGTGCCTCAGCGCTGCAGCAGGCGCGTGACCCCGAACGTCCAGCCCGAGGCACCCGGCCCGCTCACGCGCTGGACACGGCTGAAGTCGACGCTCCATTGCTCCGCCACCGCGAAGCGCAGGCCGGCGCGCAGGTGGTGCGCGTCACCGGCGATGTCGCGCTCGATCACGGCCGACCAGCCGGCGGGCGACGTCCATTCCGCCGATACGCCGAGCAGGCGCTCGTCGGGACCGCGATGCACCAGGGCCCGGCCCGCGTTCAGGTGGAGGGCGAGGCGCTCATGCACGCTCCAGGTGAGCAGGCCGATGGCGGCCGTGCCCTGGTAGCGGGGCTTCGCGCGGGCCTGCCACACGGGGCCGAGTGATGCGCCGACGCTGAGGTGGTCGCCCAGGGGCGTGGCCCACTTCAGCGAGGGCAGCCAGCTGGTGGTGCTGGTGCCACCCGCGCGCTCGTGCTCGGCGGCCAGACCCAGCTCGACAGGCCCGACCCGGCAGCCTGCGCCCGCGTGCCAGGTGCGGCCGCCACCCTGCGGCCGGATTGCCCAGCCTTCCAGCTCGCATTGACCGGGCTCCAGCAG
>CAZZAW010000319.1:0-2765 GCA_964652405.1 uncultured Ramlibacter sp.
AGCGCTGGTAGTCCTGCGGGAAGGCGGCCCGGTAACGCTGCCCGTGCCAGAGCGCGTCGTCGTCGCGGCCCAGGAGCAAGGCGCTTTCGATCCGCTTCTCGATAACCCGCGGCTCGGGCGAGTAGTGCAGCATGCGTCCGGACAGTTCATGCACCCGGGCGGCCGAGGCCGGGCTGAGCGGCGTGGTAACCAGCTCGGCGAACTCCAGCTGAGCGCGGAAGAGCAGGGGGTTGCCGGCAGCTTCGATCGGGTTGGTGCGGAACGCCGGCCGGCGCTCCTCGGGCGGCCGGTAAGCCTGGCTGACCCGGTCGTACGCGAGGTAGGCGTAACCGATGACGGGCAGCAGCACCAACAGGGCCGCCGCCGGCCATCGCCGGCCCGCGCGCTGTCCGTCCGAGGGCCAGAGCAGCCACGCGGCCAGCAGCACCGCCATCTGGAACGGCCCATACCAGAGCGGGTACTCCAGCAGGCTGTGCAGGCCGACCATGGCCAGAACCGACCAGGCGAGCAGCCGGTCCGGCGTGCGCTCGGCCCAGGGCCGGAGCCGGACCGCGGCAACCAGCATGGCCACGCAAAGCGCCACGGCGAGGGGCACCCCGAATTCCACGGCCAGGTGGAGCGGGAGGTTGTGGGCGTTGTCCAGGATGTCGCAGAAGCGGTCGCCGGGGTACAGCGTGGCGTAGTGGGCGAAGTCCAGCTCCCCGGCACCCCACCCGGCCCACGGCCGCTGCGCGATCAGGTGCAGCACGTTGGACCACAGGACCTGGCGGCTGCTGCAGCCCAGGTCGGCTCCCACGCGCCCGAACAGGCTGGTGGGCGTTACCCCGTGCAGGGCGTGCAACGCCCACGGCAGCAGCAACGCGGCGGCCAGGTACGCGGTTAGCGCGGCCGCCCACAGCCGCCAGAGGGAGGCGCGCGCCGCGGCGGGCCAGGCCAGGATGACCAGCGGCACCAGCGCCCACTGCAGCAGGCCCGTGCGCGAAACGGACGCCGCATTGCCCAGTGCCAGCAGCAGCGCGCCCGCGTAATGCCAGGGGCGCGCGCCGCGGCCGTGGAACCACATCAGGGACAGCAGGCCCAGGCTCGTGAGCGTCGCCAGCTGGTTGCGCTGCCTCAGGTTGCCGAACGCCTCGCCCAGCGGCGCATCTGCCACCAGCGGGAGGCTGCCGGAGAGGCCGAACCACTGGGCGAACGCGATGCCCGCGTTGACACAGGCGGCAGCCAGCCAGGCGGCGGGCAGGAGCGGACGGACGGGGTTGGCGCGACCGGGCCGGGCTTGAAGAATGATCCAGGCGACCGCGATGCAGGCCCAGGAGACCAGCAGCGGGACCGCATTGGGCGAGGGGCCCGGCGTCCACGCCCAGGCCCAGGGCAGGAACAAAGCCACAAGCAAGGCGGCGCGCAGCGCCAGGCCGGGCGGAGGCGGCAGGCCGGTGGCGAGGGGCCGACTAAACTGGCTGGGGAATGGCACAAGTCGACGAGAGATTTTTGGATGTGGACCGGCACGGAAGCTTGCGCGTGCCCGGGGTGTTGTGGCTCGCGCTGGCGTTCCTGGCGCGCCACCTCGTGCTGGCGTTCATCGTGTTCGCCATGGCCAAGCGCTCACCGGAGATGGTGCGCCTGCTCGGACAGAACTTCTCCTGGCTGGTGCTGCCCCTGGAGCTGCCCGTAGCCCTGCTGATGTTCGCAGGCGCCAACCGGTCGCCGACGGCGGGCCGCCTGGTGCGGGCGTTGTGGGGCGCGGGCCGGCCCATCGTCGCCGCGACGGTGGGCGTGCACCTGGCCTGGGCCGGCTGGATGTTGTGGACAAGCGACGTGTGGCGGACCTGGCCGGAACTGTTCCTCGCCAGCTGCTGCCTGCTGGATGTGGCCATAGCCTATGCCCTCTTGAAGGACGACTATTATCGGCAGCTGTTTGCCGACTTTCCCGCGCCGGCCCCGGCCCACGGCCCGACATGATCCGCATCTTCATCGGCTTCGACGCCCGCGAAACAGTGGCCTGGCACGTGCTGACGCACAGCATCCTGGCCCGATCCTCCGAACCGGTCAGCTTCGTCCCGCTGGCCTTGAACAACCTCCGCGGCGTGTTCCAGCGCGAACGCGACCCGCTGCAATCCACCGATTTCGCGTTCTCGCGCTTCCTCACGCCGTACCTGAGCGGCTACGAGGGCTGGTCGCTGTTCATGGACTGCGACATGCTGGTGCTGGACGACATCGCCAAGCTCTGGTCCCTGCGGGACGAGCGCTACGCGGTGATGTGCGTCAAGCACGACCACCAGCCGAAAGAGGACGTGAAGTTCCTCAACGCAAAGCAGACCGCATACCCCAAGAAGAACTGGTCCAGCGTCATGCTGTTCAACAACGCCCGCTGCTGCGCCCTCACGCCGGAATACGTCAACACCGCGACCGGTCTGCAGCTCCACCAGTTCAAGTGGCTGGAGGACGAGGCGCTGATCGGGGCGCTGCCTGCTCGCTGGAACAACCTGGTCGGCTACGACGCGGCGGATCCGCAGGCGGGCAATGTGCACTTCACCTTGGGCGGGCCGTACTTTCCCAAGTACGAGGGCTGCGAGTTTGCGCCGGAGTGGTTCGCGGAACGCAAGCGC
This sequence comes from uncultured Ramlibacter sp., assembly GCA_964652405.1. Classification (GTDB taxonomy): domain Bacteria; phylum Pseudomonadota; class Gammaproteobacteria; order Burkholderiales; family Burkholderiaceae_C; genus Ramlibacter. The sequence goes on from CAZZAW010000319.1 coordinate 2,607, forward strand.
ATGCTGCGCGTGGATACCTAGGCGTGGACGGGGTGACGAAAACCACTGTCGCCGATTGCAGGCTGGTGGACCTGCCCCAGATTCATGATCCACGGGGCAACCTGACCTTTATCGAAGGCGGTGGGCACGTTCCCTTCGACATTGCCCGGGTCTACTACC
>CAZZAW010000320.1:0-2728 GCA_964652405.1 uncultured Ramlibacter sp.
CGCCTGGCGCCCGAGCTCGAGGCGGCCTGCAGGGCGCGCTACGTGGCCAAGGACGAGCTGCTGCGCACGGCCGATCACCTGGTGCTGGTGCTGCCGTATTCGCCCTCGTCCCATCACGCCATAGGCGCAGCCGAGCTGGCCCAGATGAAGCCCACGGCGACGCTGATCAACATCGCGCGCGGCGGCATCGTCGATGATGCCGCCTTGGCGCAGGCCCTGAAGGAAAAGCGCATCGCCGCTGCCGGCCTCGACGTGTTCGAGGGCGAACCGCAGGTGCATCCGGGCCTCCTCGCCGTGCCTAACGTCGTGCTGACACCGCACATCGCCAGCGCCACCATGCCCACCCGCCTGGCCATGGCCAACCTCGCGGCGGACAACCTGATCGCGTACCTGGTGAACGGCAAGCCGCTCACGCCGCTGAACCCCGAAGTCCTGGTCTGATGGACCCCTGGCTCCTCATCGCGCTCGGCCTCACGGCCGCGGCGGCGTTGCTGACGCTGGTGTTCGTCATCGTGCTGGTGCTGCGCAAGCCCCCGGCCGCGGACACCGGCCGTGCCGAGCTGCTGGCCGCCAACGAGCGCCTGGAGCGGGAACTGCGCCGCGAGATCAGCGAATCCTCGCGGGGCGCCCGCCAGGAGATGACGCACACCCTCGCCACCTTCCAGGAGGCGGTGGTCAAGCAGGCGGCGGAAGCCACGCGCACCCAGAACACGCAGATCGACGCTTTCGCCCAGCAGCTGGCCGTGCTGCAGAAGTCGCTGGCGGACACGCTGACCACGCAATTGCAGGCCCTGTCGGAGCAGAACGCCCGGCGAATCGCGGAAGTGCGCGCGACCCTGGAGGCGCAACTGGCCATCCTGCAGCAGACCAACACGGCCAAGCTCGACGAGATGCGGCGAACCGTGGACGAGAAGCTGCAGACCACCCTGGAGACGCGCCTGGGCGAGAGCTTCCGCCAGGTCGCCGAGCGGCTGGAGCAGGTGCACAAGGGCCTGGGCGAGATGCAGGTGCTGGCCCAGGGCGTGGGCGACCTGCAGCGGGTGCTGACCAACGTCAAGACGCGCGGCATCTTCGGCGAGGTGCAGCTGGAGGCCCTGCTGGAGCAGGTGCTGACCCCGGAGCAGTACGGCCGGCAGGTCGAGACCAAGCCGCACAGCAACCAGCGGGTGGACTTCGCCGTGCGCTTCCCGGGGCGCAGCGAGGGCGGGCCGGTGTGGTTGCCCATCGACGCCAAGTTCCCGCGCGAGGACTACGAGCGCCTGCTCGAGGCGCATGACCGTGCCGATGCCGCCGCCGCGGAAAGCGCTGGGCGGGCCCTAGAAGCGCGCGTCCGCCAGGAGGCCAAGTCCATCTGCGAGCACTACCTGTGCCCGCCGCACACCACGGACTTCGCCGTCCTGTTCCTGCCGATCGAGAGCCTGTACGCCGAGGTGCTGCGCCGGCCGGGCCTGATGGACCAGCTGCAGCGCGACTACCGGGTGACGCTGGCGGGGCCGACCACGCTGCTGGCCATGCTCAACAGCCTGCACATGGGCTTCCGCACGTTGGCCCTGGAGCGCCAGGCCTCGGAGGTGTGGAAGGTGCTGGGCGCCGTGAAGACCGAGTTCGAGCGCTACGGCACCTGGGTCGAGAAGATCCGCGAGCAGGTCCGCAAGGCGTCCGAGACCATCGACGCCGCCGAGACCCGCACCAAGCAGATGCGGCGCGCGCTCAAGGTCGTGGAGGCCTTGCCCGAGGGACAGGCTCACGCGCTGCTGCCGCCGGCCGAAGGAGACGATCCCGCGCCATGACGCCGGAACTGGCGCGCCTGATCGCCGGCCACGTGTTCCTGCACGCGAGCATGGCCGGCATCCGCATGGCGGCGCCGCTGCTGGCGCTGCGCGAGGGCTACAGCGAGGCGGCGGTGGGCGTGCTGCTGGCCCTGTTCGCGCTGACGCAGGTGTTCCTGGCGCTGCCCGCGGGTCGGTTCGCCGACCGGCATGGGCTCAAGCGGCCGGTGGCATACAGCGTAGTGGCCGCGGTCCTCGGCGCCGGCCTTGCGGCGCTGTTCCCGGTGTTCCCGGTGCTCTGCCTGTCGGCGCTGCTCACCGGCGGTGCCACCGGCGCGGCTTCCATCGCGCTGCAGCGCCACGTGGGCCGCGCCGCCGGCGGTCCCACCCAGCTCAAGCAGGTGTTTTCCTGGCTGGCGATCGGGCCCGCCATCTCCAACTTCGTCGGCCCGTTCACGGCCGGACTGGTGATCGACCATGGCGGTTTCCGCGCGGCGTTCCTTGTGATGGCGGTGCTGCCGCTGGTCACCTGGTTCTGGGTGGCGCCGGCGCGCGAGCTGCCGCCCGTGACGCTGCCGGCCGGTGCCAAGCCCGGCCGGGCCTGGGACCTGGCGCGCGAGCCGGCCCTGGCGCGGCTGCTCCTGGTGAACTGGCTGCTGTCGTCGTGCTGGGACGTCCACACCTTCGTGGTGCCGGTGCTGGGCCACGAACGCGGCCTCTCGGCCTCGGTGATCGGCTCCATCCTGGGCGCCTTCGCCGTGGCGGCCGCGCTGGTGCGCGTGGTGCTGCCGCTGCTGGCGGCCCACCTGAAGGAATGGGCCGTGATCGCCGGCGCCATGGCGGCGACGGCGGTGCTGATCGCGGTCTATCCCTTCCTGGAATCGGCCGTGGCCATGGGCCTGTGTTCGGTGCTGCTCGGGGTGGCGCTGGGCACCGTGCAGCCCATGATCATGAGCACG
>CAZZAW010000321.1:0-2727 GCA_964652405.1 uncultured Ramlibacter sp.
AACCGCAAGTAGGACCGCCAGGTTGACAGCAGCGTGAACAGCATCGCACCCGGTGTCCCGGTGATCTTTCAGCCACGCTTCGTGAAACGGAAGCTGCCGCTCCAGCAGCGCGACCATCGCCAGCGCTGCACCAACTGTGAGCGGAACGGTCGGAAAGTACGGCCATCCGCGGGCAAGCCCGCCAAAGAGGAAGATCGCGGTTGAACCCACAATGAAGGGGTAGCTGCCATAGCGGGCAAGACCGCCAGCAAGTGTTGATACAGCGGTCCTCATGGCTCTCCTCATGCGTAAGGTTGTGATGAATTACAAGCTCGCGGGACGCGGTGGGTCAAGTGACCGTTGAGCCGTCCATGAAATGTCTTGACCTTGTCACTGGGTCAAGGTTCAGACTCACGGGATATCCGTTCGCAAGTTAAGGAGCCTTCATGGAACACGGGCACGGGCACGCGCACCACAACAAGCACCAGGAACACGGTCCGATGGCGACATCCGTGTCACCAGACCAAGCCAGTTCCGCGGCAATGAGGACCGGGAACGCAAATAGCGCGGTGTACACGTGTCCGATGCACCCGGAAATTCGGCAGGATCACCCGGGAAACTGTCCCAAGTGCGGCATGACGCTAGAGCCCATGGTCCCAACGCAGGACGATGAAAACCCCGAGCTAAAGGATTTTCAGCGACGCTTTTGGTTGACCTTGCCGCTGACGGTGGTCATTACCGTCCTGGCCATGTTCGGTCATTCGCTCGGCTTGCTTGATATGCAGACACAGAGCTGGCTGGAGCTCTTGTTGGCGATCCCGGTCGTCTTCTGGGCGGGCAAGCCATTCTTCGAACGCGGTTTCGCGTCGCTCAGGCACCGCACGCCGAATATGTGGACCCTCATCGCCTTGGGCACGGGAGCCGCGTTCGTGTACAGCGCCGTCGGAACGATCGCGCCGGGCGTGTTTCCAGCCTCGTTTTCTTCCATGGGTCGGGTAGCGGTCTACTACGAAGCGGCCGCCGTGATCATCTCCCTGACGCTGTTGGGCCAGTTGCTTGAACTCAAGGCAAGGTCTCAGACTTCGGCTGCAATCAAATCGCTCTTGGGTCTGGCCCCAAAGACGGCCAGGCGCATTTCTGCCAATGGCCAGGAAGAGGACGTCGAGCTGTCCCATGTCCACGTGGGTGACCTCTTGCGAGTGCGGCCTGGTGAAAAGGTGCCTGTCGACGGGGCCGTTGTGGAGGGTACCAGCTCGGTCGATGAATCGATGCTTACGGGTGAGCCGGTACCGGTGGTCAAGCGACCTGGAGATAAGTTGATTGGCGCGACGCTCAACTCAAGCGGGGCACTGGTCATGCGCTCGGAACGAATCGGGTCGGAGACAGTTTTGTCTCAGATCGTCCAGATGGTTTCCCAGGCCCAGCGATCCAAGGCGCCGATGCAGCGCATGGCCGATTCAGTTGCAGGATATTTTGTCTTGGCAGTCGTCGCGATTGCTGTAGGCACTTTCTTTGCCTGGGGGTTGTTTGGTCCCCAGCCGAGCTGGGTCTATGGGTTGATCAACGCAGTTGCCGTGCTGATCATCGCCTGCCCGTGCGCGCTCGGGCTGGCAACGCCGATGTCGGTCATGGTGGCCACCGGGCGGGCCGCCACGCAAGGTGTCCTCTACAGAGACGCGGCGGCGATCGAGAATCTACGCAGGGTCGATACGCTTGTGGTGGATAAGACCGGAACCTTGACAGAAGGCCGACCTGTGTTCGAACGGGTTGTACCGGCAGGCACCTTTTCCGCCGACGAGGTGCTTCGCATCGCGGCCAGCCTCGACCAGGGTAGCGAGCATCCCTTGGCTGCGGCCATCGTCGAGGCGGCTCGCCAGAAAGGCCTTGCGCTGACTCAGCCAGACCAATTCGATTCAGGCTCGGGCATCGGCGTGACTGGCCGTGTGTACGGGCAGGACGTAGCGCTGGGCAACACCGTGCTGATGAACAAGGTGGGTGTAGATATCGGACCCTTGGGCACCACCGCGCAGAATTTAAGGACTACGGGGGCCAGCGTCATGTATCTGGCGGTGAATGGAGAGCTGGCGGGCCTGCTGGCGGTGTCCGATCCAATCAAGTCGACGACGCCCGCAGCCCTGGAATCGCTTCGCTTGGCAGGCATGCGCCTGGTGATGGCGACCGGGGATGGGGAGGCCACGGCTCGCGCCGTCGCGCAACAGCTTGGCATTGAAGAAGTACATGGTGAGGTTCAGCCGGCTGACAAGTTGCGGCTCATCGAAAAACTGCAGAAGGAAGGCCGCGTCGTGGCCATGGCGGGTGATGGAATCAACGATGCGCCCGCGCTGGCACAGGCGGATGTTGGCATCGCGATGGGCACAGGCACGGACGTCGCCATGAACAGCGCGCAACTCACGTTGGTCAAAGGGGATCTGCGAGGCATCGCCACCGCGTTGCAAATCTCGCGGACAACGGTTGCGAACATGAAGCAGAACCTGGGTTTTGCATTCCTCTACAACGCGTTGGGTGTGCCGCTGGCGGCTGGGGTGCTTTATCCATTCACGGGGTGGCTACTGTCGCCCATGATCGCTGCCCTGGCGATGAGCCTCAGCTCAGCGTCCGTCGTCTTCAATGCCCTGAGGCTACGTTGACATTTTGAGGCCGTCCTCCGGCGCAATCGTCTGGGACCACTTCAAGACTTCCGGTTCGCATTACCCGTCGCACGAAGGAGTCCCGGCGCTGGCAGCCTCA
>CAZZAW010000322.1:0-2703 GCA_964652405.1 uncultured Ramlibacter sp.
AGCTCGCGCGCCTTCACCACGTAGCGCACGAATCCGTCGGCCTGCGTGAACCGGTCGTAGAGGCGGCGGGCCTGGGCGTTGTCCTCGCGGGTCATCCAGTACAGCCGCGCCCAGCCTTCGGCGCGCATGGCGTTGCGCAGCCATTCGAGCAGCGCCTTTCCGATGCCGCGGCCGCGCGCGGAATCCGCCACGTACAAGTCTTCCAGGTAGCACACGGGCTGGGTCTCCCAGGTGTTCTCGTGCACCACGCAGTTGGCGAAGCCGTAGACGCGCCCCTCCACCTCGGCCACCACGCACATCACGGCCGAGTCCGGGTCCAGGATGCGGGCCCAGGTGCGGCGCGTCACCTCTTCGGGAAGTGAAGCACCGTAGAACTCGCAGTACCCGCGCCAGAGCTGGCGCCAGGCCGTCTCGTCGCTCGGCAGGGCGGCGCGTATCAGGGGCTGGGACATGCCGTCCGATTGTGCACGCCGGCGGATGTCCCAGCAGGACAGCAGGGCGCACTTGTCCTACAGGGCGCGCCCGGCGCGCTCCGGACAATGGACCGCATGAACCCCACCGCCACCGAACGCCCCGTGGACCTGGCCGCCGAATCGGTCGCGGGCGAGGAAGACCCTGGCGCCTCCATCGACCTGGCCGCGCGCGACGCGAAGTCACCCGGCGCTTCCGACCAGCCCGCGGGCGAGGAGGGGGCGCGGGCCCGCGGCACCACGCCGCCCATGGCCCCCGGCGACGAGGCGCCGGCCGGCACGCCCGGCACCGGCGAGGACGTGTGCCGCACCTGCGGCGGCAGCGGCAAGCTGGGCGCCACCGCCTGCCCCGACTGTGCCGGCACCGGCAAGGTGACCGTCGGAATCGGCGGCGCTTGAAGCGCCTGGGCGAGCTTCCGCCGCGCCGACGGCTGGCCACCAGCGCCGGCCGGCTCGAATTCGTGCTCTCCAGCCAGCCCGGGCCCACGCTGGTCCTGGTCAACGGCGCCGGTGTCACGCTGGACGGCTGGCGTGCGCTCTACCCGCAGGTGCAGCAACTGGGCACCGTGCTGGCCTGGAACCGCCTGGGCGTGGGCGGCAGCGACCCGCCCCGCACGCCGCAAAGCGGCGCCGCCATCGTGGCTTCGCTGCGCGAGCTGCTGGCGCAGCTGATGCTGCCCCCGCCCTACCTGCTGGTGGGGCATTCGCTGGGCGGCCTGTACTGCCAGCTGTTCGCGCGGCTGCACCCGCAGGAGGTCGCCGGCATGGTGCTGCTGGAAGCGACGCACCCGCGCGACCGCGAGATGCTCAAGGGCCACGAAAGCCAGCTGGCCAGCGTGCTGTCGAAACTGTTCGAGCTGCCCCAGCGCCTGTTCCGCAGCAACCTGCACGCCGAGGTGGACTACGTGGACCGCACCGTGCGCGAGATCGCCGAGGCGGGGCCGTTCCCCCCGGTACCCCTGATGGTGGTCACCGGGGGCAACGATCCGCCCAAGTGGCTGATGACGCCGCAGGCGCTGGCGATCCGGCGCGCCAACCAGCGCGACCTGGCCACGCTGTCGCCGCTGGGCGAGCAGGTGATCGCGCCGCGCAGCGGCCACTTTCCCCAGCTCACGCAGCCCGAACTGGTGCTGGAAGTGCTTCGGGTCGCGGCCGCGGAGGCGCAGCAGGCCTCAGCCCACGGTGCTCCAGGCTTCATGGCCCAGCCAGTCGCGCAGGGCCACGGCGCCGCCGGGCGTGATCTCCAGCGCCCTTGAATCGGCGCGGCGCAGCAGCCAGCCGCGCTGCAGGCAGTGGCCGCAGATCAGCCGGCCCAGCCGCCCGGCGACGTGGAAGCGCCGCTCGCTCCAGTCCAGGCAGGGCCGGCAGTGCGCGCGCGACGACGCGGGAGCAGCCAGCTCGGTGGCGTCCACGCCCAGCCGCTCCAGGCTGGGCCCGCAGCGCTCCGTGACCTGGCCGGCTTCGCCGTCGAAGGCGATCGCGCCCTCGGCCAGCAGCCTGTGCGTGATCGCCACGCCCAGGCGTCCGGCGATGTGGTCGTAGCAGGTGCGCGCGCGGCGCAGGGCGGCGTCGCGGGGGCCGGGCACCACGGCGCGCCTCGCGGTGGGCTGCCGCGCCGCGAGCTGCATGATGCTTTCGAGCAGCTGCGCCACCTCGGGGGAGGCGAGGCGGTGGTAGCGGTGGCGGCCAGCCGTGTTCACCTGCAGCAGGCCGGCCTCCGCCATCAGGGCCAGGTGCCGGCTCGCCGTGGGCGCGCCTACCCCGCCAGCGCGGGCCAGCTCGTTCGCCGTGAGCGCGCGGCCGTCCAGCAGCTCCAGCAGCATGGCCGTGCGGGCCGGCTCGCCCACCAGCTGGGCGATGTGCGAAATCTGGTTGGTGTTCATGGGCTCAGGGTATGCGCCTGCGCGGTGGTGATGCTTCGTTCGCGGGCGAAGCTTCGGCAGGCCCGACCGGGCAACCATAGCAGCTCGCCACCTGGAGACCCCATGACCCTGACCTGTTTCATCCGCTACCAGATCGACCCGTTCCAGCGCGAGGCCTTCCGCGCCTATGCGCAGAACTGGGGCCGCATCATCCCCCGCTGCGGCGGCCACCTGCTGGGCTACTTCCTGCCGCACGAAGGCACCAACGATGTGGCCTGGGGCGTGATCGCCTTCGACAACCTGGCCGCCTACGAGGCCTACCGCGCCCGCCTCAGGAGCGACCCCGAGGGCCGTGCCAACTTCGCCATGGC
>CAZZAW010000323.1:0-2700 GCA_964652405.1 uncultured Ramlibacter sp.
AGGTGGCGGCCGAAGTGGTCCAGGAACATGGAGGCCAGCGCGATCCACTTCAGCGTCTCCAGCTGGCCGTCGGTGAAGGCCAGGCCCTGCGGCGCGGTGGACGTGCGATCCATGGGGGCATTGGAGCACGCTATGGCGGCCATTGAGAGGATTCCACCTGAGCAGGAGCTTGTTTCCCTATCCTTCACCAGGTCCGCAACGCCCGCCCAAGGAGACCCTGATGAGCGCCGAAACCGAATTCAAGTGCCCCGTCGCGCACGACAAGAAGCCCAAGCAGACGCGCAACAACGCGCACTGGTGGCCCGACCAGCTCAACCTCGCGATGCTGCATCAGCACCGCAACCTGGGCGCGCCGGAACTGGAGGACTTCGACTACAGGCGCGAATTCCTGTCGCTGGACCTGGACGCGGTGATCCGGGACCTGCACGCGCTGATGACCGACTCGCAGGACTGGTGGCCGGCCGACTACGGCCATTACGGCCCGTTCTTCATCCGCATGGCCTGGCACTCGGCCGGCACCTACCGTATCTTCGACGGCCGCGGCGGCGCCCGCTCGGGCGAGCAGCGCTTCGCGCCGCTCAACAGCTGGCCCGACAACGGCAACCTGGACAAGGCCCGGCGGCTCCTGTGGCCGATCAAGCAGAAGTACGGCAAGAAGCTCTCGTGGGCCGACCTGATGATCCTGGCCGGCAACGTGGCGCTGGAGTCCATGGGCTTCAAGACCTTCGGCTTTGGCGGCGGCCGCGAGGACATCTGGGAGCCCCTGCCCATCGACTGGGGCCCGGAATCCACCTGGCTGGGCGATGAGCGCTACAGCGGCGAGCGGGAGCTGGCCAAGCCGCTGGCCGCCGTCCAGATGGGCCTGATCTACGTCAACCCCGAAGGCCCCAACGGCAAGCCCGACCCGGTGGGTTCGGCGCGCGACATCCGCGAGACCTTCGCCCGCATGGCCATGGACGACGAGGAGACGGTGGCCCTGGTCGCCGGCGGCCACACCTTCGGCAAGGCGCACGGCGCCGGCCCGGCGCACCACGTGGGCAAGGAGCCCGAGGGCAGCAACATCGAGGAGCTGGGCCTGGGCTGGAAGAACGCCTACGAATCCGGCATGGGCGCCCACACCATCACCAGTGGCATCGAGGGTGCCTGGAAGTCCACGCCGACCCGGTGGGACATGGGGTACCTGGAGACGCTGTTCGGCTTCGAGTGGGAGCTGACAAAGAGCCCGGCCGGCGCGCACCAGTGGAAGCCCAAGGGCGACGCGGGCCGCAATGTGCCGGACGCGCACATTCCCGGCAAGTTCCACCAGCCCATGATGACCACGGCCGACCTGGCGCTGCGGTTCGATCCGGTGTACGAGAAGATCTGCCGCGATTTCCTCGCCAACCCGAAGAAGTTCGAGGACGCCTTCGCCCGCGCCTGGTTCAAGCTGACCCACCGCGACATGGGCCCCAAAGTGCGCTACCTGGGCAAGTACGTGCCGCAGGAAGACCTGCTCTGGCAGGACCCGCTGCCCCGGGCGGACCACCCGCTCGTGGACGGCAACGACGTGGCGGCGCTCAAGCAGAAGATCCTGGCCTCGGGCCTGTCCACCAGCGAGCTGGTGAAGGCCGCCTGGGCTTCGGCCTCCACCTTCCGCGGCAGCGACCTGCGGGGGGGCGCCAACGGCGCGCGCGTGCGCCTGGCGCCGCAGAAGGACTGGGAAGCCAATGACCCGGCGGAACTGCAGAAGGTCCTTTCCAGGCTGGAAGCCCTGCAGAAGGACTTCAACGCCACGGCCACGGGCGGCAAGAAGGTGTCGCTGGCCGACCTGATCGTGCTGGGCGGCAGCGCTGCCGTGGAAGCCGCCGCGAAACAGGCCGGCCACGACGTGACGGTGCCGTTCCGCCCGGGCCGCACCGATGCCACGCTGGAGCAGACCGACGTCAACGCGTTCGAGGTGCTGGAGCCGGCCGTGGACGGCTTCCGAAACTACATCCACTCGGGCGCGGTGAACAACGTCGCCAACGCCATGATCGACAAGGCCAACCTGCTGATGCTGACGGCGCCCGAGATGACGGTGCTGGTGGGCGGCATGCGGGCCCTGGGCGCCACGGCCGGCAACACGAAGAACGGGGTGTTCACCACACGCCCCGGCCAGCTGACGCCGGACTTCTTCACGAACCTGCTGGACATGCGCACCGCCTGGAAGAAGGTGGAAGGCTCGCAGCACCTGTTCGAGGGCACGGACCGCAAGAGCGGCGAGCGGCGCTGGACGGCGACGCTGGCCGACCTGATCTTCGGCAGCAACGCGCAGCTGCGCGCGCTGTCCGAGGTGTACGCGGCCGCCGACGGCCAGAAGCACTTCGTCCAGGACTTCGTGAAGGCCTGGGTCAAGGTGATGGAGCTGGACCGCTTCGACCTGCGGGCGACCCGCGGCTAGGCGAGCAGCAGGCTCTCGATCTTCTGGTTCGCGGCCCTGAGCTTCTTGAACAGGGCCAGCAGCAGCGCCTTGTTCATGCTGGCCATGGCCTGCGGGTCCGACAGCAGCTGCCCGACCACGGCCTTGCTGAACTCGGCGGCGATGAACTTGTCGTCGGCAATCACGGTCGCCGACGTGGTGAGGGTGCCGTCGGCGAAGAAGATGCCTTCGCCGAAGCAGTCACCGGTCGCGATGGTGCCCACCACCTTGCCGTTGCGGAACGCCTCCGCCGAGCCGTACAG
>CAZZAW010000324.1:0-2636 GCA_964652405.1 uncultured Ramlibacter sp.
ACCATCAACTACAGCAAGGACAACCTGCGCGACGCGATCAAGGCCGCCACCGACGGCAAGGGCCCCGACGTGATCTACGACCCGGTGGGTGGCGACTACGCCGAGCCGGCGTTCCGCTCCATCGCCTGGCGCGGCCGCTACCTGGTGGTGGGCTTCGCGGCCGGCCCGATTCCGGCGCTGCCCATGAACCTGCCCCTGCTCAAGGGCGCTTCGCTGGTGGGCGTGTTCTGGGGCGACTTCGCCCGCCGCGAACCCAAGGCCAACGAGGCCATGATGGGCCAGCTCGCGCAGTGGTACGCGCAGGGCAAGGTCAAGCCGGTGATCGACCGCACGCTGCCCATGGCCCAGCTCAAGGAAGCCTACGCGCTGATGGGCTCGCGCGCCGTGAAGGGCAAGCTGGTGATGGTCAACTGACGGGCGGCCGACCCATGAAAAAAGCCGGCATCGCTGCCGGCTTTTTTTCTTGAAGGACTGGGGTGGCTGATGGGACTCGAACCCACGACGACCAGAATCACAATCTGGGACTCTACCAACTGAGCTACAGCCACCGTAGAGACCGCAATTATAGCCGCCGCCCCGCGCGCCTACTGCGCCTCGCCGGCCTTGGGCGAAGGCCGGGGCACCAGCATCTGCACCTTGAAGCGGTCCTTGAGCATGTTGTAGTAGGCCAGGCTCTCGGCGGTGGTCCACATGCGCTCGTACTGCGCGGCTTCCTGACGGGCGGCCTGGGCATCGGGCGCCGGACGCGGCACCGCCTTGTTGACCTTGAGGACCGCATAGCCCTGCGCGCCCAGGTCCACGCCCAGCCAGGCCGGCAGCGCCGCGGGGTCGGCGCGCAGCGCGGCTTCCACCACGGCCTGCGGCTGCTTCTGCGCGTCCTCGCGCGAGAGCACCACGGCCTCGGGCAGGCTGGCCGTGGCCGGGTTGGCCTTCCAGGCGGCCAGCTTGTCAGCGCCCTCTTTCCGGGCCAGCTCGGCGCTGCGGTCGGCCACGACGCGCTGCCGCACTTCGGCCTTCACTTCCTCGAAAGGACGGGTGCGGGCCGGCTGGTACTGGGTCACGCGGCCGGAGACCAGCTGGCTGGGCCCGACCTCCACCGCTTCGGTGTTGCGCTTCTTCTCGATGCTGTCCGCCGAGAACAGCGCCCCCACAAACTTGGGGTTGGCCAGGGGACCGGCAGCGCCGGGCGCCGGCGTGCGCTTGACGCCCGCGGCCGTGCGGACCTCCAGCTTGAATCGCTCGGCCACCGACTTCAGGCCATCGGAGGCCTCGTACACGGCGTTGGAGAACGCGTCGGCCGACTCGGCGAACTTGGCCTGCGCCTGCTGCTTCTTGAGCTCGGCTTCCAGCTCGGGCTTGATCTCCTCGAAGCTGCGCTGCTTGGGCGCTCGCACGTCGGTCAGCTTGATGATGTGCCAGCCGAACTCGGTTTCCACCAGCGGGCTGATCTCGTCCTTCTTGAGCGCGAAGGCGGCATCCTCGAACGGCTTGGTCATGGCGCCGCGCGAGAAGAAGTCCAGGTCACCGCCATTGGGCGCGGAGCCCGGGTCCTGCGAGTTCTTTCTTGCCACGTCGGCAAAGGTCGCGGGCGCCTTCTTCACCGCGTCCAGCAACTCCTGCGCCTTGGCCTTGGCCTTCTCGCGCTCGGCCGCGGGAGCGCCCTTGGGCACCGCCACCAGGATGTGGCTGGCGCGGCGCTCCTCCTGGCCGGCCAGGCGCGCGGCGTTCTGCTCGTAGTAGGTCTTGAGGTCCTGCTCGCCCACCACCAGCGTCCTGCGCACCGAGTCCAGGTCCAGCACCAGGTATTCGACGTCGGCCTGCTCGGGCGCCTGGAACAGCTGCGGGTTGGCCTTGTAGAAGGCCTCCAGCTCGGCGTCGGTGGGCGTGACCTTGGCGGCGTAGTCCGCCGCGTTGAAGCGCGCCACCTGCACCTCGCGCTTTTCGAAGAACGCCCCCAGCGACACGTTCGCCTGCGCGGGCGTGGCCAGGCCCGTGCCCGCGATGCCCGCGAGCACCTGGCGCGTGGCGAGGTCCTGGCGCACCTGGTTCTCGAACATCTCGGGCGTGAGGCCCTGCGCGCCCACCAGCTGCTTGTAGCGCGCCATGTCCAGCTTGCCGTCGGGGCCGCGCAGCGAAGCGATCACCTCGTTCTGCTGCAGTTCGCGCGCCAGGCGCTGGTCGCTGGTGGTGAGCTTGGCGGCGTTCACGGCCGCGGCCAGCACGCGGTCGCGCACCATGCGCTCCAGCGTGCCGTAGCGGGCCTCGGGCGAGTCGAGCAGCTTGAGGTCCAGCGTGGGCATGGACTGGCGCAGCCGGTCCACTTCGAGCTTGTGCTCCGCGTCCCACTCCGCCTGCGTGATCTCGCGGCCGTCGACCTTGGCCACCGCGGCGCCGCGCTCCTGCATGTTGGTGTACCCCTCCAGGCCGAACAGCACGAAGGACGGGATGATCAGCAGGAACAGCACCCCCATCATCAGCTTGGTGTGCTTGCGAACGAAATCGAACATGGGGCGACTCTCTAGCTCAAAAAAACGCGGTGCCCGAAAAGCGCGAAAGGCGAACAACTGTTCGCCTTCGCTTGGGGTGGTGGGTGCTGACGGGATCGAACCGCCGACCTACGCCTTGTAAGGGCGCCG
>CAZZAW010000325.1:0-2632 GCA_964652405.1 uncultured Ramlibacter sp.
GTCCGACGCGGTCAAGGTCGCCGCGCCGCGCTGAGGCCGGCGCGCCTAGTTGACGGAGTTGCCGGCGCGCTGGGTGCGCCACCAGGCCAGCATGGCCTTGAAATCACCGGCGAACCCGCGCCTGAGCAGCGCCTCGTAGCCCATGGAGCAGTTGGCCGCGCTGCCCATGTCCAGCATGCGTTCATTGGCCGCGGCGGTGCACTCGACCACCAGCGTCTTGAGGCAATGCTCGGGCAGGCCTTCGTAGGCCGACAGGCGTTCCTGCCGGCTGGCCAGGGGATTGCCGGGCTCGGCCGGAGCGCTGCAAGCCTGGGACGGCGCCTGCGGCGTGGCGGCCCCCCCGCCGGGTGCCTGGGCCGACGCGGCGCCGCCGCTGGCCAGGAGCGCCGCCAGCAGTGTGCGGCGCCAAGTTGTGCTGTCCATGGGATACCCCCGTTTGCCGGCCCATCGCCTCATTCCAGCATGGGGCTGCCGCGCGGCGCCCGGCATCAGCCGATTCCCACGAACCGCGTCAGCCGGGGCAGCAGCCAGAAAGCTTTAGCGCGCGATCGCGCCCAGCAGCCAGCCCCCGACCTCATCGGGCATCTGCCGCACGTGCGTGGGCCACTGGCCCGCCGGGAAGCCCACGTGCCCGCCGCTTTCGGGCTGCCACAGGGTCACGTGCGAGCCGGCCTCATGCGCGCCCGGCAGGCTTTCGGCCGGCACGAAGGGGTCGTTGCGGGCGTTGAGCACCAGCGCCGGGATGCGGATGCGCGGCAGGTGCGGCTTGGCCGAAGCGCGCGCGTAGTAGTCGTCCGCGTCGCGGAAGCCGTGCAGCGGGGCCGTGAACATGTTGTCGAACTCGTACAGGTCGCGCGCGGCCAGCATCGCCTCGCGCTCGAACAGGCCCGGGTGCTGCGCCAGCTTGCGCAGCGCCTTGGGCTTCATGGTGCGCAGGAACATGGTGGTGTAGACCAGGCGGTTGAAGCCGCGGCCGATGGCCCGCCCGCCCGCGGCCAGGTCGATGGGCGAGGACACGGCCGCCACCGCATCGGCCAGGCGTGCCGCCTGGTGGCCGGCCTCGCCGGCCCAGCGCATCAGGGCATTGCCGCCCAGCGAGATGCCCACGGCCAGCAAGGGCCCCGCATGGCGCTCGCGCAGGCGCTGCAGGATCCACTGCACTTCCTCGTAGTCGCCCGAGTGGTAGGCGCGCGGGCCGTGGTTGAGTTCGCCGCTGCAGCCGCGGAAGTGCGGCACCACGTAGCCCAGCCCGCGCTCGCGCGCGAAGTCGGCGAACGCTTCGGCGTAGTGGCTGCGCGAGGAGCCCTCGAGGCCGTGGAAGAGCACCAGCAGCGGCGCGCCGGCTGGGGCGGGCGCCTGCAGCCAGTCCAGGTCCACGAAATCCCCGTCGGGCGTGTCCCAGCGCTCGCGCCGGTACTCGGGGGCCGGGCCCACGGTGCGGCGCGCGAACAGCGCCGGCCAGATGGTCTGCAGGTTGCCCCCGGGGAGCCATGCTGGCGCTACGTAATTCATAGCGTCCGGCGCTTGCCCCGCGCGCGCTACAGCCGTATTCATGCTCAATGCAGGACCGAAGGCGTGTCCGACACTTCCTGGATCTCGCTGGGGGTGCCGGGACTGGCGTGGTGCGCCACCATGCGCCAGCCCTGCGCGGTCTTGTGGTAGACGTTGGTGGCGATCACCCAGGCCTGGCGCGGCCCCTGGGGGCTGAGCACCTCCACCCGCTCGAGCAGGTTGTGCACGCAGCTGCCCAGCGACTCCACCTTGCGCACCCGCTCGGGCCAGGCGCGGATGCTGCCGTTGGCGAACATGGCCTCGAAGGTGGCGCGGATGGCGGTGGCGCCCACCACGCGCGGGCCGCCGGGGTGGATGCAGACGATGTCGTCCTCGTCGGCCCAGCAGGCCATCAGCTTGTCGATGTCGCCGGTCTGCAGCGCGTCGTAGAACGCGGCCTCCACCTCGTCGGCGTTGCCTTCGAGGTTGGCGGCCTGGAGCTTGGTCTTGCGCACGCCCGGATTCTGCCAGCCCTCACACCGCCAGCCACTGCCGCACCGCTTGGCGAAGGTCGCCCTGCGCCGCGCGCCACACCAGCTCCGGCGCCGCGATGTGGATGCCGGGCGGCGCCAGCTGCAAGGCCAGCGCGACCAGCTCGGCGACCTTGGCCGAGCGCACCGGCTGCTCGCTGCTGGGGACCATGTACCGGGTGATCGACAGCATCCAGTCGGCGAGCGCGGGCAGGAAGCCGCGGGCCGCCGCCGCTGGGGGCTTCTGCGCCGAGCGCACGATCAGCAGTCGCTCGAAGCCGAGCGCGGCCACGGCTTGCTCGTCCAGGCCGGCCAGCCCGCGCTGGAGCGCCTCGGGCAGGCGGCCCTGCGCATGCGGCAGCACCACGGCCAGCGTGGAGACGCCGCTGCGCCGCATCCAACCGGCGACCGCCGGCAGCTGCTCGGGCGTGGGCGTCCACAGCGCGCGCTCGCGGTCGTAGAACAGGCGGGGCGGGTCGAACAGCACCAGGCCCACGTTGGCCGCCCCGGGCGGCCAGTGCGCGGGCTCGTCGGAGGGCACGACCGTGACACCGACGCCGCGCAAGCCCGCGCGGATGGGCTCGCGCGCCAGCACCTGCGTGGCGCTGAAC
>CAZZAW010000326.1:0-2623 GCA_964652405.1 uncultured Ramlibacter sp.
TCGAAGCGCCCGCGCGCCCAGCCCTGCAGGATCTCCGCGGCCGCCTTCTGCGGCGAGATCAGTGCCGGCATCTCGAATTCGTTCTGCGCCGTGAGCGGCGTCTCCACGAAGCCCGGGTTGACCAGGCTCACGCCGATGCCGCGCGGCCGCAGGTCCAGGTACAGCGTCTGCGCCAGGTTGATCAGCGCGGCCTTGGTGGGCCCGTAGGCCAGGCTCTTGGGCAGGCCCCGGAAGCCCGCCACGCTGCCCACCAGGCACACGTGGCCGTGGCCCTGGGCCAGCAGCGCGGGCAGCACCGCGTCCAGCAGGTTCAGCGCGCCCACGTAGTTCACCTGCTGGTGGCGCAGCATCTCCGGCAGCGAGAACGCGGTGGCGCGCTGGGCCCGGTAGTAGCCGGCGCAGTACACCACGCAGTCCAGCGGGCCGTGTTCCAGCAGGGCCTGCGCGGCCGCCCGCACCGCCTGCGCGTCGACGGCATCCAGCGGCAGCGCCACCGCGCCCTCGTGCGTGCCCGCGTACTGCGCCAGCGCCTCGCGGTTGCGGGCGGACACCACCACGCGGGCGCCGGCCGCATGCAGTGCCTCGGCCAGCGCGCGGCCGATGCCGGTGGAGGCGCCCACCAGCCAGACGCGGCGCCCGCGCCAGTCGTCCAGGGGCGGGTTCAGGCGGCCCAGGAGCCCCGTGGTGCTCCTGTTTTCATAGCGCGTGGCGCCCGGGGTGCGCGGGCTGAGCTCGGTCTTGATCATCGTTTCGTGAAGGACAGCGTCACTTCCCCCAGGCGGATGCCGAACTTGCTCATGGTGGCCTTGTTCAGCATCACGCGTTCGTTCATCAGGTACATCCAGTCGTCCATCTGCACTTCCCAGACCCGCCCGTCCACCGGCAGGGCCAGCGTGTAGGTCCAGAAGAAGGCGTTGCCGCGCTCCTGGCCCTGGGCCGTGCCCACCACGTCGTCGGCGGTGCCGCTGTAACGGCCGCCGCCCAGGCGCGTCAGGCGCCAGATGCGCCGCTGCTTGCTGCCGTCGGAATAGGTGAAGTCCTCGTCCAGCACGCCCTGGTCGCCCTGCCAGCGGCAGTCCATGTCCACGGTGAAGCGCCGCACCACCTTGCCCGAGCGGTCGGTGAAGATGCCCCAGGCGTCGACCTTGCCGTCGAAGTAGCGGCGCAGGTCCAGCACGGGTTTTTCGCCGGCGTAGATCGCCGGGTCGGGGCTGGCGCAGCCGGCCAGGGCGGCGGCGCCGGCGGCGCCCAGCAGCACTCGTCGTTTCATGAGGGGTTCCTTGGGTGGATGAGGGCGGCGTAGAGGCCGGCGGCGGCGGCCAGCTTCAGCACGCAGGGCAGCAGGCAGTAGGCCCAGGCCAGGGCCTGCAGGGCGGATTCGTCACGGGCCCCGGGCGCGTAGCCGGCCAGCTCCAGCAGCGGCAGGTCGAGCCCGGCCGCCAGCGCCAGGTTGAGCTTGGTGGCGAAGTTCCACCAGCCGAAGTAGGCGCCCTCGCTGCGGCCCTGGTCGCCGGCCTGCGCGATCACGCCGGCCAGCAGCGCGCCGGGCAGCGCCAGGTCGGTGCCCAGCGCCACGCCCGAGGCCAGGCAGACCACGAGGAACAGCCAGGCGTCGCCGGCGCCCAGCGTCATGGTCCACAGGAAGGCCGCGATCGACAGGGCCATGCCCGCCATCCAGGTGCGCGCCAGGCCGATGCGGCGCACCAGCCGCAGCCACAGCGGGATGGCCAGCGCGGCGGCCAGGAAATAGGCGGCCAGGAACACCGGCTGCACGTTGGCGTCCACCTGCAGCCGGTCCTGCAGGAAGAACAGCACCAGGGTGGCCGGCACGGCGCTGGCGATGCCGTTCAGCACGAACACGGCCAGCAGCCGGCGGAAGGCCGGCCGCCGCAGCGGCTCCCAGAGCGAGGCCTGCGCGGCCTGCGCGCTGGGCAGCGGCCGCAGCCCGGCGCGCCAGGCCAGCCAGCCGGCCGCCAGGAGCAGCGAGAACATCACCACCGTGACCGGGATGCCCAGCAGCAGCGGCGCCGCGGAGGCGAGCAGCACCCCGATCAGGCCCAGCCCCTCGCGCCAGGCCACCACCCGGCTGCGGCGCGCCTCGTCGCCGCCCAGCATGGCGCCCCAGGACTGGTGCGCGACCGACAGGCCGCTGTAGCCGAAGTAGGTCAGCGCCAGCGTGGCGCCGGCCCAGGCCACCGCCCGCAGCGGATCGCCGGCGGGCGGGTAGAACAGCAGCGCGAAACCGGCCGCCAGCACGAGCGCGCAGCCGGCGCCGAACAGCAGCACCGCCTGCGTGGAGCGCTGGTACAGGCGGTCCACCCAGCGGCCGATCAGCGGGTCAATGAAAGCGTCGGCCAGGCGCGCGGCCAGCAGCACCGTGCCCAGCAGCGCCAGCGGCACGCCAGCCTCGCGCGCGTAGTGGTTGGGCAGCAGCACGTACAGCGGCAGCGCCACGAAAGCCAGCGGCAGCCCGAGCAGGCCATAGCGCCACCCGTCGCGCGCGGGCAGGGCGGCGTTCATGG
The DNA here is from genome assembly GCA_964652405.1 of uncultured Ramlibacter sp. Taxonomy (GTDB): domain Bacteria; phylum Pseudomonadota; class Gammaproteobacteria; order Burkholderiales; family Burkholderiaceae_C; genus Ramlibacter. The sequence goes on from CAZZAW010000326.1 coordinate 2,523, forward strand.
GGCGGTGCCCGCCAGCAGCTGCTGGCGCAGCCCCGGCTCGGAAGTCGCCGGCCCCAGCCAGATGGCGAAGAACAGGCGCGAGAACTGCGGATCGGCGATCT
>CAZZAW010000327.1:0-2591 GCA_964652405.1 uncultured Ramlibacter sp.
CCTCGGCGCCGGGTCCGGCCGCCGGCGCGGGTGCGGCGGATTCCTCCTCCTTGCGCCGCGCGCCGCCGATCGTGAACGCAGAGATGAGCTTCACCATCCGCGCCTTCGGATTGTCGGGACAGCGCGGCGTGAGCCGGCCTTGCGCGAGCGTCTTCGCGTAGAACGAGTAGATGCGGTTCGTGTCGGGGCTGTAATACTCGTAGATGGGCATGGCGTCTGAAATCGGCTTCCGGAAAACCAAATCCCGGTCGCGGTCGGCAAGCGCTTTCGCTCACTCGCCGGCGCGCTCCGGGCTGAGCTGGTGGCCGCGTTTCACGGTCGGCGACTTGCCGGTGTTGAGCCGGTCGAGCACGGCGGCGAGGCGGCGCTTCTTCTCCTCCGTCTGGGTGAACATCTCCAGCTGCCCCGCGGGCTCCTCGACGCCGGAAAACCGCACGCCCACCAGACGCAACGGCCGGCGCTTGGTCCACGCGGCGCGCAGGAGCGGCGCGACCAGCGGATAAACGGGGCCTCCAGATCGGTCGCTTCCGGCAGGCTGCGCCCGCTCGACGCGTCCTCCATGCCGGGATAGCGCACGCGGATGGTCAGCGTCTTGGCGCGCTTCCCGTCGGCGCGGATCGTGGGCATGAGGTCGTCGATCATGCGCTTGGCGATGCGCTCGATTTCAGCGAAGTCGGCGATGTCATGACCGAACGTCTCCTGCTGCGAATACGACTTCGCGTCCTCGTGCTCGGTCTCGACCGGTCGGTCGTCCTCGCCGCGCGCCATGCGCAGGATCTCCGGCGCGAAGCTTCCGAAAAGCGCCTCGAGCTCGCGCTCGGTCTTCGTGAACACGTCGCGCACGACGTGCAGGCCAGCGGCTTTCACGCGCTCCTCGGTCTTCTTGCCGATGCCGGGCAGGACGTTGATCGGGAGCGGCGCGAGGAAGTCCGCCTCCGTGCCCGGCGGAACGACGGTGAAGCCGCGGGGCTTGCGCGCCTTCGACGCGATGGCGGCGACGAGCTTGTTCGCGGCGACGCCGAAGGAGGCCGTGATCTGCAATTCGTCGGTGATGCGCTGCTGCAAGGCGCGGACGCGGCGCTCGATCTCCGCGGCGTCGCGGAAACCGCAGGGCGCGAGATCGAGGTAGCCCTCGTCGATCGAGTTGCGCTGCACGAGCGGCGTGAGGCTCTCGCACAGGTCGAACATCCGGCGCGAGGTCTTGCCGTAGAGGCCGGAGGTGTGCGGCAGCAGGATGAGGTCGGGGCAGACGCGCAGCGCGAGCTTGGTCGGCATCGGCGTGTAGACGCCGGCGGCGCGGGCCTCGTAGCTGGCGGAGGAGATGATGCCGCGCTCGCGTCCGCCGACGGCGCACTTGGTGCCGCGCAGCTCCGGCTTCAGCGCCAGTTCGCAGGCGACGAAGAACGCGTCGGCGTCGAGGTGGACGATGGTCGGCAGGGTCCGGAGCACGCGGACACGTTACGCCGGACCCAAAAAGAAGCGAGTCCGGCCTGGGCCGGACTCGCGGGTCGGTTGGTGTCGTTCAGTCGTGAAACTCTTCAGAGGCGGACGTGGCGGCGGATCTCGGCGCGCAGGTCGCCGGCGGCGTGACGCTCGACCAGACGGCTGAGGGCGTCGGCGTCGACCGTGGCGGAGACGACCACCAGTTCGCGGTTCGTGACGACGGCCACGCAGATGTCGAGGGGTTCGTCCTCGTCGGCGTCCTCGTCGACATAGATCATGACGGTCTCATTGCGTCCGGTGACACCCACGAGGCGGGACCAGCCGCGCTTCTGCATGGCTTGGTCCGTGTCGGTGAGGATCCGGTTGCCGGACCAGTCGGCGGCGGAGTCAGAGGCGAGTTCGTAGACCCCGACGCTGGCGTGCTTGATGGCGCCGAGCGCAAGGCGGGCGTCCCCAATTTCCTCCTGGTCCGCGAAGAGCAGGCCGGTGCGGACCGTGCCGATCGTGGCACCGCCGACGCTGATCTGGACCTTGGTGTTCCAGTCGGCGTTGGTGGCGCGCATGACGTGGCGGCGGAGCGTGCTGGCGTCGCGGTCGAGGGTGACGTAGCTCGCCACCGCCAGACCAAGTGCGAGGAACGGCGTGAGGCAGATGCCCAGCACCCAGGGCCAGATGCGGCGGCGGGGCGCGGGCGGGACGTTCGGGACGGGGTTCATGGCGGTGGCTCCGGTATAACGGATTGGAAGGAGGGGTGGAGTGCGCTCAGCCGCGGCTGCTGACCTTCACCTTCACTTTGCGCAGCGGCTCGATGTCGTATTTCTCGGCGAGGGCGCCGATCTTGTCCGCGCTGATGTTGCCGACGATGTTGACGAAGACGGCCTCGCCCTTGCGGTCGATGACGGTGACGACAAGACCGTCGATCACGTCTTCGCTGCGAATCTTGGCGAAGACCGCGACGTTGTCGCCGTCGTTGCGTTCGCGGACCGTGACCATGCGGGTCCAGCCCTGCTTCTCGAGCTTGGCGCGGACTTCGTCGATCTTGGCGATGGTCTCAGCGCGGTTGGTGTCGTCGAGTTCGACGACGTTGACGCGGACGCGCTTGATGTCGCCGACGATCTCGGCGGCGTCCGGCTCGTGGTGCTTGGCGA
>CAZZAW010000328.1:0-2587 GCA_964652405.1 uncultured Ramlibacter sp.
GTTGCCGCTCGCGCGCTCGCTTTGCGCCTTGCCGTTCTGGTTGCTGGCCTTGGCGCCCTTGCTGCTCGCCTCGCTGCGGCTGCCGCTGCCGCTGCCGGCGTTGGCCTGGCCGCGGCTGCCGCGGCTGCCGCTGTTGCCGCTGCTCTTGCTGCCGCCGGATGAAGATTTCGAAGATGCCATCGCTTGCTCCTTGGGAGGGTAGTGCCGGCTCCGCACCACGCGGTGCCGCCCCTGCAATCTAGGCGCCGTGGCAGCGGCGCGTGTCGGCTGTGGTGGCGGCCTCTTGTAGGACGAAACGGCCCGCAGCCCGCAACGGCCGGGCTCGAGCAGCTATCAATCCAGGAGCAGGCCTCAGCCCGCGAGGCGGCCCGCCAGGCCTTGCGCCGCCTGCAGGTGGGCCTGCAGCGAAGGCAGCGTCCTGGTGAACCACGCCTTGAGCGCGGGGTCGCTGGCGTCGCGGCTGGCCCGCATGAACAGCTCGATCTGCGCCTGGTGGTCCGCGATGCCGGCGTGGCGGAGGAACTCCTGGTCGAAGGCGGCACCCGTGAGCGGCGCGAGCCGCGCGAGCTTGGCCGCCAGCGCAGTGGGGAGGGCCGGCGGCGGCGCCAGGCCGCGGGCCTGCAGCAGCGACATCAGCTCGGCATTGGAGGCCGTGTGGTAGTCCACCAGCATCTGGCCGAAGGCGCGCACGTCGGCACTGCCGGCCCGGGTGGCCGCCAGGCGGCCGGCCTCCACCTCGTACAGCCCGCCGCCGGCGGCCTGCAGGGCGAAGACCCGGTCGTCGGTGCCGAGGCGCGCGCCGGCGGTGGCACCGGCGGCGCTGCCGCCGTGGTGGGTGGCGGCGCAGCCGGTGAGCGCCAGCCAGGCGGCGGCCACCAGGGCCGGCAGCAGGCGCGGGGCAAGTCGGGAAAGGGTCATGGGGTGCTCCTGGGACGGTGGGGACTGAAGGGAAGGGAGTGCGGCAAGCGGCATACCCGTTGCGCGGCGGTGGCGGCGCCCGGGAACTCGGCGCCGCTAGACTCGCTCGCAACCTGTTTGCACCGGAAAGCTTCCATGACCTTGTCCCGTTCCCTGGCCCTGGCCCTTGGCGCCGCCCTGCTCTCGGCCGGGGCGCAAGCCCAGCTGCGCGCGCCCCGCAACGCGACGGCGCCGGCACCGGCCCCCGCTCCAGCCGCCCAGCCGGCCGCGCCCGCGCCCGCCCCGGCCAACAAGGAAGCTGCCGAGAAGGAGAACGCCGGCCGCTTGGCCGCCGCCGGCTGGCTGAGCCTGCTGGACCGGCGCGACTGGGGCACAGCCTGGGAAACCTCGGCCACCGTGTTCCGCAACAGCGTGCCGCTGGCGACCTGGATGGACGGCATTCCCAAGGTGCGCGAGCCGCTGGGACCGCTGGTGGAGCGCACCCCCTCGAACTCGGTCTACAAGACCGAGCTGGAAGGCCGCCCGCCGGGCGAGTACGTGAGCGTGATCTTCGTGACCAAGTTCGACAAGCGCGAGGTCGAGGAGATCGTGACCACGGTGCGCGAGACCGACGGCCGCTGGCGCGTCACCGGCTACTCGACCCGCTGACCAGCGACGGCCGGATTCCGCGCACCGCGACGCTGGTGCGCGCCTCCGGGCCCATGCGCTCGGCCAGCGCCATCTGCTCGCGCACCGGGCCGGCCTGCCGCTCGATCCAGCCCTTCACGGCAGGGTCGGCCACCGCGGGCAGTGCCCGCTCCAGGCCCTGCAGCCGGGCGCGCTGGCGCAGGGCCACGGTCTCCATGAACTCGCGATCGAACTTGCCGCCGGTGAGCCGGGCCAGCCGCGCCAGCTGCTTGCGCTGGTCGTTCTCGAGCATGGGCAGGGCCATGGCGCGGCCGTGCAGCAGGTGCACCAGCTCGGCCTGGCTGGCCTCCTGCAGGCGCAGCTGCCCGGCCGCCCAAGACTGCACGGACGGGTTCTGCGAACGCGACAGCGCCAGCCGGCAGGCCTCGGCTTCGAAGCGGCCGGTGGCGGCGGCCTGGCGCAGGAAGGCACGCTCCTCGCGCTGCTCACGCGACAGCCGGCCGGCGCTGCGCGCCGCTTCCGGCGCATAGGCCGCGGCATGGGCCGAAGCGGCCCAGACAACGAGCGCGGCCGCCCCGGCGGCCGCGAACACAAGCGCTCTTCTCATGCCGCCGATACTGGCAGCCCTGCGCTAGAGCTGTGTCGGTGCGCCACTGACAGCCTTGTAGGACGGGCTGCCGTGGCGCGACCGCCGCGCAAGAATCAGCTGCCGGTCTTGTTGGCGCCGCTGCCGCCGCCCGTCTTGGTGCTGGCGCCGGCGCCGGTGTTGCCCATGGAAGCGGCGTCGCTGCCGCCCTTGCCGCCGGCCTGCGGCAGCTTCTGGGCCTGGGCCAGGTGCTGCTGCAGCGTGGGCAGGGTCTTGGCGGCGAAGGCCTTGAGCTCGGGATCCTTCAGGTCCTTGCTGGCCTTCTCGAACAGCTTGACGTCCTTCTTGTGGGCGTCCACGCCGACCTTGCGCACGAACTCGCGGTCAAAGTCCTGGCCGGTTTTCTTGCCCAGGTTCTCGATGTCGCTGCGCATGGCGCGCGGCGGCGCCGCGGGC
>CAZZAW010000329.1:0-2584 GCA_964652405.1 uncultured Ramlibacter sp.
CGAACCCCTCAAGGTTCTTTTCGCACCGGCGCGACCGGGTCAGCGGGCGCTTCGCCGCCAGCGTCTGGCTGGCCTGAAGCGGCCTTCCGCTGGGCTTCGAGTTCGGCGGCCTCGCGGGCCTTGATCGCCCTTTTTCTTGCGGGCGTTGCCAACAGGTACGCCACCAGCGCCGCAGGAAGCGCACCATAGAGTACAAAGGTGAAGATGGCGCCCAGCACCGTGCCGGTGGTGTTGGTGGCTTCGGCCACCGCCATCATCAGCGCGACGTACAGCCAGCCGATGATCACCAGGTACATGCCGCAGCCTCGAGCTTCAAGTTATTGTTGCACTGCAACATGAAGAATGGGATACTTCGGGTTAACCCGAATAACGCAGAACATCAGGAGACAAGCGATGAATTCTGAGGGCAACTGGGCGCAGGCCGCCCAGCAATTGCAACAATCCCTGGCGCAGAGCTGGACGCAGGCCATGCAATCCTTCCCCGGCCTCAACGCCCAGCCGGCCCTGCCGGCCGTGCCCCAGCTTTCCTTCGACGCCGAGAAGCTCCAGGCCCTGCAGCAGGCCTACCTGACGGAGGCCGCCCAGCTGTGGAACCAGGGCCTGAACGGCGGCTCGGCCGACAAGCGTTTCGCCTCCGACGCCTGGAAATCCAACCCCGTGGCCTCGTTCACAGCGGCCGCCTACCTGCTGAACGCACGCACCCTGCTGGGCATGGTGGAGGCGGCGCAGACCGACGCCAAGACCAAGGCGCGGCTGCGCTTCGCGGTGGAGCAATGGATGGCGGCCTCGGCCCCCAGCAACTTCATGGCGCTGAACGCCGAGGCGCAGAAGAAGGCGATCGAGACCCAGGGCGAGAGCATCGCCAAGGGGCTGCAGAACCTGCTCAAGGACATCCAGCAGGGCCACGTGTCCATGACCGACGAGAGCGTGTTCGAGGTCGGCAAGAACGTCGCCACCACCGAAGGCGCGGTGGTGTTCGAGAACGACCTGTTCCAGCTGATCGAATACAAGCCGCTCACCGCCAAGGTGTACGAGCGCCCGTTCCTGGTGGTGCCGCCCTGCATCAACAAGTTCTACATCCTCGACCTGCAGCCGGACAACTCGCTGGTGCGCTACCTGGTGGAGCAGGGCCACCGCACCTTCGTGGTGAGCTGGCGCAACCCGGACGAGTCCATAGCCGACAAGACCTGGGACGACTACATCGGCGAAGGCTGCCTCAAGGCCATCGAGGTCACGCAGGACATCGCCGGGGCCAGGCAGATCAACGCGCTGGGCTTCTGCGTGGGCGGTACCATCCTCGGCACGTCCCTGGCGGTCCTCGCCGCACGCGGGGAAAAGCCCGTCGCCTCGGCCACGCTGCTGACCACCTTCCTGGATTTCTCGCAGACCGGCGTGCTGGACCTGTTCATCGACGAGAACTTCGTCAAGTTCCGCGAGATGCAGCTGGGCCGCGGCGGACTGCTCAAGGGACAGGAGCTGGCCTCCACCTTCAGCTTCCTGCGCCCCAACGACCTGGTGTGGAACTACGTGGTGGGCAACTACCTCAAGGGCGAGACCCCGCCGCCCTTCGACCTGCTGTACTGGAACAGCGACTCCACCAACCTGCCGGGCCCCATGTACGCCTGGTACCTGCGCAACACCTACTTCGAGAACAACCTGGTCAAGCCCGGCAAGTGCACGGTGTGCGGGCAGAAGGTCGACCTGCGCCAGGTCGACCTCCCGGTCTACATCTACGGCTCGCGCGAGGACCACATCGTGCCCATCGAGGGCGCTTACGCGTCCGTCAAGCACCTGCCCGGCAGGAAGCGCTTCGTGATGGGCGCGTCCGGCCACATCGCGGGCGTGATCAATCCGCCGGCCAAGAACAAGCGGTCCTACTGGACCAACGACAAGCTGCCCGCCACCCATGAGGAGTGGCTCAAGGGCGCGAAGGAGCATGCCGGCAGCTGGTGGCCCGACTGGGCCGCCTGGCTCAAGCCGCACGCCGGCAAGCAGGTTGCGGCGCCCAAGCGCTACGGCAAGGGCACCACCTACAAGGCCATCGAACCGGCACCCGGCCGCTACGTCAAGGCGAAAGCCTGAACCCCATTCGCAAGGAGCACACCATGGAAGACATCGTCATCGTTTCCGCCGCCCGCACCGCCGTGGGCAAGTTCGGCGGCTCGCTCGCCAAGATCGCCGCGCCCGAGCTGGGCGCGATCGCGATCAAGGAAGCCCTGGCCCGCGCCAAGGTGGATCCGGCGCAGGTCAGCGAGGTCATCATGGGCCAGGTGCTCGCCGCCGGGTCGGGCCAGAACCCGGCGCGCCAGGCGCTGCTCAAGGCCGGCCTGCCCAAGGAAGTGCCGGGCCTGACGATCAACGCCGTGTGCGGCTCGGGCCTGAAGTCGGTGATGCTGGCCGCCCAGGCCATCGCCTGGGGGGACGCCGAGATCGTGGTGGCCGGCGGCCAGGAGAACATGAGCGCCGCGCCGCACGTGCTGCTGAACTCGCGCGACGGCCAGCGCATGGGCGACTGGAAGATGATCGACTCCATGATCGTGGACGGCCTGTGGGACGTCTACAACCAGTACCACATGGGCATCAC
>CAZZAW010000330.1:0-2572 GCA_964652405.1 uncultured Ramlibacter sp.
TCGAGATCGGCATCTTCCTGGGCCTGGGCGGCATTCTGGTCTGCTCGTTCCTGGGCGGCATGCGGGCGGTGACCTGGACCCAGGTGGCCCAGTACATCATCCTGATCATCGCCTATCTGATCCCCGTGGTCTGGCTGGGCATGAAGCAGAGCAACGTGCCCGTGCCGCAACTGGCCTATGGCTACAAGCTGGAGCAGATCACGGCCAAGGAGCAGCAGCTGATCAAGGACCCCAAGGAGCTGGAAGTCATCAAGGTCTACCAGGACCGGTCCGCCGCGCTGGCCGAGAAGCTCAAGGATCCCAAGACCGCGCTGGCCAATGACCGTGCGGCCGCCGAGAAGAAGCTGGCCGACCTGAAGGCCAGCAACGCCCTGGCTTCGCAGATCACCGCTGCCGAGAAGGAACTCGCCGCGCTGCCCAAGGACGAGGCCGCCGCCAGGGCCGCCTGGACGCGTGCCAAGGCGGCTGCGGACGCCCGCGCCAAGCCGTTGGGCGGCATGCCGCCGCACGCGCAGCAGTTCGCCGGCAATCCGGATGGGGACGCCGCGGCGAAAACGGCTTACGACACATCGCGCCGTAACTTCCTCGCGTTGATCTTCTGCCTGATGGTGGGCACGGCCGCCTTGCCGCACATCCTGATGCGCTACTACACCACGCCCAGCGTGAAGGAAGCGCGCGATTCGGTGACCTGGTCCCTGTTCTTCATCTTCCTGCTGTACTTCACGGCCCCGGCCCTGGCCGTGCTGGTCAAGTACGAGGTGTTCAACGTGCTGATCGGAACGCCATTCGACAAGCTGCCCGCCTGGATCGCCAGCTGGCAACGGGTCGACCCGTCGCTGCTGAGCGTGACCGACCTGAACAAGGACGGCCTCCTGCAGCTGGGTGAGCTGACCATTGGCGGCGACATCGTGGTGCTGGCCACTCCGGAAATCGGCGGTCTGCCGTACGTGGTGTCGGGCCTGGTGGCTGCCGGCGGCCTGGCCGCGGCGCTGTCCACGGCGGACGGCCTGCTGCTGACGATCGCCAACGCGCTCAGCCACGACCTGTACTACAAGATGATCGACCCGAACGCTTCCACGGCCCGCCGTGTGACGCTGTCGAAGATCCTGCTGCTGGTGGTGGCCCTCGCGGCGGCCTACGTGGCGGCGCAGAAACCTGCGGACATCCTGTTCCTGGTCTCGGCGGCGTTCTCGTTCGCGGCGGCAGCCTTCTTCCCGGCGCTGGTGCTGGGCATCTTCTGGAAGCGTGCCACCGGCATCGCCGCCTCGCTGGGTATCGCCGCCGGCCTGGGCGTGACCATGTACTACATGGTCACCACCCAGCCCTGGCTGCGCGGCGTGTTCGGCGTGACCTCGCCGGTCGAGCTGTGGTGGGGCATCCAGCCGATCTCGGCCGGCCTGTTCGGCGTGCCGGTGGGCTTCGCGGTGATCATCCTGGTCAGCCTGGTGACGCCGGCGCCCAGCGCCAAGATCCAGGAGCTGGTCGAGCACGTGCGGTACCCCAGCCTGAAGGGCTCCGCCAAGAGCATGGTGCACGGCGTCTAAGCAGCCACCGGCACCCCTGAACAACCGCCAGGAGCGAGCCTCCTGGCGGTTGTTCTTTTTTGGCTATAATGTCGGGCTTTGCCTTGCCACACCGGTTATTTGGACGACCGGGTGGCTTAACCAAAGCCACGGGTACTGCCGTGGCTCAACCCAGAAGGAGAGTCCATGCGTCACTACGAGATCGTCTTGCTGATCCACCCGGATCAGAGCGAACAGGTTCCGGCCATGCTGGAGCGCTACAAGGGCATGATCACCGCCGGGGGCGGGAAGGTGCACCGCGTCGAGGACTGGGGCCGCCGCCAGCTGGCCTACCAGATCAACAAGCTGGCCAAGGCGCACTACCTGTGCGTGAACATCGAGGCCGACCAGAACGTGATGGGTGAGCTGGAGCACGCCTTCCGCTTCAACGACGCCGTGCTGCGCCACCTGACCGTGGTCAAGAAGAAGGCCGAGACCGGCCCGTCTTCCATGATGAAGACCGTGGAGCGCGAGGAAGCTCGCAAGGCCCAGCAGGCGGAGTACCAGTCGTAAGCGGCCTGTCGCCGCGGATCCGGGAGTGAACCAGGTCGTCCTGACCGCCTGCATCGCCGAGGCATCGGCCTTGCGTTACACCCCCGCCGGATTGCCCGCCCTCGATTTCAGGCTCGAACACGAGTCGGAGGTCACCGAAGCGGGGCAGGCCAGGCAGGTGAAGGCGGCGGTCAAGGCGGTGGCGCTGGGCAGCGTGGCCGAGAGCATCGGCCGCCAGGCCATCGGCAGCCGCTGGAGGTTTACCGGGTTCCTGGCGACGCCCCGCAACGGCAAGCACCCGGTGCTTCACGTCCAACAGTTCCAGCAAGATTAAATTTTCGAGAGGTCCCACATGGCCACGTTCAAGAAGTTCAACAAGGACAAGCGTCCGAAGCGCAACACCCAGTCGCTGCTGTTCAAGCGCAAGCGTTTCTGCCGCTTCACCGTCGCCGGCGTCGAGGAAATCGACTACAAGGATGTCGACACGCTGCGCGACTTCATCGCCGAGAACGGCAAGA
>CAZZAW010000331.1:0-2568 GCA_964652405.1 uncultured Ramlibacter sp.
TCATCCTGACCGCGATCCGCACGCAGGCGCAGATCGCCCCCGCACAGCGCGATGGCTGCACGGGGGCTTAGATGTGTCAGGTCGGCGCTGGCGCGTAGTAGGTCCCATCTTCATGGCGGCCCCACTGCGGCCACACGGGGTTCCGCTGGATGCCCTGCTTAAGGGTCATGCCTGTATGCCTGCGGTTGAAGCCAATGCCCGCCAACACGTCGACAATGTGTGACCCATGAACGACGCCTTCGGCGATGCAGGCATTGATCAGGACATAGGCCCGATCATGCTTGTTCTTGGGGTCATCCTTAAGCGCCTGGTCAAGTGTACGAAGGCGCATGATGAGAGCCTCGTTCATTGTGCTGCCTCCGACAAGCCCAGGTTTCGGGCGCCCGCTTCGACAGCAGCGGCGAGGGTCTTGTCCGCTATATGCGCGTACCTGGCCGTGCTTTCCGGCCGCAGGTGCCCGGCGATCTTCCCGGCAACGTGAAGGCTGACATTCTGCGACACGAGCGCACCAATCGCCGCATGCCGCATATCATGGATATGCAGGTCAGGCATACCAGCCGCCCGACATGCGGTCTTCCAGGAGCGCTTGATATTGTCGAACGGCTGGCCGGTTGCGGGGTTGGGAAGAAGCCAGGGATTGCCTTCAGGTCGCGGTAGAGCCTTGATCACCGCAACCGCAGCTGCACTGAGCGGGACAACTCTGGGATGCCCATTCTTCGTGTGTGGGATCGTCCATTCGGCGCGCTCGAGATCGATATGCTCGAGCCGGGCATTGAGCAGTTCCCGTTTCCTGGCTGCCGTTGCCAACAGCAGCTGGATGATCGATTTGAGCAAGGGATTGTGCGACTGTTCGCAGGCAGCAAGGAGCCGCCCAACGTCTTGCGGTGAAAGCAGGCAGGTGCGCTTATTTTCATAACGGGGGGTCCTCACCGCTGCGACCGGGTTACGTTCGGCTCCGGGCAAGTTCCAGAGTGCTGCCAGCCGGTAGCTGCGATGCATAACCGACCTCAGACGATCGACCGTCGCGGGGGCCTTCTGCTTGCGCAGTTCAGACAGATAGGCATCGATTTCCTGAGTGGTGATCTCATCGATGCGCAACTTGCCGAACTTGGGCACGAGGTACCGCCGATGGGTCATTTCCACACAGGCATGCGAACGCAGATGGTTCTGCGCGTGCTCGACATGCATCCTTGCAAGTTCCTTGAACGTGATGACGGCACGATCGCGAGCGCGTTCCTCACTAGGTGATTCGCCCAGTACGATTTTTGACCGCAATTCCTTGCCTTTGCGCTTTGCGCGCTCGAACGACAGGTCGAAATAGCCACCAATCTTTATCTGGGCGGCCCTGCCATCGGGCTTGGTATAGTAGAGCCAGTAGGTCTTCGAGGAAGCACGAACTTCAATACCGAAGCCGGTCAGCTCCGTGCAACGATAGACAACCTTGCGTTTGTTCGGTGGGCAGATGATGTCGCGGCAAAACGCCGACGTGAGTTTATGCTTTGGCATGATGATAATTCCTTCTGAAGGTGAGATGAGAACCAGCCGCTCTGGCCGTCGTTGGGCGCGGCATGGGGGTAGCCATGGCGATGGGCGTTTTCGCGCCCAGCGGGGCTGTGGTTGCGGTCGGTCGCGTCCCGTCACCGCGCGGCTGACAGTTCACCGGGCGGACCCAGACGAAGGCGGTAAAGAGGGTTCCCCCTCAACCTCCTTGCCCGGGTCGGTTTTGGCGCGAATGACCCGCCACGCATTACGCTCCGCGTTCGGGGCCTTTTGCAGGATGTATCCGCCGATGATGCGGTCCTGGTTGCGCTTCAACAGGTGCCCTAGCCTGGACCTGTTAACCTGCCCGCGTTCCATGACGGGCAAGTCGGATAACGCCTCGTCGAATTCGTTATCGTAACTCTGAAGCAGCTTGCGCAAGGTCAATGGGCGATCGCCATGCTTGGCGTGCCAGAGTTCCAGCACGCGCAACAGGTAGTCAGCGTCAGGATCGGTGCGCATTTGCTCGAGCAGCGACGTGGCCGGATCAGGTTGGCCAAGCCAGATTAGCGGATGACGGCAGTAGTCCGCCCAGGCCCCGCCGTAGCTGGCAATCGAGGACACATTGGTTCGAGGACACCCGGCAGCTTTCCAGGCTTCAATAATGGTAAGTGCTGCCGACACGAAGCGTTCGCGTTCGGCGCGAAGCTTGGCGACCGGATTGCCCTTGTAGGTGATTGTGCCGGGCGCTTCCGATCGCGCGTTGAGCTTGATCGTTATGACGCGGCGCAGGGTGTCACGGATAGGCCCGACGTTATTGCCGGAACCCAAGACCAAGGTCTGGGTGCTAACCGTGGCAACCTTGCTGACGCCGAGTACCCGGTCGGTAATCGTTGGCGACGTCAGCATACGGTTGATCGCGCCATGCGGGAGCCAGTCGATATCCATGTCGTCAAACTCGACCACCGCCGGATTCGGCATCAGGACCGACAGAATTGCCTTCGTCGCTTCTTCCGAGGTGCGCGGATAGCTTATCCTCGCCGATCCGGCTGGCCCGGCCCCCACAACCACCACTTCGGCGCTGGGGGC
>CAZZAW010000332.1:0-2558 GCA_964652405.1 uncultured Ramlibacter sp.
CGATTTCCTGGCCTGCCTGGACCGCGTCGCCCTCGCGCACCTTCAGGCCCAGCAGCTCGCCGGCCACGCGGGCCTTCACCACGGCGGAGTTCACCGCCCGCAGCGAGCCGGAAACCGGCAGGCCTTGCGACAGCTCCAGGGTGTCGGCCCGCGCGATGTCGCCCGCCGCCAGTTCCGCCACGGCCTGCGCCTTCGCGGCCGGCGCGGGCGCGGGTTCAGCCTTGCGGGCGCCCATCAGGCGCAGCGCGCCGGCAGCCGCCGCGGCCAGCATCAGCGCCAGCAGGCCCCACTTCAGTGCACGGCTCATGGCTTGCCCTTTCCGGCCGGCGGCCGCACGGCAAAGCCCTGCAGCAGGATGTCGGCCTGCGTCTGCACGTAGCGCGCCGGGTCCAGCGGGTAGTCCTGGGGCACGCACGCCCCCAGCGAGTGCTTCATCATGATCAGGAAGATCATGGGCGCGATCACGCTGAACACCGCGTACTCCGGGTCCTTGACGGCGAACTCGCCCCGGTCCACCCCCCGCTGCAGGATGCGCCGGATCAAGTCGGTGCCCGGGACGATCACTTCCTTCTGGTAGAAGGCCGCGATCTCGGGGAAGTTGCGGGCCTCGCTGATGATCAGCTTGGTGATGCCGGAGGCGCGGGTGGCGCCGATCCGTTCCCACCACATGACCATGAAGTAGCGCAGCATGTCGGGCGAACTGCCCTGGAAAGCCTCGAACTCGGCGTTCCATTCCTGGAAACGGCCCGAGATGTTGTCCCGCACCACGGCCTTGAACAGCTCTTCCTTGCTGGGGAAATACAGGAACAGCGTGCCCTTGGACACGCCGGCGCGAGCGGCCACTTCCTCGGCGCGCGTGGCGGCGAAGCCTTTTTCGACGAACAGGTCCAGGGCCGCGTCCAGCAGTTCGCCGGGACGCGCTTCCTTGCGCCGTTCGCGCTTGGCCTGGGTTTCATCGGGCTTGCCGATGAGCTTGGACAGGGGCATGGAAAATTACTGACTGACTGGTTAGTAATGTAGCCGGGCGGGGCCGCCGCGTCAATCTCAATAGGCGGCGGCGCGCAGGCCCACCCACTCCCGCAGCACCTGGCGCGACAGGGCCAGGCCCTCGGCCGAGGGCAGCCACTCCAGCAGGGGTCGGGTGCGGGCGGCGGGAAAGCCCGTCGGCGCGGGCAGCACCTGGAAGCCGGCGGCCTCGAACGCCCGCACGGAACGGGGCATGTGCCAGCTGTCGGTGACCAGGGCGATCCGCTGCACGCCGTCGGCCGCCAGCAGGCGCCGGGTTTCGCGCGCGTTCTCGGCGGTGTCGCGCGAGCGCGCATCCACCCACCGCAGCACCAGCCCCCATTCCTGCGCCGTGCGCTGCGCCACCTCGCCTTCGGGCGCCATGTCGGTGCCGGCCGAGGACCACCCCACGCCGCCGGCGAAAGCCACCGGCTTGCCGCTGGCCCGGGCCAGCCAGGCGCCGTACCGCAGCCGAGCCAGCGTGTGCGCGCCGGGCTGGGCGGCGCCGTACTCCGGCGCTTCCTTCAGCACCCCGCCGCCCAGCACCACGATGGCCTGGGCCTGCTGCAGCTGCGCCGGCGTGATCGCCGGCGGCATCGGCAGCAGCGCCTGTGCCAGCCAGATGCCCACGGCGTGGCAGCTCGCCAGCCAGAGCAGGGCGATGCCGCCGGCCCCGAGCAGCAGCCCGGCGGCGCGGCGGCGGGCCACGGCGAGCAGCAGGCCCAGCAGCGCCAGCAGCAGCGGCCCGGCGGGGGGCAGGACCAGGGCCGTGAGGAGGGGCTTGAGTTCACCGGGAAGCATGGGTCGGCCATGGTAGCGGCGGCCAAGGCGCATGATGGGGGTCCCGCCTTGCTCCAGGAGCGCTTCCATCAACCCCTTCATCTGGGCCGCCGTCGGCGGCCTCATCGGCCTGCTCGCGGGCCGGTTCTCGCCTGCCGGCACCCGCACGGTCGCCGTCGAAAACATCGCCGTCAGCATCTTCGGCGCCTTCCTCGGGGGCGACTTCGTGGCCTCCATGCTCAACGGCGGGGTGGTCAACGACACCGACTTCAAGGCCGGATCGCTCGGCCTGGCCGTGGCCGGCGCCATCCTGGCGCTGGTGCTGCTGCGGGTGATGCGCGCCGCGGTGGGGCCCCTGCGGCCCGGCAGGAAAAAGCCTGACCGCGGCCGCTAGGGATTGGGCCGCGCGCGTAAGATCGGCGCCCTTGTCGCGTGAGCAGGAGGCGTTCCATGGCTACTTCCACTGAAACCATCGTCCTGGGCGGCGGCTGCTTCTGGTGCACCGAAGCGGTCTACGTGAAGGCCCGGGGCATCACCGACGTGGAATCGGGCTACAGCAACGGCACCGTCGAGCGCCCGAGCTACGAGCAGGTGTGCACCGGCACCACCGGCCACAACGAGGTGGTCAAGCTCGAGTACGACCCGCAGCAGATCAGCCTGCGGCAGATCCTGGAGATCTTCTTCGTCATCCACGACCCCACCACGCTCAACCGCCAGGGCAACGACGTGGGCACGCAGTACCGCAGCGGCATCTACTACACCACGCCCGGGCA
>CAZZAW010000333.1:0-2547 GCA_964652405.1 uncultured Ramlibacter sp.
GCATCTCCTCGAAGCTCACGGTGTGCAGGCGGCGCGCCTCGGGCACCACGCGCGGGTCGGTGGTGTAGACGCCGTCCACGTCGGTGTAGATCAGGCATTCGGCCGCCTTCATGGCCGCGGCTACCGCCACCGCGGAGGTGTCGCTGCCCCCGCGGCCGAGGGTGGTGATGTGGCCATGGTCGTCCACGCCCTGGAAGCCGGTGATGATCACCACCTTGCCGGCGGCGAGGTCGGCACGCACCTTCTTGTCGTCGATCGATTCGATGCGGGCCTTGGTGTAGGCGCTGTTGGTGCGGATCGGCACCTGCCAGCCGGCGTAGCTCACCGCCTCCAGGCCTTCAGCCTGGAGCGCGATGGCCAGCAGGCCCACGGACACCTGCTCGCCGGTGGAGGCCAGCATGTCGAGTTCGCGGTGGAGCGCGTCGGTCGCCTTGGCCGGGGCGAGTTCCTTGGCCAGGCCCAGGAGCCGGTTGGTCTCGCCACTCATGGCACTGGGGACCACCACCATCTGGTGGCCGGCACGGGCCCACTTGGCCACGCGCTTGGCGACGTTGCGGATGCGCTCGGTCGAGCCCATCGACGTGCCGCCGTATTTGTGAACGATCAATGCCATGGAAAGAAAAGGGATGCGGCGCTGAAGCAGGAGGTTTGACCGCGGGCCGCGCCGCGCAAAACCGCGGGATTATACCGAGGCGAGGTACGCGAGCCGCTCGCCGTGGCGCTCGACAAAGCCATTGCCGACCCGCAGCCGGATGCCGTGGCCGCGGGTGGCGCAGGCCTCGAGCTGGTCCTGCAGTTCGGCAAGCTGGGCGGCGCTGGCCTGCGCCCCATGGACGCTGCGCAGCCAGTGGCGCAGCAGGTTGCCCTGGCGCGCGCGAGGCAGCTGCCGCAGCGCTGCGACCTCCGGCTCGCCGCCCATGCCGGCCAGATCGGCCCGCGCGATCTCGTCCAGCAGCTCCTGCGCCTGGGCAGCATGGCGGGCACTGCGGGCGAAGGTCTCACGGTACTGTGGAAAGGCGGCGGCCAGCACCGGCAGCAGCCGGAGACGGATACGGTTGCGCGTGAACGACGGATCGGCGTTGGTCGGGTCTTCCACAAAGGCCACCTGTGCCGATGCCAGCCACTGCCGCAGGGACTCGGCGCTGGCCGGCAGCAGCGGCCGCACGAACGACACGCCGTGACGCTCGAAGCGCGCCGGCATCGCGGCCAGGCCCGGCAAGCCGGCTCCCCGGCTGAGCGCCAGCAGCAAGGTTTCCACCTGGTCGTCCGCATGCTGGGCCAGCAGGACGGTGCGCGCTCCCGCTGTCGCGGCGGCCTGCGCCAGCGCACGGTAACGGGCCTGTCGGGCGGCGTCCTCCGGGCTTTGGCCCGGCCCAGGGCGCGCGTCGACATGGACGACCTGCAGCGGCACCCCCAGCGCCTCGCACGTGGCCCGGCAGTGGGCCGCGAAACTGTCGGCTGCGGCCTGCAGCCCATGGTGCACGTGGAGCGCGCTGACCTGCCCCGGCCACGTGGTGGCCGCCGCATGCAGCAAGGCGGTGGAATCGGCACCGCCGCTGTAGGCGATGGCGGCGGGCAGGTCGATGGACAGGCCCCTCAGCAGGGCCAGCGCCGGATTGGCCGGCGCATCGGGGCTAGCGCGCGTCGGCCTTGGTGTCGGAGAAGCGGCCATAGCTTTGCAGCCGCTCGTAGCGCCGGTCCAGCAGTTCGCGCGGCTTCAGGTCAGCCAGCTGGCGCCAGGCGTCGTTCAGCGCGCGCTTGAGGAAGGCGGCCATCTGCTTGTGGTCACGGTGGGCGCCGCCCACCGGCTCGTTGACGATCTTGTCGACCAGGCCCAGCGCCTTGAGGCGGTGCGCCGTGATGCCCATGGCATCGGCCGCGTCCTGTGCCTTCTCGGAGGTCTTCCACAGGATGGAGGCGCAGCCTTCCGGGCTGATCACCGAGTAGATGGAGTACTGCAGCATCAGCACCTGGTCGGCCACGGAGATGGCCAGCGCGCCGCCGGAGCCGCCCTCGCCGATCACGGTGGTGATGATGGGCACTTCCAGCTGCGCCATCTCGTAGATGTTGCGGCCGATGGCCTCGGACTGGCCGCGCTCCTCGGCGTCGATGCCCGGGTAGGCGCCGGGGGTGTCCACGAAGGTGAAGACCGGCAGCTTGAACTTCTCGGCCGTCTTCATCAGGCGCAGCGCCTTGCGGTAGCCCTCGGGCCGGCTCATGCCGAAGTTGCGCAGTCCCCGCTCCTTGGTGTCGCGGCCTTTCTGGTGGCCCAGCACCATGCAGGCGCTGCCGTTGAACCGCGCGAGTCCGCCCACGATGGACTGGTCGTCGCCGAAATGGCGGTCGCCGTGCAGCTCGATGAAGTCCGTGAAGATCTCGCCCACGTAGTCGAGCGTGTAGGGACGCTCGGGGTGCCGCGCGATCTTGGTGATCTGCCAGGGCGTGAGCTCGCTGTAGATGTCCTTGGTGAGCTGCTGGCTCTTCTTGGACAGCTGGTCGATCTCCTCCGAGATGTCGACCGCCGACTCCGTCTGCACGTAGCGCAGT
>CAZZAW010000334.1:0-2524 GCA_964652405.1 uncultured Ramlibacter sp.
GCGTCAACCTGAACCAGAATGCGGTCTACCTGGAGTGCTTCCTGGACGAGGTGGCCGTGGCCACCCGGCAGGACCCGCTGGCCCTGCGCCGCAAGCTCATGGCCAACCACCCCAAGCACTTGGCCGTGCTCAACGCGGTGGCCGAGCGCGTGCGCTGGGGCACCCCCGCGCCGGACGTGGGCGGCCAGAAAGTGTTCCGTGGCCTGGCGCAGACCCACGGGTTCGGCAGCTACGTGGCGGCCTGCGCCGAGGTGTCGGTCAACAACGACGGTGAGCTGAAGATCCACCGCATCGTGGCCGCCACGGACTGCGGCTACGCGGTCAACCCGCAGCAGATCGAGGCGCAGGTGGAAGGCTCCTTCGCCTACGGCCTGTCGGCGGCCCTGTTCGGCGAGTGCACGCTCAAGGACGGGCGCATCGAGCAGGACAACTTCAGCACCTACCCCGTGGTCCACATGCGCCACATGCCCAAGGTGGAGACCCTGATCGTGCCCTCGGGCGGGTTCTGGGGCGGCGTTGGCGAGCCCACCATCGCGGTGGCCGCGCCGGCGGTGCTGAACGCGATCTTCGCCGCCACCGGCAAGCGCATCCGCGACCTGCCGCTGAAGAACCACAGCCTCAAGCGCGCCTGAGGGAGCCGGGCTTGGCAGTACGGCCCCACGCCCTCCTGCTCGCCGTCCTCGTGGCTGCGCCGGCCTTCGCCCAAGGCGACGCCGAACGCGGCCGCGCCATCGTGGCCAACCGGCAGGTGGGCCTGTGCCTGCTGTGCCATACGGCACCGATTCCCGAGGAACGCTTCCAGGGCAACCTGGCCCCCGACCTCGCGGGCGCGGGCAGCCGCTGGACCCGCGAGCAGCTGCGCCAGCGCATCGCGGATTCGCGCTCGCTCAACCCGCAGACCATCATGCCGTCGTACCTGAGCACGGAGGGCCTGCAGCGCGTCGGCGGCGCCTGGCGCGGCAAGACCATCTTCACCGAGCAGCAGCTGGAGGACGTGGCGGCCTGGCTGGAGACGCTCAAGTGACGCTGGCCCGCCGAGACCTGCTGGGTCTAGCCGCCGGCACGGTGCTGGCGGCGCCCGCGCTGGCCCAGGGTGGTGGGGAACTGGCGGCCGCGATCGCGGCCTGGACCTCGGGCGCGCCGGTACGGCCGGGCCGCGTGAAGCTGGACATTGCCAAGCTGGTGGACAACGGCAACACCGTGCCGTTGGGCGTGGCCGTGGACAGCCCGATGACGGCCGCCGACCACGTGACGGCGATCGCGGTGTTCAACGAGCGCAACCCGCAGCGCGAAGTGGCCCGTTTCACGCTGGGGCCGCGCGCCGGCAAGGCGCAGGTCGCCACCCGCATCCGCCTGGCCACCAGCCAGAAGCTGGTGGCCGTGGCCCGCATGAGCGACGGCAGCTACTGGTCCGACACCGCCGACGTGGTGGTGGTGCTGGCGGCCTGCCTGGAAGGCGATTCGCCGGGGAGCTGAATGGCACGCGCCCTCGTCACCCTGCCCGCCTCCGCCCGCCGCGGCGAGGTGATCGAGATCCGCGTGCTGATCGCGCATCCCATGGAAACCGGCTACCGGCCGGGCGCCGACGGCCGCGTGCTCCCGCGCGACATCCTGCGCACCTTCACCTGCCGCTACAACGGCGAGCTGGTGTTCTCCGCCGAACTCTTTCCCGCCGTGTCCGCCAACCCCTACCTCGTGTTCCACACGGTCGCCACCGAGAGCGGCACGCTGGAATTCCGGTGGCAGGGCGACAACGGGTTCGACCAGACCGAGCGCCGGGCGCTGACCGTGGCATGAGGGCGCGCGCGCTGGCGGCCCTGGCCCTGCTGCTGGCGGGCTGCGCCACGCCCGCGCCCGACACGCGCAAGTCCGGCTTCGAGTTCATGGGCGCGGCCACCCAGGCCATGCAGCGCGACGACGCGGCCAACCCCGCCATGCTGTGGCGCCAGGAGGGCGAGGTGCTGTGGAACCGCAGCCCCGCGGCCTCGGCGCGCAGCTGCGCCAGCTGCCATGGCGAACCGGGAGCGCTGCGCGGCGTCGCGGCCCGCTACCCGGCCTGGGACCAGGCGTTGGCGCGGCCGGTGAACCTGGGCACGCGCATCAACCTGTGCCGCCAGCGGCACCAGGGCCAGGCGCCCTGGCCCGCCGAGCACGAGAGCCTGCTCAGCCGGGAAATCCTGGTGGGCTTGCAATCGCGCGGCATGCCCCTGGCGCCGCCGGCCGATCCGCGCCTCACGCCATTCCGCGAGCGCGGCGCCCAGCTCTTCGCCCAGCGCATCGGCCAGCTCCACCTCTCGTGCGCCCAGTGCCACGACCAGCTGGCCGGCGGCCGCCTGGCCGGCAGCCCCATTCCGCAGGGACACGCGACCGGCTACCCGATCTACCGGCTGGAATGGCAAGGCGTGGGTTCGCTGGCCCGACGCATCCGCGGCTGCATGACCGGCGTGCGAGCCGAGCCGCTCGCGGCCGGCAGCGTGGAGATGGTGGAGCTGGAGCTGCACCTGGCGTCCCGGGCCATGGGCAT
>CAZZAW010000335.1:0-2522 GCA_964652405.1 uncultured Ramlibacter sp.
GGCAGCTGGGCGTGGTGCCCCAGGAGCTGGTGTTCGATCCCTTCTTCAACGTGCGTGAGGCGCTGCGCATCCAGTCCGGCTACTTCGGCGTGAAGAACAACGAGGCCTGGATCTCCGAGCTGCTGGAAAGCCTGGGCCTGGCCGACAAGGCCAATGCCAACATGCGCCAGCTCTCGGGCGGCATGAAGCGCCGTGTGCTGGTGGCCCAGGCGCTGGTGCACAAGCCGCCGGTGATCGTGCTGGACGAGCCGACGGCCGGCGTCGACGTGGAGCTGCGCCAGACGCTCTGGCAGTTCATCGCGCGGCTGAACCGCGAAGGCCATACGGTGCTGCTCACCACCCATTACCTGGAAGAGGCCGAGGCCCTGTGCGGCCGCATCGCCATGCTCAAGTCGGGCCGCGTGGTGGCGCTGGAGCGCACCAGCGACCTGCTCAAGGCCGCCTCCAGCAACGTGCTGCGCTTCAAGGTGGACAGCCAGCGGCTGCCGCCCGAGTTCGAGGGCAAGGCCCGCATGACCGGGCGCATCGTGCAGCTGCCCGCGCATGACGCGCACGAGATCGAGCAGTACCTGGCCGTGATCCGCCAGGCCGGCCTGCGCGTGGAGGACGTGGAGATCCGCAAGGCCGACCTGGAGGACGTGTTCCTGGACGTGATGTCGGCCGGTTATGCCGAGAAGGTGGCCGCATGATCGCGACCAGCGGCTGGCAGACCCTGCTGTACAAGGAGATCCTGCGCTTCTGGAAGGTGAGCTTCCAGACCGTGGCGGCGCCCGTGCTCACCGCCATGCTGTACCTGCTGATCTTCGGGCACGTACTGGAAGACCACGTCAAGGTCTACGACCGCATTTCCTACACCGCCTTCCTGGTGCCGGGGCTGGTGATGATGAGCGTGCTGCAGAACGCCTTCGCCAACAGCTCCTCGTCGCTGATCCAGAGCAAGATCATGGGCAACCTGGTGTTCGTGCTGCTCACGCCGCTGTCGCACTGGAGCTGGTTCTTCGCCTACGTGGGCTCGTCCATCGCGCGCGGCCTGGCCGTGGGGCTGGGCGTGCTGCTGGTCACCGCCTGGTTCGCGCAGCCGCAGTTCGTGGCGCCGCTGTGGATCCTGGTGTTCGCCATCCTGGGCGCGGGCATGCTGGGCGCGCTGGGCCTGATCGCCGGCCTGTGGGCCGAGAAGTTCGACCAGATGGCCGCGTTCCAGAACTTCATCATCATGCCCATGACCTTCCTGTCGGGCGTGTTCTATTCCATCCACTCCCTGCCGGCCTTCTGGCAGGGCGTGAGCCACCTCAACCCCTTCTTCTACATGATCGACGGCTTCCGCTATGGCTTCTTCGGCGTCAGCGACGTCTCGCCCTGGCTCAGCCTGGCGATCGTGGGCAGCGCCGCGCTGGTGGTGAGCGCGATCGCCGTCCACCTGCTGCGCATCGGCTACAAGATTCGCGGGTGACCAGGATGACTGCCGACGAACTGCGTTCCATCATCGCCGCCGGGCTGCCGTGCGACCACCTCGAGGTGGAGGGCGATGGCCGCCACTGGTCGGCGGTGGTCGTCTCCCCCGAGTTCGAGGGGCGCCGGCTGATCCAGCGCCACCAGCGGGTGTACGCCACCCTGGGTGCGAGAATGCACACCGACGAGGTGCATGCCTTGTCGATGAAGACCTTCACGCCGGCCGAGTGGGCGGCGACACCTCACTAGAGCTTTCATGGACAAGCTACTGATTCGCGGGGGCCGCCAGCTCCAGGGCGAGGTCCGGATTTCCGGCGCCAAGAACGCGGCGCTGCCCGAGCTGTGCGCGGCGCTGCTGACGGCCGACCCGGTCACGCTGCACAACGTGCCCCGGCTGCAGGACGTGGCGACCATGCTCAAGCTGATCCGCAACATGGGCGTGGCCGCCGAACGGCGCGGCGACGGCAGCGTGTGGATCGATTCCAGCAAGCTCAGCTCGCCCGAGGCCCCGTACGAACTCGTGAAGACCATGCGCGCCTCGGTGCTCGCGCTGGGCCCGCTGCTCGCGCGCTTCGGCGAAGCCACCGTGTCGCTGCCCGGCGGCTGCGCGATCGGCTCGCGGCCGGTGGACCAGCACATCAAGGGCCTGCAGCAGATGGGCGCCGAGATCGTGGTGGAGCACGGCTACATCATCGCCAAGCTGCCCAAGGGCCGGGAGCGGCTCAAGGGCGCCAGCATCACCACCGACATGATCACGGTGACCGGCACCGAGAACTTCATGATGGCCGCCGCGCTGGCCGACGGCGAGACCGTGCTGGAGAACGCCGCGCAGGAGCCGGAGATCACCGACCTGGCCGAGATGCTCATCGCCATGGGCGCGAAGGTCGAAGGGCAGGGCACCAGCCGCATCCGCATCCAGGGCGTCGAGCAGCTGCATGGATGCACCCACGAGGTGGTGGCCGACCGCATCGAGGCCGGCACCTTCCTGTGCGCCGTAGCGGCCGCGGGTGGCGACGTGCTGCTGCGCCATGGACGTGCCGACCACCTGGACGCCGTGATCGACAAGCTGCGCG